>JBGSOE010000359.1:0-7410 GCA_041739295.1 Thiohalobacterales bacterium | reverse complement strand
CCCGGCGCAGCCCGGCGAACGCAGGTTGCTTGGCGACGCCGGTGGCCGTGGCCTCCAGCACCTCGCGTGCCCAGGCCGGCAGCTCAGGATTCAAGCGGTAATAGATCCACTGCCCCTGGCGCCGGTCCAGCACCACCTCGGCCTCGCGCAACAGCGCGAGATGTCGGGAAATTTTCGGCTGGATCTCGTCCAGCGCATGGGTGAGTTCGCAGACGCAGAGTTCGCCCTCCTGAGTGAGCAAAACCAGCACCCGCAGGCGGGTAGGATCGGCAAGGGTCTTGAAGAACTGCTCGGCTTGTATATTCATGCTTGCATATATACGTCTATGCGAATATAAAGGCAAGCACTATCTCGGCTTGAATGGACCTGTGTCATGCATCATCCCATCCGCGTCCTTTTTCTCTGCACCGGCAACTCGGCCCGCTCGCAAATGGCCGAGGCGCTGCTGCGCTCCTTCGGCGGTAACGACTTCGAGGCCTGCAGCGCCGGCACCGAACCCCAGGGCCTGCACCCGCTGGCAATCGATGTGATGCTGGAAAGCGGCATCGACATCACCCGGCAGCACAGCAAACACCTGAGCGAGTTTCTCGACCGCTCCTTCGACTATGTCATCACGGTCTGCGACCGCGCCCGCGACAACTGCCCGACCTTCCCCGGCGATACCCAGCGCATCCATTGGAGCTTCGACGATCCGGCCGCCGCAACCGGCTCGCCGGAGGAATGTCGCAGAGTCTTCCAGCGCGTGCGCAATGAGATCAGTGACCGGTTGCGGGTGTGGATCACGGTGCAGCGCAAACTGCTGAGCGAAGCGGGTATAGCGGGCAGTGAATAGCGGGGGAAACCTTAATCTGACGGGTATCGTTCGGGGTGGCTGATCACTGCGGTGCTGAATACCGGCTCCTCGTAACACAAAAAAAGCGGGGCCGCATACTGCACGCACTACTTACCGATTTCAGTGGCGCGACTTCATCTTGAAGCCGGTGATCTTGATCAGATCAGGATTTGTAACATTGCATGCAACGACAGATCGAGATTGAGCTGTTTCTTGATGATGGCCACCAGCACTTAGCTGGCGACAGCGATCCACACCTGCGTATTCACGCCACTCGGACTACGTAGTCAGGCGGGTGCCTGCCGTGCGGACCCGCGCCCACAATTTCTCCAGCAGGTGGCCTACCGCGATATGTGGATTCAGCACCCGCAGTCGTCGCCTCGAAAGGATTCGGATGGGGTCCATGCAGGTAGCATGGTCACGATGCCGCTGTTCTATCTCGCGGGAGAGCACCGCGAAAATGTTGTACTCCTCCAACACCCGTCGTCGCGCCTCCAGGATATACGGGAGCCGCTTCTCATATTCTCCTTCACGGATCGCCGTCTCGATGATCGCTGCGGCACCGGCCGCGTCATTGATATCGATGGGTATGAAGCTTTCTTCTGGAAAGTATTCCGCCAGATTGGTGCAGCCGCAATAAAAGGGCAAGGCGGCGCCGAGAAAAACGTCCGCTAGCTTCTCGGTCCAGTGGTGCGGTGCCCTGTGGTTCTCGACAGCGATGTGATATTTGTATGGCGCAATCGCTTCGGCTTTGTCGTCCATCTCGCGTACACCGTGGCCGTAGATCTCCAGATGCGGAATCCGCTTTTTGAGTTCCTCGGTAAATCTATAGCGCTGCCCGTGCAGGGTGTGTCGCTGCCGCTTATTGGAACAGACGGTCGATAACAGTCCGCGTTTGGAGAGCGGCACATCAGCGGCCATTTGGTCGTAGCTCAAAAGGCGGTTCTCGCCGAGCCCGTAGTACCATTGCAGGCCCGGCTGTGAGTAGATCCGATTCCGGTGCGGGAGAGCCCAGGGTTCCTGACTGGTCAGTACATGACCGAACTGATTGGTAAAGGCTCGCCCGTACGCCTTGATTGACGAAGGCTCAGTGGTAACAAGAATCGTGCGTTCGCGTGGTAGCAGAAACACTTCCTCCGGATGCACTCGGGGCAAGTCGTTATACACAACCAGCCAGTCGAACTCAGCAGCATCCGTACCGAGCAGGAAATGGCAATTCCCCCACTTCGGCACGCCACCCGGAAACTGGCGAATCCAGGCCCGCGGAGTATAGGTGCCATAAAATTTGACGCAAATCGGGTTGCTGTCCCGATGGCGGCTTTTCGATCGCGCTTGAGCCATATTTCAGCGTTCCCTTGGCCGTCCTACAGCAAAACTGAAAATAGTTGGCTGGATCGTACCAACCGATAGAGCATTCCTGAGGAGACAGTCTACCTACGCCTCTCCTACCGCGCTGCATTACCACAATCCACGATAACACGTTCCGCGTGGCGAAATCGCAGCCAGTACGCATCAAGGATTCGGGCCGCGCCGGCTGGAGATCGACCCGACAACGACGCTGTGCGTCGCCTGCGCCAGCCGGCAAGATAGCTGACGTTCGGCGGGCGTTGGATGATCAGCGCAACAGCAGCACCGGCACCGTGGCGTTGCGAATCACACTGGTGGTCGTACTGCCGACCAGGAAACGGCGGATCACCGAGTGGCCATAGGCGCCCATGATCTACGTGCATCCGTCGATCTAGAACGGCATGGCGATGGCGTGAATCAGTTTGTCGGTGATGCCGAAGGCGTCTTCCGGTGTGCGATACAAGTATGGCCGTGATCCAGGCCAATCAGTACAGTGATGCTATTCGTTGAGTCGACCGGACCCGCACCGTGCCGGTGCTCGGTGCAGAGGGGAGTTACCACACAGACTTCTTAAGGCACCTCTAAAAATTCACTGAAGGCGCGCTGGCTGCGTTGCAACCGGGCTCAAAATGCGGGGCCGGGAAGCGGCAGACGCCGTGTAAACTCCGCTTTTTACTCGGTGCTACGCACTTCGCCCTTCGGGCCGGCTACGCCGTTCTCTCTGCTTCGCTTCGAGTCGCCCGGTTGCGCCTTGCCATCATCGCCTTGATTGAATTTTTAGAGGTGCCCTTAAAGTTAAATCTAGAATATTAAACAGATCATTATCAAGCATTCACAGTTATCATCTTCTGTAACAAGGCAGCTACGCGCTCGGCATCCGCCTCGACATCGACCCCTGGACCCGGCTGCGTGACAGCATCCGCAACGTGGATTTTAGATCCATGCCAGAGCGCGCGCAGTTGCTCGAGCATCTCGGTCGTCTCATGCGGTGCGGGGGTCAACGTGCGATAACTGCGCAGGAAGCTGGCCCGGTAGGCATACATCCCGAGATGGCGACGAAACGCGATACCCCTGGGTAATTCATCCCTGCTGACCGTGAAGCTATCGCGCGCCCAAGGTATCGGGGCACGACTGAAATACAACGCGTAGCCGGCTGCATCGCAAACCACCTTGACCACATTCGGATCGAACAACTCTGTCGCCTCGGTGATCGGCGTTGCCAATGTCGCAATTGCGGCAGCCGGATGTGCGGCCAGATTCGCGGCGACCTGTTTCAACAGCGCCGGTGGCATCAGCGGTTCATCACCCTGCAGATTGACGATGATGGCCGTATCCGCCCAACCCAGTTGATCGACCACCTCGGCCAAACGGTCGGTCCCAGAGGGATGGTCAGCGGAGGTCATTACAACGGTCGCGCCAAAACCACGCGCTACTGTCTCGATACGTTCGTCATCGGTCGCGATGACGACCTCCTCCGCACCGCTCTCGCAGGCACGCCGGTACACATGTTCGACCATGGGTGCACCCGCCAACACACGCAGCGGCTTACCGGGCAGACGCGACGATCCGTAGCGCGCCGGGATGACGACTTTGAATCCACTCATTAGCGCAGCCAATCCAATCAGGCGACCTCTTCGTCCGGTGGCAACTGGCGTGCCTCTTCTTCCAGCATGACTGGAATGTCATCACGAATCGGATAGGCTAGACGATCGACTCTACACACCAGTTCTTTCTCTGCTTTGCGATAGACCAGCGGCCCCTTGCAGACCGGGCAGGCCATGATATCGAGTAGTTTTTTGTCCATACCTTCACCCCTACAGTAATCCTAAAAAATTCATTTTAGCCAGGGAAACACACGGAAACACAGTGCATTCCCGGAGCGACTATTCACCACCTTGCGGGTGATGGAGGTACCGGCGTGAAGCTTATGATCATGTCCG
Organism: Thiohalobacterales bacterium; assembly: GCA_041739295.1. Lineage (GTDB taxonomy): Bacteria > Pseudomonadota > Gammaproteobacteria > Thiohalobacterales > Thiohalobacteraceae > JAHJQQ01. The sequence continues at coordinate 3,291 of JBGSOE010000359.1, read as the reverse complement.
TGTTTTTCCGTGTGATTCCGTGGCAAATGCGGTTTATAGGGTAATGCGTCTATCCTACCAGATCATGTGGTCAGACCGTCCCGCCGGCCTTATTTAGCAAGCCCAGCAGCTGCTCACCGAACCGTGCATCAATCTGTACACGGGAAGTAATAACCCAGTCTTGCGGCCGGGCAAAGCGCCGACATTTCACTGCGTCCTTCTCGGTCATCAGCAAGGTGTGGTCGGCGAAGGCCAGATCTTCAGGGCGATAGACATGATGATCGGGAAACGGCTTCGCCTCAATCGTCAATCCCTGCCGGCGGAGTTCCTCGAAGAAACGCTCGGGCCGGCCAATGCCGGCAATCGCAGCGAGGCGTTCGCCACGAAAACTTTGCAGCGGTCGACGTTCACCGGTGACCAGATTGACCGCATCATCTACCAGAACCTGCATAGCGAACTCATTCCGCATGGCGAGGCCATTGCTTACCACCAGATCGACGCTGTCGACGCGGCTGGCTGGTTCGCGTAGCGGTCCTGCGGGAAGACACCAACGGTTACCAAATCGGCGGATACCATCGATCACCGCAATTTCGATATCGCGACCCAGAGCGTAATGCTGCAGTCCGTCATCGCTGATAATGATGTTGCAATCGCTGTGTTCCAACAAGGCGCGCGCGGCCGCGACACGATCGGGGGCAACCGCCATCGGACAACCCGTGATCTGGGTCAGGAGGACCGGTTCGTCTCCGACGGCCGTCGGATCGCTGTCGGGCCGCACCTGCTGTGGCCAGTGTTGAGCCTTGCCACCGTAGCCCCTTGCAACCAATCCCGGTCGGTAACCTTGTTCGCGAAGATACTGTGCCAGCCAGCCGACCAGAGGCGTTTTACCGGTGCCGCCGACAGTAATATTGCCGACAACAATGACGGGGACGTCAAGGTGGTGTGTTTTCTTGAGACCTGAACGATAGGCCAGGCGTCTCACCGCGACGATCGCGCAGTAGAGCCCAGTCAGCGGCAACAGCAACAGCGCCAAGGGACTGCGGCCATACCAGATATTTTCAAGATTGGGCATAGTTCGGGTAGGGTGTCGGTAAGCGTAGCGAACCGCACCGAGTGCGATGTATTGAGTGATATTTGGTGCGGTTCGCTGCGCTCACCACACCCTACGTATTTGGTTTGACATCAGCCCACCACCGTATCGCGAAACTGCATCCGATAGAGCGCGGCATAGCGACCTTCCATTGCCAACAACTCGGCATGTCGACCTGACTCGACAATAGTACCGCCGTCAATGACCAGAATCTGGTCGGCCTTTTCGACCGTGGATAGGCGATGCGCAATCACCAGTGTGGTACGTCCCTGCATTAAAATCTCCAGCGCAGACTGAATAGCTCGCTCCGATTCGGTGTCCAACGCAGAGGTCGCCTCGTCGAGAATCAGGATCGGCGCATCTTTCAGCAGCGCGCGGGCAATGGCCAGTCGTTGCCGTTGACCACCCGACAACAGTACGCCCTTCTCGCCCACTTCAGTGTCAAATCCCTGTGGCAGTTTCTGGATGAACTCCAGTGCATGCGCCATCTGCGCCGCACGTTCAATATCGGCACGATTAATGTCAGGACGACCATAGGCGATGTTGTTGGCGATAGTGGTGTTGAATAACACAACATCCTGGCTAACCAATGCTATCTGTTGCCGCAGATCCGCGAGACGATAGTCACGGGTATCGACATCGTCCAACAATATCGCGCCCTGTTGCACGTCATAGAAACGCGGCAACAAGCTGGCCAGCGTCGTCTTGCCACTGCCAGAACGACCCACCAGGGCGATCATCTGACCAGGCTCCATGCGGAAGGACAAATTACTGATGACCGGCGGCTGATCCGGCTGATAGCGGAAGCTGATGTCTTTGAATTCGACTGCGCCACGGGCGCGATCCAGAGTGCGCGTACCGGTATCGGTTTCAGCCGGCTCGTCAAGCATGACGAAAATGCCTTCGGCTGCCGCGATGCCGCGCTGCATGGCGGCATTCACGGTACTGAGGCGTTTAAGGCAAGGCATTAGCAACATCATCGCGGCGATAAACGACACGAAACCACCGGGGCTGATCTTATCCAGCATGGGATCAAGGGTGGCGAGGTAGATCACGCCTGACAGCACACTCGCGGTCAGGAACTGAGTGAAGGGCACCGCGGCGGCGCTGGTGGCAATGTGTTTCATCTGCAGGCCCGCGTTCTTGCGGTTGATGTTATCGAACTGCTGCTGTTCATAGGCCTGCGCGCCAAAGGCCTTGACCACCTTCTGACCTTCGATGGCCTCGCTGGCTATTTCGGTGACCTCGGCCATGGAATCCTGAATGCGCCGACTGATTCTGCGATAGCGTCGAGTTATATAACGCGTGACCACGGCGAGTACCGGGCCGACGATCAGGAACAACAACGCCAACCAGCCACTGATATAAAACATCCAGCCCAGCAGGAATACAACTGTTAGGCTGTCGCGGATCAGAATAGTAATGGCATTGGTGCTGGCTTGCGCAACCTGTTCGACGTTGTAGATCAGTTTGGAAACCAGCTGCCCCGTCGCATTGGTGTCGTAATAGCCGTTCGGCAATTGCAGCAGGCGCGTGAACATCTCGCCGCGCAAGACTTGGATAACATGCCGGCCCACCCAATTCATGCCATAAGTGGAGATGAATCCGGTGATGCCGCGCACCAGGAACAGTCCCATCAGCAGCAATGGGATATTGCGGATGGCATCTTTGTCGCGTGCGACGAAGCTATCATCCAACATGGGCTTCATCAACGCCGCAAAACCGGTATCGGTCGCGGCATAGACGGCCATGGTCAGTGCGCTGACCAGGAAAATCTTCCAATGCGGCAATGCGTAGCCGATCAATCGCCGGTAGGTCACCCAGCTGGTGGGCGGGGTGGGAGGTGCAGTCTTTTTCGACGCCATTTATTTCTCGGTATCGTCGCCGGATTTTGTCGTTGCCAGTGACATCTGCGTCAAACCCAGCTGACCGGTCACGTCCATGGCGGTAACAACGGACTGAAACGGGCTGCGCGCATCGGCACGCACGATCACGGGCAGGTCTCGGTTCTTGCCAATGACCTGGACAATGGCCCGGCGCAAGGTATCAGCCGAGGACTTCACCACCTGCTGTTCATTGATGAAGTAATCGCCATTGAGGTTGATGGTGATCTCCAACACCTTATCGGGTCTCGGCGTTGGCTCGCTGGAGGCCTCGGGCAAGTCCACCTGCAGCTGTGCTTCGCGCTCGAAGGTGGTCGTGATCATGAAGAAGATCAGCAG
>JBGSOE010000341.1:0-9141 GCA_041739295.1 Thiohalobacterales bacterium | reverse complement strand
GCGTGTACAGTTCGCGGCCAAGGCCGCTCCTACAGGGCATGTCATGATGAGTAAAAGCCCAATTAGAGGAAGCAAGCCATGAATGAGAAACTCGGTTTCGAACACTTCTGGGTGCATGGCGATGCCGTCATTCATGGGGTCGCATTGATGCTCTTGCTGATGTCGGTGGTGAGCTGGTACATCATCGTCGGCAAGTCGATCGCACAGCTGCGGTTTCAGCGCACGATCCGGCGCTCGCTCAATAGTTTCTGGCAGGCTGAATCGCGCGCCACCGCGCTCGAGTCGATTCGTGCGGAGGACAGAAACGGCGTGTTCACGCAGGTGGCAACGGACGCGGTGCTCGCCGCGCAGGCCTGGGAAGAGAAGTCCGCGGGCGGTATCGGAGCGGGTGTGGATGCCAGCGAGTTCATCGGGCGCACGCTGCAGCAGTCCATCGTTTACGCGCAGGCACGTGTGGAACGGGGATTGACTTTGCTTGCCTCGGTGGGTTCAACCGCACCCTTCGTCGGTCTGTTCGGCACGGTGTGGGGCATCTATCACGCGCTGATCGCATTGTCGGGTTCGACGCAGGTGGTGCTCGATAAGGTCGCGGGGCCGGTGGGCGAGGCGCTGATCATGACGGCAGCAGGCCTGTTCGTGGCGATTCCCGCCGTGCTCGCTTATAACGCCTTCACGCGCGCCAACCGGCTGGTGCTGGCGCAACTGGATGGCTTCGCCAATGGCCTGCATGCATATCTGGTTGCCGGTGTGCGGCTGGATGCGCAAGCGAAGGGTACTAACGTTACATCGCTGCGTGCCAAGTCGGCGCGCTGAGGGTACAACAATGGCATTCAGCTACAACGGAAGCTCGGTGAACCACAGCCAGCCAATGGCGGAGATCAACGTCATCCCACTGGTGGACATCATGCTGGTGCTGCTGGTGGTCTTCATCATCACCGCGCCGCTGTTTCATCAAGCCGTGCCCATTGATCTGCCCAAGGTTGATTCGACCCGCATGGATGAAGCACCAAAGTCCATTCAGATTGCGCTGGACGCGCAGGGCAGACTGTTCGTGGATGGTGATAGCGTCGACATATCGGAGCTTGCCGCGAGGCTGGCCGCGGCCGCTGAATTCAGCCTGCCCACCCCGGAACTTCACCTGCGGGCGGATCGCGCCACGCGCTACGAGCGTGTGACGGAAGTGATGGCCCTGGCGCAGCAAGCCGGGATCACCCGGATCGCGTTTGTGACGGGCCACCGCGAGACTGAGGATACGACAGGCAATCAACCCTGAGTAATCCTGCCACTCACGAAGACGTTTCTACAAAAGCATCATCGCCGATTCCAAAGAGCGGGCGCCCCATGTCGATGCACGTCTCAATGAAGTAATCCATGCCCATGACCCAGTAGAGGTTCCCTAAGTGATGGCGATGCCCTTCCAGCGCGAATCTGTCACATTTCCCCCATGATTCCGTAATCAGATCGTCATATGCAATCTTTATAAAAGACCTCGTGTTCCCCCATGGCGAACTCATATGCCGAGGCAGAACCACTACCGGACTATCTGGATATCCGATACGCATCTCGGCACCCGAGATTGCAAGGCGGACTATCTGTTGGATTTCCTGCGTCATAACGAATCAGAAGTCCTCTACTTGGTTGGGGATATCGTTGATGGCTGGGCGCTGAAGCGTGGCTGGTACTGGCACCAGACACATAATGATGTGGTGCAAAAGGTGTTGCGCAAGGCGCGCAAGGGTACCCGCGTCATTTATATTCCCGGTAATCATGACGAATTCGCCCGCGGTTATACCGACAGTCTGTTCGGCGGTATCGAGGTTGTCGATCGCGCTATACATGAAACCCGCGATGGTAAACGCCTTTTGGTCATGCATGGTGACGAACTGGACGGCGTGATGGCATGTGCAAAATGGTTGGCCCATCTGGGCGATCGCGCCTATACCCTCGCGCTGCGTGTCAATCGCTGGTTCAATCATTTCCGCCATAAATTCGGTTACTCCTACTGGTCGCTTTCGGCCTATCTAAAGCACAAGGTCAAGAATGCGACCAGCTTCATCACCCGCTTCGAGGAATGCGTGGCCGCCGAGGCCGAGCGCGCGGGTGTCGATGGTGTCGTGTGCGGGCATATCCATAAAGCGGAGATCCGACGCATCGGTGACATGCTGTACTGCAATGACGGCGATTGGGTAGAGAGCTGTAGTGCATTGGTAGAGCATGGTGACGGTCGACTGGAGGTTGTCTATTGGGACCGTATGCTGGAGGAACCCGAGACTATACCTGCAGCCAGAAAGCTACTCGCATTCCGACAACGCACCGGTTGAGCGTCTCGGTCGAAGCCTGTCAGATCAGGAAATTTCCCGTCACACCTCATGAGGTCAGCACATGCGGATTCTGATGCTTTCGGATGTCTATCATCCTCGAGTCAATGGTGTCTCCACATCGATATCGACATTCCGACGATTTCTGGAGGCGGCCGGTCATCAGGTGACATTGATCGCGCCGCAGTACCCCGGTGATCAGAGCCAGGATGCCGATACCTTGCGTGTGCAGGGATACTATCTGCTGGGTGATCCCGAAGACCGGTTGCTTCTGCCCGGACGCATTCTCAAGCTCAAGCCGCGACTCGCGCGCCTGAACTTCGATCTTGTGCATGTACATACTCCCTTTGCGGCGCATCGCGCGGGCGTACGTTTGGCACGGGCATTGGGCATCCCGTTAGTGGAGACTTATCACACCTACTTCGAGGCCTATCTGCATCACTATATCCCGTTCCTGCCCAAGGCACTGCTGCAATACATTGCCCGTCGACTCACCCGCAGTCAGGCGCATGCCGTCGATCGCCTGATCGTGCCTTCGTCCGCGATGTTGAGGGTCATGCGTGATTATGGCGTGCGTAGTGAGATCGAAGTGTTACCGACAGGTCTGGACCTCAGTGAGTTCAGCCCCGGTGATCGCGTTCGCTTCTGCCACAAGCATGGGTTGGACCCGCAGCGTCCTATGCTGGTCTATGTCGGCCGTGTCGCCTTCGAGAAAAACATCGACATGCTGCTGGGCGTGGTAGTGAAATTGCGCCCGCATCATCCGGATCTGTTGCTTATCATCGCTGGCGAAGGTCCGGCTCAGGCGCATCTCAAGCGCAGCTGCCATGAACTGGGGATCACCGACAATGTGCATTTCGTGGGCTATCTCAAACGTGGGCAGGACCTCTGGGATTGTTATGCGGCTGGGCATGCCTTTGTGTTTGCTTCGACCACCGAGACGCAGGGATTAGTGCTGCTGGAGGCGATGGCCTTGGGTGTGCCGGTCGTCGGCGTACCGGCACTGGGCGCGCGCGATGTGCTGATCGAAGGCGAGGGCGCCTTGACCGCGCCGGCCGAAGTGGGGCCATTTAGCGCTGCGGTGCAGCGACTGCTGGAGGACGAGTCATTGCGCCGTGAGCTAAGCGAACGCGGACGCGCTTACGCTGCGCGCTGGTCGAACGCGGCTTTGTGTGAACGGCTAATCAGAATCTATCAGGCTGTAGTGGAAGAACAGTGTAGCCGCGCATCTATAGCAGTTGCCGATATTAACCATAAATCTACGCAAGTCACCGAGGATTGTTGAGCCGCTAAGACAACGGTAAATACCGGTGTCAACCGCAAAGGCACTTATGCCGAACTGTGCCAGGTCGTGAAAATCCTGATGTACCATTGAAAAGTATGCAGTGTCCTATCTGATGAGTGCATTATTGCAGTTCAGTTGCAACCAACAGAATGGCTTCAAAGCTTAATCAGTAAATTATATTATTTGCTGACAGATGCATTACTCTGATGGGTGTGGCCTGTTGATGAATACAAGACTTCTATTGCTGTTCACCTGCTTTTGCATTTCCCGCTCGATTCACGCCATGGACAGTTTAATCGAACGCCATCAGTTCCAAAGCATGACTGGCAAAGACGTTATGACATACGAATGGTCACTCGTCGATAAGGGAAATGACCGGTTCCTGGTTGTGTCAGACGAGGATGATATCCATTATGAAAATCTGTGCGATCAATCCGGGCAGACCATATCCTGGTCAGTCAAAGGGCCAGAGGTGGATGTCTCCGCCGTGCGCATTGGATCAATTATTACGGTACGCGGCACTTTCCAAGGACATCTTGTTGAAGAGCGTCACGATCTAGGTGACATACCCTGGTATCAAACATTGTCCTATTCATTTCGGTATTTCATCAGAAGTGAAGATCAGAGCGTACAGTTCTGGACTATTCGGCCTGATAATCTCGATCCTTTGAAGATGACAGTGGAAAAAGATGGTTTCGAAACCATCGATACAGCCTCCGGTCGTATCGAATCTACACGATTAATAATCAGATTGGCAGGCGCGCTAAGAAATTACTGGAAGGCCTATTACTGGTTTGATAAACGACTATCGCAATTTATACGCTACGAAGGTGTTAACGGACCGCCAGGCACCCCTAAAACAGTGATAGAGCTGTCTTTGAAAAAGGTAATGCCGGACGTTTCATAATTCTATTCGTCCCAGAGCCTGACTCAAGCTACATCTCGGCCGTCCGCGCCAGGCGCGAGCCTTATGAGCAGCGGAGCAAAGTCAGCGACGTCGCATAGATGGCAGCTAAGCAATTTTACTTAGGCTTTAGTGACTGAACTACGTTTTCTGCGCCGATCGCCATCCAAAAAATACTGCATGAATTCTCTCAAGGGAACCTCTGTTTAATTTTACCAAGCGAGCGGATGCAAGGCGTAGCCTGTGGGAAAAGCGGAGTTTACACGCAGTAAATGAACATTATTTGCCCGTCTGCAACGGCGCAGATGCCGCTTCAGCGAATTAATCAGGGGTTCCCAAGTGGAAAAACATTCTACTGACAGAGGTTGGTCTCTTGCTTCTCTTTTATCCGATAGCGAAAGTTCTCAGCGGCGTCTGCCTACATCATCACAAAACCATAATCCTTGCTTTACATATTTGTAACAATACTCGTCGATAGTCGCGACATGGTAATCAACTCATGACTTGCCCTCACCACTGATGGCCGGCAAATAATTTTACGCAAGGGTGCAACGCCGTTCGTTAATGCAGCACGAGTCGGCTCTTTCGTTCGATAGGGTCGTATTCTACTAGAGCGTCGTATCACAGTTGTATGACGCTGCGGAGACAAGGGTTTGAATAAGCATAGTTCTAATGGAATAGGGTTGATGGTGACGCTGGTGATGATGCTTATATTGCTGGCCGGTGTGGTGTCAGCCGCACCCGTGCCGCCATCCGAAACACCGCATTTCGATCGATAAAACCCGCGGGCAGCGTTGCTTGTAAAACATACGGTATTTATCCAGACAAAAGGAAAAAATATGCGCGAGTTTCTTGAGGCCCTCAAAGTACAGCGTTGGGATGATCACCGCTATTATCATCACAACCGGATCAATCAGTCACTGCACTTCATCAGTGCCATCAGCTTCCTGTGCGCCTATGTGTTCTTGTTTATTGATCCGGCTATGGCGGCATTAATCGGCTGGCTCGTCGCGATGGTCAGCCGGCAGGCGGGACATTTTTTCTTCGAACCGAAGGGTTACGATGAAGTAAACCAGGCGACACACGAGTACAAGGAAGAGATAAAAGTTGGTTACAATCTCAAACGCAAGGTGGTTCTCCTGTCGGTCTGGGCATTGTCACCATTGGTGCTGTATTTCGATCCTACCCTGCTAGGGATATTCTACCAGAGCAGCAATCCGATCGAGTTCGTGAATCATACGGCATTGATCTGGCTTGTTCTTGGCGGTGCTGCCGTATTATTCCGAACTGTTCATCTGTTCTTCCTCAAGGATATTCAGACCGGTCTGGTGTGGATGACCAAAATTCTCACCGACCCCTTCCACGACATCATGCTCTATTACAAATCACCGTTCTATGTGATGCGCGGCGAACTGATGGATCCGATGGGGTCAAAACAGGGAGCTTGATTCTCGCGGTGCAAGGAAACACTCATTCACCCTGGAACGCGAGTCTAGAGATGCCGGTGATCAGCGGCGGTGTGCAATCAATTCCCGCAGTATGCGGCGCTTGATGGATTTGTTGGTCAACGCCGCGTCAGCCCACCACCAACCATTCTGGTGCATGGTGCGAGCGGCGGCGATGAACTTGTCAGTGACCGCAGCGAAGTCGCTATCCGTGTAGTTCAGGCTGAAAATGAAACGCCCGGTTCCCACCCAACTCAGCGCCAATCCTTCAGCGCGAAGGTAGTATTGGAGCATCCAGTTATAGCGCGACGGTTGCGTGTACAAAACAGTCCAGATCGAAGACAGGTTCGCCACTTGCACTGGCAAACCTTCCTCGCACAGGCGCTGGTTCAGTTGCCGCGCCCGGTTGTTCCACACCTCATCGAGATTGCTGTAAATTGCGCGAATCTCTGGCGAGTCGAGTTGTAGCAGGAACTCATGCATAGCGGCCATCACGTAAGGATGGGCATTAAAGGTGCCGCGCGCGAAGCAGATGTCAGCCGGACGGTCCTCGCGGTAGCGCTTCATCAAGGCCTTGCTTCCACATACCACGCCAATAGGCAGCCCGCCGCCCAGGGTTTTTCCATACGTCACCATGTCAGCCTGGACACCGAAGTATTCCTGCGCCCCGCCTAGTGCCAGCCGGAAGCCGACGAAGACCTCGTCGAATATCAAAACGATATTGTTCTCTGTGCATACAGTGCGCAGACGTTTCAGCCATTCGCTATACGCGTTACGATCAAAGTGCGCTGTTCGTGAGCTATCGGTCAGTGAGGAGTCTCCCGCTGCATTCAAGTTGGGGTGCAGCGCCTGCAATGGATTGACCAACACGCAAGCAATGTCGCGGCGCGTGCGAAGTACACGCAGTGCACGCTCATCCATATCATTCAGGGTATAGGTTTCGTGTGCCGGTATCGGGTTGCCAATTCCGGGCTGCACATCCCCCCACCAGCCGTGATAGGCTCCGCAAAATCGCACCAGATGTGATCGTCGCGTGTGATAGCGCGCCAGTCGTACCGCCTGCATGACGGCCTCGGTGCCGGACATGTGAAACGATACTTCGTCCAGCCCCGAGATGGCCTTGAGACGATTGACATTGTCGACGATGACCGGGTGATATGCGCCGAGTACGGGCCCCAGATCGCGGACGCGCTCAGCACCCCGTGCCAGGCATGCTTTGTAAAAGTCATAGCCGAACACATTGACGCCATAGGACCCAGCCAGATCGTATAATCGATTGCCGTCGAGGTCAGTGATGGTCACGCCGGATGAGGCTGCGACAAAAGATCCGGTCTTTAGATGCGAGCGTACGTAACGGCTGTACTGGAAGGGAACACGGTATACACCGGTGAATTGCAGGTCCGAGATACTATCCTGTATCTCCGTGGTAAGGCGTACCGTTTCCGGGAACCGCTCACGAAAAACATCGGCAAGTCGCATGAAGCCGTCGCGACGTTGTTGTGCAATCGCAGCGGGCGCCTCGTCGGAGCAGAAGAACTGCGACTCGTCGAATTCATAGAAAGGAACCAGCTTGGCCAAGCGCCGCGACATCTTCGAATGTCCGGCAAGCGAGCGATGCTTTGCCCGGGAAAGCTCCAATCTCGCCTTTAGTTTTGGCAGCAACACGGCTAAAGTGGCCGCGCCCAGTGCGTATAGGGTGAATGTATTTTTCACTAAGGAACCTCTGATTAATTCGCTGAAGCGGCAACTGCCGCGTTGCGGCCAGGCTCAAAATACTCATTTACTCCGTGTAAACTCCGTTTTTTCGCCTGTCCGCGCCTTGCAGCTGCTCGCTTGATCAAATTAATCAGAGGTTCCATAAGTTCCTCTTCGATAAAGTATAACTCGGGATATTTTACAGTTTTATGAAACTACCGACTTTCATTGCAAATATATTTCACCAGGAGGACATCAATTACTTGTTGACCAACCGCATCCCGCGTCGACTCATGACGCAATTCATGGGTTGGTTCAGCAAGATTGAGCAACCGCTTGTGCGGGATTTTTCCATCGGAATGTGGAAATACCTGGCTGCCCCCGAGCTGAGCGATGCAAAGAAAACGCAATTCCGCAGTCTGCACGACTGTTTCATTCGCGAGCTTAGGGATGGCACACGTCCGGTCGACTTAGACTCCACAGTCCTGGTGAGTCCATGTGACGCCATTGTTGGAACCTGCGGCAAAGTCGAGGATGCCGAGCTGATTCAGGCCAAGGGCTTCCACTACACGCTACTGGACCTGCTCGCTGATCCCGAGATGGTAAGCACCTACCGAAATGGCCGCTATATCACCTTGCGCATCACAGCCAATATGTACCATCGCTTCCATGCGCCGCATGACATTCAGGTGGAGCAGGTGACTTACATTTCCGGTGATACCTGGAACGTCAATCCGATTGCTCTGAAACGCGTAGAGAAGCTATTCTGCAAAAACGAGCGGGCGATCATTCGCTGCAAGCTCGAATCGAGCGCTGGTTTGATCACCTTGGTGCCGGTCGCAGCAATACTTGTTGCCAGTATCCGCCTGCATTTTCTGAATGTGCTGCTGCATCTCAAGTACCAAGGCCCCAATGTCATGGCGTGCAACGCCCACTTGCACAAGGGCCAGGAGATGGGTTGGTTTCAACATGGATCCACCATTATCGTCTTCGCCCCGGACGGTTTCACACTGTGTGATAACGTAAAGACGGGAGAGGTCATCCGCATGGGGCAGCCACTGCTGCGGCTGCCATCCACGCTTGTAGCAAAGTCCCCATAGGACCAAGACAACGCATGCATCTCTCTCTGCTATATCTGCGTCGCCCAAGCTCCCCGATGCGTGCCCATTAACCATGGGCAGTAGTAACAGACCAGATTCAGTGCATGAGACGATGTTGATCGTCGAAGGTGGGGCGCTGCGCAGCGTATTCTCACTTGGCCTGCTTGATCGATTCCTGAAGGATAACTTCAATCCATTCGATTCTTATATAGGCGTTTCAGCCGGAGCAAGTAATTTGGCCGCGTTCCTCTCCGGGGCACCGCGTATGAATCTTAATGCCTATCTGGACCTGGTTCTGGGCAAGGAGTTGATCAGCTATTGGCGCTTTTTACGAGGCGGACATCTGATTGATCTGGACTGGCTGTTCGAGAAGACATATTCGAAAGCGCTACTC
>JBGSOE010000324.1:0-2409 GCA_041739295.1 Thiohalobacterales bacterium | reverse complement strand
TCGCCTTGTATCATCAGGCGGCCCCTCACCGCCGGCTCGCCCGCACCACCCGCCCTACTGTCGTGAAGTGGACACGAAAGAATTCGGCGATCTGCTGATAACTGTATTCGCCGCTCGCATGGGCCGCCGCCATTGCCGCATCGCGGTTGCTGTGCGTGGCGGCAATCTCCGACAAGGGCGGTGCGGGCGGGCGCCGATGCGCCCTCGGAATGTTGACGTCGGCCGTGACCGACTGGAGCGCGTCATGCGCGTTCTGCATGCGTTCGACGAATGCGTCATCGCCCAAAAACACCTGTCGGTTCAGATGCCGCCAGATCGACTCGCCGCCGATCCCCTCGGCCACAAACGCCGCGTAACGCTGCACCGCCTGCGCGCGCCGCGTGCCGAATTGTGCCAGCAAACCATCGACCACCAACCACGGCGGCAGCGCGTCGATGCCGACCGTCGCACGATAGCTACTCCATGGCCATGCGGCCGGCTCAGCCACCATCCCCGCGCGCACCGGATTGAGCACCACATACCGCGTCAGCTCGCGGAGATAGCTGTCGGCGTCCACCAGGATCGCCTTGTAACGCCCCTGAAACAGGTGGCCCACGCGGCCATGGCGGCGATTGCTCAACTGCGTGTACACGCCATTGAGCTGCCGCATGCCCTTCGACAGGTTCTTGTCCGGCGTCTCGATCACCAGATGGTAGTGATTGCCCATCAAGCAGTAGGCGTGGCACACCCAGTTCGCATCCGCCACCACCAGCGCCAGGACCTCCAGAAACCGGGACCGGTCCTCGTCATCCTCATAGATCGCCTCACGCCGATCGCCGCGCGAAGTGACGTGGTACAGCGCCCCACAAAACTCAATGCGGATCGGACGTGCCATCGCCGCACACTATCACGCCGCAGGCGTCAATGCATCAATGCTAGACCTGACCCCGAGCTCCCTCTGACCCCGAGCTCCCTATCGCCGCCGGCCAGTGCCCGCGAGGTGAGGCTGGGTTTCCACACGAAACGCGGTAGACCCGAAATGATGACCCATGACCCCGCGCCCCTTATTTTGGATCTACGTATTCCAAACCGGCGCCAGTATCTTTAAAACACAACTCGATGACCTTTCCACTTGTAATTCGCCCCATGCCCAGCGCATTACGTTCGTATCTATATACATATGAAAACATAGATTCATAACACCCAGTGCCAAATTTCACGTATTCGGAAAGCGTGCTGTAATAAATACGAGTCCCGACAAAAGAATTCGGCGATAAAACGCTGACATTGTCGACATCAGCCTCCGGATGGCCGATTTTTTTAAAACCAATTCGGCTACCACCTTGTGTCATAAAATGTGCAATTCCTGAAATAACCTAACATTCGGACTTATCATTACATCGCAGACGGACTCGTTTATTATTGTTATTTCTACATATTTTACCGATGGCTGCACAAGCATTTTCACATCATTTTCATCAGGCAAACAGGCCGCAGCAGCAACGTCAATATTTGTCGCTGAAAAAACAATGAACGCCATCGCCGCCAAGTTGCTACCAGTCGCTTTAGTTGCAATCATACAGTCCATTCTCTGCGGCAAATTTACAAGCCGACGAAAGTTGAGAAAAGAAATCTCTTCGCTGCTGCTGTATTATGCTGACTTCAAGGTCGTTTAATTGGCCTCGAAATGGATTTTTGTCACCAAGCGACAAATCAGAAGCCTCAACTTCAGTAATAACATCACCAAAAACAGAAACGCGCCGTCCGGAAAAATGTAGCTGATCGATATGAACGAATTCATGGAAAAGAATTGTACCAAGATATGCAAAGGATCTGCTGAACGCCCCTGCAAACACTGTTATAACCCCATCCTCAGTCGTGTTTGCGAACTCATTCATACCGCCACGCTCAACATTCACAAATGCCAACGGGGTCACAAATGCCAACGGGGTCAGGTCTTTCATCGTAGCATCCATCGCATCTTCAAGTAGCAGGCAGCGCGTACGTGGGCCGGAGCAGCACTTGCCGTTTGCCTCTCTCCCATCAACCGCAGCTATGACCTGTGCATCACACGCTCAGCTTTAACCCTGCATCTTTCAGCAACGGTCGTGCATTTCAAGTCCTGCGCGGAGATCACCCCACCGCCCCGCAATGCTTCGCGACGAACTCTGCATGGGTGGACAAGTTCGTCGCAGTACGAGTCACCAGCGTACGCACGTTGCCCAAAAACTCATCGAGTTGCGCCGCACTCAGCGCGTCCGCCAACGGGTGATATCGCACCGGTTCAATGCCCTGCCCCAGCATCACCTGCAACCAACTGCCTTCGGTGAACAGTTCTTCGTGCACGCGGAAGACCTGGCCGCTGGCGCGGAAGATGTCGAGCTTTTCTTGCAGGCGGGGCGTGGCCGGTAATTGCGCGCAGTGGCGCCA
>JBGSOE010000440.1:0-6812 GCA_041739295.1 Thiohalobacterales bacterium | reverse complement strand
AAGGAACCGCTGATTGATTTGCTCAAGCGAGCAGCTGCAAGGCGCGGACAGGCGACTCGACGCGAAGCGCAGAGAACGGCGCTAGCCGGCCCGAAGGGCAAGGTGCGTAGCACCGAGTAACAAACGGAGTTTACACGGCGTCTGCCGCTTCCCGGCCCCGTATTTTGAGCCTGGCCGCAACGCGGCAAATGCCGCTTCAGCGAATTAATCAGAGGTTTCTTAATGGAGCCGGATGATGGTCTTGGCTCGATCCCTAGGACAGTCATTCCTGTTTAACTAACGTACAGCACGCACCGCAGCGGGCCGGATTGTCTGTACCTGCTGACTCTGTTGTATGTAAACCAACGCAGTCCGATCCAGCTGTTGGTCTAAACCCGACTCATTTCATCCAAACCGTCCTGGCGGATTGCTCTCTCTTGTCGCACAAGACATTCCAAATCTCATCTAATCAGCCAGTTGCGAACTAAGTACTGAGATGAACGCGACTCTGGCACGCATGATGCGATAGCCCCGGTGAAGCTAGTACATCGCCAACACACACCGGAGGCACACGTCATGTACGAGACCAACGACAGCACAGACAACATCCTGAACGAAAGCTACGACAACTATGACCAGGATCTGACTGAATCCCTGGATTACTGGTCCTTGGATGACTTCGGCGACCTCCTGCCAATGAGGAGCAATGTGTCATGAGATACTACAGCTTTATATTCTTCGCCATCATAGTCAGTAGTACCGCCGGCTATCACAGAGTCTCATTCGCGGAGCCCTTGTCCGCAGACAGCTGGCAGATGAAACGGCTGTTTCGACCCACCCAGTCTGACCTTGGGTCTGAACTGAAGGGCCGGGTGATGATCTATGACGGCGTAATGGACAAGACAGTGGCGAGGGCACTGCGCGAACAGTTCCATAGGGTGGATGCCATGATGTTCACACATGTCGTGGTCACCGATGAAGACGGAACAGCGCGCCGCGACGCGGACACCGGCTCGGTAGTGTACGAGAACGACGGCTGCGATTGAATTGTTGATCCGGGAAGCGAGTATGCGCCGGGGAAGGGCTGCTATCTGGTCACGTCCTGACACCGGACTATCAGCCAATAACAGCCAAAGCCGGCGAATAGCGAGGCGCACCAATCGTCTGACGAATGCGTGCAGCGTGCTGAAAAAGATTGCCCAGCCGACTGCGGCAAGCAGCGTGACCCATGCGGCGATGTATCCGGTGTAAAACCCGTAAACCACGAGGCTTGTCTACTACGCCCGATTAAAGCAGCGGACATTCTTATACTCAAGGCCGTGGCCGGACTTCATGGCGCCGATCTTTCACTGGAAGGCGCGCGACCATGGTTGAGCATGACACTACGATTCAAGGCACCGAACTAGGCAAGCGGCAAGGTTAATGACTAAGCACGCACGCCTGTTTCCTATCGGGAATGTTCATTCACACGCGCATGGAAAACCCCGCTAACGCGGGGTTTCCGTTCGGTGAACTTCGCAAGAATGACCCCAACTGTGCGCTATATATTCGCGCTTCGGAAATTGGTCAGAGCTTCGCTGCCACCCTTACGCCTGGCGATGCCCATCAATCCAAGAGCGCCAGACCCGCATCTTCCCAGTCGTCGGTTGCACGTGATGCCTGCAGGTTCATCAGATTTATCAGGGAGTGTATCCCGTTAACACCGCCGCGCACTGCCGACAGTTCGGTGGTCGTCAGGTCTTCATTCATTTCCAGGTCTTTGATCATCATGGTCAGATTCTCCTGAACTTAACGTTAATATTCATGGCCGGGGCAGGGTTGCCCCTTCGGCTTTTCGTAAACTTTCCGGTTTACTTTCTATCCACCGCTGTAGCTGTGCCAGCTTTTTTGCCGGTGGAAACAAGACCTATCTAACGCGGTCGGGGTTGCTGCGACTGTTGGCGGATACCGTCGATGACTATGTTGACTAATGCCCCGAGCAGGTTGGGGCCTATACCGGACTGGTCGTCGGCGCTCCGGACAGTCGTACTCACGCTATCGATATGCACATCCGTACCACCCGCGATGACAGCCATGGCCGCTTGATCGAGCACTGTGGTTTCGATGATGTCTTTGATTACAATATTGCTCATGGTCCGTCTCCCAAGTTGAATTAAGCCATCTGAAAATGTTTCCATCGCAACCGCCGTGCCAACCGCTTGCGGCGTGGACGCAGTGCCGGCAAAGCTTCGACCTTGATCTCCAGATTCCCTCCGTGATCGGTCTCGGCGGCTGCCGGCACCTTGTCGATCAACGCAAGGGGCGCAAGCCATAGTAGGAAGAATCGTCACCCCACGATGCGGCATCATCGATGCTTGGCCCGGTGTCCGCAGTAGGAATAAAGTCCTGCGGCCCTATGGGCGACACGGCGAACGGTGATCCCCGTTTAGCTAGTCCACCCCGGATCTCTGCCGCCGATTGGCGAGAGAGGCTTTGATCGGTTACGAGGTCATGAATGCGAATCTGGGTCTTCATAGTGATTCTCCTAAACAAATAAATGGGTTGAACAAGCAATAAGTGATTTGGATTCATCCTGAGTGCAAGGCGCTCGGAATGGATTCTGCACAGGGTGTGCCAATCACCCCAATGTACCGGTTGGATGTTGTTAAGTTATCTATTTAGAAGAATATATTGGTTAGAAGTATCTGACTGCTGTTGTGCCCAGTCTTAAGGGACGAAGTGACAGTGTTGCTCCGTGGCGAACAGCAATAGTTGAATACGTTGCAAGCAAACTAACAGTGCGTCTTGTGGTTGTTCCCTGAGGCAGGGATGTCCGAGTCTTGGCCGGCTCAGGAAATTTAGCCAGTTCTTCTATTCAGATCGGCTACCAATCGTGGGTCGGCCCTAAACGGTTGTTCGCGGATTAAACAGCACGCCTAAAATTGTCTGTCGGCCTTTTGTCGAGCGTTAGGGCTGCGTACCCGTTGGGAGGCCGCAGACTGTGTCTAGATTTGTGTTCGTGCGCAGCGAACGATTCAGTTGATCAGTGCGATGTTAAAGGCTTTTGTCCGCTACTGGTAGAAATAAAAAACTACAGAAACTCAATCGCTTGAAACTTATTTCCCCCCACCCGCAGAAACTGGCACAGCTGCTGCAATAGAGGAAACGTAAGCCGAAAGGTTCACGAAAAGCCGCAGAGGCAACCCCGCCCCGGCCATGAATATTAACGTTAAGTTCAGGAGAATCTGACCATGATGATCAATGACCTGGAAACGAATGAAGACATGACAAGCGCCGAACTCAGCCGTGTGAGTGGCGGGATGAAATGGGTCCGGAACACACAGAACGATGATGTCATTGACGCCCGTGGCGGACAAATTGAGATTATGGGAATTACTTTTACCAAGGACATACATGGCAACATAAGTGGTGTAAGCGGTGTGAGCTAGGATAGGTAAAGTGGAGCGTCCTTTCCTCCGCTGACACCAACATCGTTCAGACCGGCTTTTCCACTGGTACTTCAGAGCCAGCCGGTTAGCTCGATATAAGAGACCCCGCATCAGCGGGGTCTTTTTTTCTTGTATGAATGGCAGCGGAATCAATATGAATGCGGATTGCCATCGGCTTGAACTGAAGGGGCTCACTGCCTATGAGCTAGCCCTAGACTAGGCAAAAAGGGCGTTTATGCTTCTATACTCGTCAATGTGGTTTTCAGTAAGCGCAAAATTCACTGAACCGTTTCCGGACAAAGGAGGCGCCACCCTAATGGAGGCCAACGCCGCATACCAGACAGTACTGCTGATCAGGCTGGTGGCGCAGGAAACGCCAGAATCAAATGCCGGTCACACGGCCCGGCCACCGCTCCAGGAGCAGTTGGCGTTCGTCGAGGCGGCACTGCTCGATTGCAGGGTGTGTCGCGGCACGCGCATAAGCAACAACGAGCTGGTCGGTCTGTTTCCCACTGCCGATTCCGCGTTCGAAGTCGCCTGCAGCGTGCAGCAGGCCTGCAGCGAACGCGGCCCGGGACTGGCAAAGGTGCGCATCCTGATCGACAGACAGGCCGGGGACGTCGATGAAGACGCGACGCTGTTCCACGTGGCGGGAACGGGGCAACAGGCAAGACCGCTGATGCAGCAGGTGCCGCCCGGCCAGATCTTCGCCACCAAAGCCATCACCGGGCGCCTCACCGAAATATCCCACGCCCGCTTCCGGCTGTACGAACAGGACACAGCGGGTGCAGACGCCGGGCGGGAACTCTATCAGGTCATCTGCAATGAAGAGACCATCACCCGCATCGCCATTCCCACGCTGAATCAGGAAAGGACCAACAGCAGCCGCAACCTGTGCCTGCGCTGGCGTGACCACAGCATGACGCTGGTTCCCGAAAGCCCTTCGCTGACCATGGGGCGCGGCGAACGCGCGGAAATCCAGATCGACTCGGAAATGGCATCGCGCATGCATGCGCGCGTGACTTTCCAACAGACCAATTTCATCCTCACCGATCAGAGCACCAATGGCACCTTCGTGCAGATCGACGATGACGACGAAGTCTATCTGCATAATGAACAGATCGTGCTGCGTGGCAGTGGCATCATCAGTCTCGGCCGGCGCATGCGCGGCGGCGGGGGAAAACTGATCTATTTCAATTTAAGCAGTTAGTGCAGCAACGCACACAGCGATCCTCCGACCGCCGCGTTGGCTGCGACGTGGCATTCATGGCGCCAAGATTATATTAAGGAACCGCTGATTAATTTGATCAAGCGAGCAGATGCAGGGCGCGGACAGGCGACTCGGAGCGCAGCGGATAGAACGGCGCAAGCCGGCCCGAAGGGCGAGGTGCGCAGCACCGAGTATCAAACGGAGTTTACACGGCGTCTGCCGCTTCCCGGCCAGGTATTTTGAGCCTGGCAGCAACGCGGCAGATGCCGCTTCAGCGAATTAATCAGAGGTTCCCTAAAATAATCATTTCAGCCACGGAAACACACAGAAGACACTGAAACACAGTGCCTTCCTGGAGCGACTATTCAGCACCTTGCGGGTGATGGCGGTGCCGGCGTGAAGCTTATTATCTTGTCCGTGTTTTTCCGTGTGATTCTGTGGCAAATGCGGTTTATAGGATAAATGCAGTGTCGACTAATTTGAATGCGCGTTTCAAGCGTACGGAATTGCTGATAAATGAAAATTGGTCGCCAAACAAATGATGCTCAAAAAAGTCCAGTGGACATAAAAATGCTACGCTCGTTTCTCATTTCACTTTTTTGCTACCACTAACTCCAGTCGTTCAAATGTCCGCTTTAAGAATCAAAATAGAGATTGAAGTGCTGGTGGATGCCCCAGTGTGAAGTTCCGAGAAGCGATAAGCAGAAGTCGGGCCGTTAGGTGAGGTTATAGTCTGGTTAGTCGTCGGTACAACGACGGTGATTGCGCAGCTCCTAACGAAAACCGTTTTCAAACTGTTATTCGTGCCTTATCTTGATTTCAAATGATTCTTTAAACAGATAATGTACGGCGTATTTTCATGAACACATCTGGCAGGCACTACCGCTCGCTGGCGAGCGCGAGCGTCGGACTTGAGCTAATTACTCTCGCCTGTTCATAGGCGGCGGTCAAAAATTCCCTCACGAACATCGCCTTGTAGGACTGCGTCAACCGCTCGGGCAGACCGATATCGATAGCGGCGAGATAATCGATACGCACATTGGTACCGGCGGGCGTGAAATCGATACGCCCGTGGTTGGCTTTGAGGCTACCGTCGACTTGTTCCCACAAAATCGCGTTGCCGTTGTGACGCACTTCAACACGTGACCACTGCCGGCCTACCGGCCAGGGAAACGCGAACTCCACCAGGAACTCCTCACTGTCTGCAGTCTCACTGACCCGCGTGGTCTTGCGGATCCAGTGATGCAGCATCGGGTAGCTACTGATGCAGTCGAAGATACTGTATACAATAGAGCGTCCGGCTTGAAACTCGGCCTGTGCATGGACCAGCTTCTGAGTGTCTGCCGCACCGGTTTCAAAACTGACTTCGATTTGAGGACCCGCGTACACGGGCGCAACGAGACAGACGAAACACGCTGCAAATAACACAAAGACTTTCGAGATGATGCCGCTCATGATCCTGCCATCCGCTAGTGTCCGGTCGAGTCACTACCGGTATGGGTAAATGGCATCGCATCAGCTGTGCCAGATATCTGAACAGACCAATCTCGATGATCTAACTATATGAACTGTCTTTATAAATAGGCTATCAGCGATAACGACGTGAGATCTTGGAAGGTGTATCAAGAGGCCTTTCGTTGGGTGTATGCAAACATCGAACAAGGAGTGTTCGTAAGTGAGCAACACAGGCATAACCTCTTCCTGCCTTGTGCCCGAGTGAGCCGCAAGAGTTGATAGTTGGAGCCGTGGTGGGTATTTCAGCTGTCGACGATAAGCGTAAGTCGGCCAGCTGAAATATTAGAAATTCCTAAAAGACGGCAACTGGCACAGAGCTGGCTTTGCGTGATCGCGAATTCGGTCTTATCAAAATGACCGAGAATAGGTCGGAAGCCGCTACACAACGATGCTAACATCAACTTCCGCACGACATACCGGCCATTGCATGTTGATCTTCAGACTTGATCGATTACCTGATTGTGTCATTAGTTGAATTTCACGGCTGAGTTACCGTACTCGCTAGACATACACCCTACCCCGCGGTGACAACGCCGCTTTGCGCATTACTCAGCGACATCAGCAGATGTGAATATCTAGGGAACCTCTGATTAAGGAACCTCTGATTATTATGCTTCACTTGCAGATCTGTCGGACGCGGCCGTCGGCCTGAATACGACCAACAATTGGAGTATTTAGTA
>JBGSOE010000242.1:0-10272 GCA_041739295.1 Thiohalobacterales bacterium | reverse complement strand
GCCGAGCCTATCTATGTCATGCCATCATGTAATGCTCAGTAGAAGACTTGCAGAATGAACGCAGCGAGTCATGCATCGTATTCAAGACACTGGATTATTCTTTCTTTAATCACTCATTCATTTTCCATTCTTTGCGTCTCTGCGCCTTTGCGGTTCAAAAATTGTTTCTTGGCGTACTTGGCGCCTTGGCGGTTCGTAAAATCAGTGTCTATGAAAAACTCGCTCATTGAGCATTGCGCCGCTGTGCAGATAGATAATCTACATTGTTCGGCATTTCGGCTCGCACTGCGACGCCACGGAAACAGTTCGTCTTGTCACGGTGACGGCGGCCGTGTTCATGATCAGACACCTGTAACGCGCATTCATCCTCAACCCATTCCAACAATGACGGGGCATGGTGCGCGGCCTGTACGTCGGTGCAGGCGCTGATGCACTGTGCGCATTGGGTGCAGGTGAACATCTTGCGTTTGATGGAACGCGGCTTGAGTCGCATGGGGCAGGCATTGTCGCAGGCTGCGTTGCAGGCTGCGCAGGCCGTGGCGCGTGATGCATTGTAACCGACCACCATGGCGCGCTTATTGGCCATCCATACGAGGCTCTGGAACAGGCCGATGGCACAGCCGAAGCGACAGAACAGATGCCGCGCCATTAAGAATTCAACGGTGAACGCAAGTGTACCAACACCGATAAACACCGACTGATTGCGGGTGAGCTGCCCGCTGATCAGATTGCCGTAGATCTGTTCGGGTGGCAGGAGATAGGTGAGTAGAACCACCGCCCAGAGGAAGGCGAAGGCCAACACCAGTATCAAAGTTGGCGCCCAATAGCGTCGGTCGGGAATGATGCGCTCACCTGTCGGTTGGCGCTCGGGTAGAGGTTGTTTCTCCCACAGCGTCGGTTTGCCACTGGCGCGGCGCATCATGCCGTTGATCAGTTCGACGACCGAGAAATGTGGGCATAGCCAACCGCAGTAGAGCCGGCCATAACGCCAGGCTATCCATAACAGACCACCGCCGAGCAATAGCAATGGCAGAAATCCGCGTAGCAGCAAACTCAGTGCCGCACTGCCCGGACCGACCTCACCGCGCAGAAAGGGGTCAAGCCCCAGGGTCCAGTCCAGCCCTAAGAGAATGAAGTGGCCTTGATTAAGGTCCAGACGGAACAGGTCCAGCGGTGGCGCCAGGACAAACAGCATGAAAAATCCCAGGCGGTACAGCAGGCGCCAATCTTGCAAGGCAATCGACATCGTTAATACCGATTATTGGACTACATGGGCGCACTCTATGACTTGCTACCCCCTATAACCTTGTCTTAAGTCAATTATCAGCGCCGTTCGCGGCTAGGGTATGGAATGTAAGTATTTGTTAAATATAAAAATCTAAAGTTTAATCGAATTTCGCCGCTGTGCATTCAGATAGGGACACACCCGAATCGCAGCCGGTGCCGTAGCGATGGATCATGGAGTCAGTGTGATGACGGAACGCAATTTTCGCTTGCTGATCGGGATTTGGCTGGTAGTGGCGCTGGTGATGGCGCAGCCCTTGGCCATCTTCGTCCTGATGGGCGTGTTGTTATTCGAGGGTTTGACCAACCTGCGTGTGCCTTTGCTGCTGGCAAGATTTTCTCCCCAGGTCCAGCCAGCACCTGAGGAGACAAATCATCAATGCCTCATCTCGTTTGAGGCGGAACGCGCCATGCGATTGCTGATTGTTGCCTTTTTAGGATTGAGCCTGATCTTGCTGCCGGATCCACTCTGGTGGCTGCCCTGGTTTATCGGCTTTGCCCTGATTGGGGCCGGATTAAGTGGTATTTGCCCGATGGTACAAGCATTGCGCTGGATCGGGCTGCGCTAAGGGATGTGCCGGTGAGCGAACAATCAATGCAATCAAGCCCCACGAGTCTGTCGACCAAGGTGACGGTAATCGTCTTCTGGGGACTGATTATCGTGGGTTTGATCTTTGCAACCCTGTTGTTGCACAACCGGGAACAGGAAACGCGTGCCGCACGTGAGGCGCTCGCGGACAGCATCGCTTATCAACTTGACCACTTGGCTCATGCTCATGATCCGCTACCGGCAGAAACAATCGCACTGCTTGGACTGCAACTCGCCAAGCGTCCGGATATGGGCGTCATTGTCAGGATTGCAGGACAGGAATTCGTGCGTGTCGGCGCAGAACTCGGAGATGAAAACCCGCAGGTAATAGTGAGGATGCTGGATCTGTCGCATGACGGGAAAAATGAAAGCAGTGGTGAAGTGACGATCAATTTACCGAATATCGATCGGACGCTTCATGCCGAACGCAGTCGTCTATTGCTTACCTTGGGTGCCTTACTGCTGATATTCGGCGTCGTGCTTAAAGGTCTTCTGGAGCGGGTGCTGACGTTGCCTATGGCGCAAATGGTCCGTACGGCCTATAGGCTTTCCGAAGGACAGACCGACGTCAGTTTTCCCAGCGAACGTACGGATGAATTCGGCTACCTTGCGAAGTTCATCAACCGTGCACTGGAGCGCGTGCGCAAATCCGAACTCGATGCGCAGCGCTCCAAGGAATTGGCGGAAGTCACCCTGCATTCCATTGGCGACGCTGTGATTACAACCAATCATAACGGCCGGGTAGTATTTATGAACCCGGTCGCAGAACGGCTGTTGCAGATGAATCTTGATGAAATTCGTGGCCAATTTCTGCCCGATGTGATGCCGCTGGTGGAAGAGGAAACCGGCTTATTACTTAATCACCCCATCCTGGATTGTCTACGAGAAAATTGCACAGTCGAACTCGATACAGAAAGCGCATTGAAGCTGCGTTCGGGTTTATTGGTACCTGTTGCGAATTCAGCGGCGCCGATTCATGACAGCCACGGTGAGGTGCGCGGTGCCGTCATGGTGTTCCATGATGTCAGCGTGGCGCGCAACCTGCAGCGGGAGCTGACTTTCCAGGCCAGTCACGATGTTCTGACAGGCCTCTATAATCGCCGTGAGTTCGATCGTGAGGTGCAACGCGCCTTGGAAAAATCGCATCGTGATGGCCATAAGCACACCCTGTGTTATCTCGACCTTGACCAATTCAAGGTAGTCAATGATACCTGTGGGCATGCAGCCGGCGATCAGCTGCTACACAAACTAACGGCCTATCTGCAAAGCAAACTACGCAAGGCCGATGTGCTGGCGCGCCTGGGAGGCGATGAATTTGGCCTGCTGCTGGTACATTGTCCACTGCATCGTGCAATGGAAGTCGCCGAGAGTTTGCGCGAGACGGTCAATGAATTTCGTTTCCAATGGCAAGGCAAATCCTTTCAGATCGGCGTTAGTATCGGATTGGTGGAACTGACGAAGACCTTGAATAGCTCTGCCGAGGCATTGGCCTCAGCGGACATGGCCTGTTATGCCGCAAAAGAGGATGGCCGAAACCGCATCCATGTATACCGCCCGGATGATTTGGAGTTGGCGCGGCGGCGCGAGGAAATGGGCATGGTGTCTGCCGTGCAGCGTGCGTTGGCGGACAACCAATTGGAGTTGTTTGCACAGGTGATCGTGCCGGTGAGTACTGTAGAAGATAAACCGCATTACGAAATCCTGGTGCGTATGCGCGACCCCGAAGGTAACCATATCTCGCCCGGCGCCTTCATCCCAGCGGCCGAACGTTTTCAGCTGATGTCTTCGATCGACCGTTGGGTGGTCAGCCGCTCATTGCGTTTCGCGGCTGCGCAGGCACGTAGCGGACACCCCGTCGAGTTGTCGATCAATCTGTCCGGTCAATCGCTGAGTGAAGACCAGTTCCTGACCTTCGTGACCAACGAAATTCATACGAGTGGCGTGGATCCGCAGCACCTCTGTTTCGAGATTACCGAAACTGCGGCGATAAACAATCTGGCGCGTGCCGTACGTTTCATGTCATCTATCCGACAACTGGGCTGTCATTTTGCGCTGGATGATTTCGGCAGTGGCATGAGTTCGTTCGGTTATCTCAAGAATCTGCCCGTCGATGTGATAAAGATCGACGGTAGCTTCATTAAACGCTTGCATGAAAACCAGATAGATCGGGCGATGGTCAGGGCGATACAAGAAGTGGCGCGGCTGATGAGCATGAAGACTGTCGCCGAATTTGTGGAAAATGCCGAGATCTTTGCTGCCTTGAAGGAAATCGGTATTGACCGCGCACAGGGTTATTACCTGGGCAAACCGGAATCCGTGGCGAAGCTGTTTCCCGGGACTGACTATGACAATGAGATACCCGCAACACCGGGTGCCTTAAAGATCGTTCGAAACTGAACATGCCTATACCGTGAGAATCAAGACAGGAAGTTGGAGCCAGTAGTCAGGGAAGCGAATGACGGACCGCATCACCGTTAATCAATTAAAACCAACGGATCTCCCGGCCCCGCCGCAGGAGGCGATTGGCATTGTGCGTGCCTGTGCCCGACCGAATATCACCAGCAAACGCCTGGCCGATCTTGTGACCCACAACGCGGTGTTGACGGCGGAGCTGCTGCGCATCGTCAACTCGGCCTTCTTCGGTTTCCGTACCAAGGTGACATCTGCCGCGCATGCCGTGACCCTGCTGGGTCAGCGTGCATTGCGCAACCTGGCACTGTGTGTGGCGATGCGCGATGCATTGCGCCCGGACGCCATCCCCGGCCTGGACATGGCTGAATACTGGGAGCAATCCTTGCGGCGTGCGGTGGCTGCACGCTGTCTGTCAGCTGCCGCCAAGTTGGATGCGGAAGACTGTTTCACGGCCGGTTTACTCCAGGATTTCGGTTTGCTGGTGATGCTGTTTATCAACCAGGATCGGGCTGGCGACTGGTGGCGTCTGGCCGCCGCCGATCCGGAAGAGCGTTACACCCTGGAAATGAGTCTGTTCCAGATGACCCATGATCGGGTCGGCGAAACCCTGGCCAGGGCCTGGGAACTGCCGCAGGAATTGCGACAGGTGATGGGCCATCACCACACACCGATGTTGGAAACCGATGCGCCGGAGACGAACGCGCTTTGTGCCGTGGCGCACTGTGCGGATTGGATGGCTGCGGTGTTTACCGCCACTGACAAGCGGCCGGTGATCCAACGCTGCCGTCAATTGTTGAATGAGCATTACGGGTTATCCGCTGAGCAGGTGACCGATCTGCTCGACGAATTGGCGCAGGGTGTGCGCGAGGCCGGTACCGCCATGGGCATGCAGGTGGGGGAGCAGTTCACGCTGTCGGATGTGCTGCGCGAAGCCAACCTGCAATTGGTGGAAGACAACCTCAGCTATCAGGAGCTTACCTGGCGTCTGGAGCAGGCGCTTGAGGATCGGGATCGCATTGCCGCCGAGCTGAATCGTGAGCTGGAGCTGGCACGCGAAGTGCAGCGAAGCCTCATGCCACGTGATAACGCGGGCTGTGCCGGTTTTCACGGCATTAATACGTCGGCGCGCGAGCTTTCAGGTGACTTCTACGACTATTTTTCGACGCGCAGCGGGGAGATCCATTTCTGCATTGCGGATGTGTCGGGCAAGGGTATGAATGCGGCGCTGTTGATGGCCAAGGTCAGCAGTCTATTTCGCTGTCTGGGTAAAGGTATCGGTGATCCGGCGACGCTGCTGAGCATGCTCAACCGGGAGATTATCGAGACCTCGGTGCGGGGAATGTTCGTGACCATGATCGGTGGTCGCTTCAACCCGAAGACGGGTCAGATTCAATTAGCCAACGCCGGTCATTTGCCCGCGCTGTATCTGCCGGCCAATGGCCCGATACAGGAATTTCCGGCCGATGCACCGCCGTTGGGTGTGGTCCCGGATGTGAAGTTTGTCACTCGCGAGCTGAACTTGGCCGAAGGTGCGCTGTATCTCTACACCGACGGATTGATAGAGGCACGCCCACGTAATGGGGGTGAGCTGGGTATATCGGGTCTTAAAGGCATGATCCGGCGGTGTGCCGATGTCCCCGCGGCACAACGCGCACGGCGCCTGCTGGATGTGGTGCGTGATGCCGAGATACATGATGATTTGACGTTGTTGTTTATTGATTCCAAGGAGCGGAATCCCAGTGAATGAAACATGGAAGTTACTGCAATTGCCGGCTCAGGCCGATAGTTTGCAGCAGTTTCGGGCGTTGGTGCGTGAGCAGGCGTTGGCGCTCGGTTTTGCACCGGCCTGCGCGGACGACTTGGTGCTGGCGGTGAATGAGGCCTGTATGAATGTCATTCAGCATGGCTATCGCGGTGCGGCTGGCGTCATCGAACTGAGTGCCGGTGCGATCGCGGGTGGAATGGAAATACGCATCCGCGATGAGGCAACGCCGGTCAGCATGGGTGATTGGCGACCGCGGGCATTGGAAGACGTGCGCCCGGGTGGATTAGGCGTGCACTTTATCCGCGAGATTATGGACGAGGTGGTTTATCTGCCATCGCCCGATAACACAGGAAATGTATTGAGCATGAAAAAATATCTGAGAAGCAAAGGTGCCGGCGCATGAGTGTTGTCGTCAGAATGCAAGATGGTTATGCGGTTGTCAGTCTCGCGGGCGAGATTGATCTGCATACTTCACCCGAGGCGCGTAAGTTGATTCTGACCTGTCTGCAGGACAACCGACCAACCCTCGTCGATCTTGGTGATGTCGCCTACATCGACAGCTCGGGCGTGGCCAGTCTGGTGGAGGGCTTTCAGTTGGCACGTCAGCGGCAACTGGATTTCGGTTTGGTGCGGGTAAGTCCGGCGGTTCTGAATGTGCTCAAGCTTGCCCGACTGGATAAGGTATTCCCGCTATATCTCAGTATTGAGGAGCGGCTAAAAAATGTCGGCTAGCGATGCATCAAATGTAGGTCGAGATACGACCATCTGTCCATTGCGCCTCATCTATCCTATGACGAGATTACGGAGATGATGGCCAGAGCCTTAACCGAAAATCTGGGACGGCGCGTGGTCGGCGGTGTCGAGGAGTTCGGCTATGGGGCTTTGCTATTGCTGGAAAGTCTATATTGGATTTTTGTTGGACGGTTTCGTCAGCAGCCGGTGCGATTGTCATCTGTTGCGGCCGAGATGATGCGCATCGGCGTTCAAGCCATCGTGGTTGTGACTATTCTGTCATTTGCCAATGGTGTGATGATGGCGTTGCAAGGCATCTACACACTGCGTGATTTTGGTGCCGAGTCTCAGGTGATTCCAGGCCTGGCAATGTCGATAACCCGTGAATTTGGTGCATTGATTGTCGGAATTGTGGTGGCAGGTCGATCCGGATCTGCGATTGCTGCGCGCATTGGTGCGATGCAGATGTCGCAAGAAGTGGACGCGCTGCGGGTGCTGGGTGTGAATCCGGTTCGGCATCTGGTAGCGCCGATTCTACTGGCCATGTTGGTGGTGGTGCCAGCGTTGACGATACTCGCGAACTTTATGTCGCTGTTCGGTGGTGGTCTGCTGTGCAGTCTGCAGTTACATATGAGCCTGGAGGCCTATTCTCAATTGATTCTTGCCTCGCTGGTGCCGTTTGATGTGATGCAAGGGCTGATCAAAAGCGTGGTCTTTGCTGTGCTGATCACACTGGTAAGTTGCAGTAACGGTTTCGAGGTGAGCGGTGGTTCAGAAGGATTGGGACATAGCACCACGCGTTCCGTGGTGTTATGTATCGCCGTCATTGTCGTTGCCGACATGATATTTACCTTTTTCCTGAGTCGCTGAGGCTGAGTATCCTTCATGCATAACAGCGCCGCCATCCAACCCGCAGTGGAACCCGTGATCCAGGTGGAAGATCTGGTTACCTACTACGGTGAGCGACGCATCCTGGACGGTGTCTCGTTAGAGGTGCAGCCTAACGAGATCCGCGTGATCATGGGTGGAAGTGGTTCCGGGAAATCCACGCTGTTACGACACCTGCTTGGATTGCACCTGCCGACCTCTGGGCGTGTTCGTTTGTTCGGCAAGGACATCAACAACATCAGCGGTCAGGAGCTGTTCGCGTTACGTCGCAATATGGGTGTTTCATTTCAAGGCGGTGCGCTGTTCAATTCCATGACTGTCGGTGAGAACGTGTGTTTCCCGTTGCGCGAGCATACGCGTCTGGATGAACAGACCATCAAGATTATGAGTCGTATGAAGCTGGAAGTGGTCAATCTGGCGGGCTATGAAGACCTGATGCCGTCTCAGTTGTCGGGCGGCATGCTCAAGCGTGCGGCCTTGGCAAGGGCCATTGTCATGGACCCGAAATTATTATTCTTCGATGAGCCTTCCGCGGGTCTTGATCCGGTTGTATCGGCAGAATTGGACGAACTTATCCTGTGTCTGCGCGAGTCCATGAATATCACTATTCTGGTGGTCACGCATGAATTGGACAGTGCCTTCAAGATTGCTGACAAAATCACCGTGCTGGACCGTGGCGCAATCCTGATGACGGGTACGGTGGACGAGGTCCGAAATTCGGACAACTCACGAGTGCATGGTCTGATCAACCGCATAGCGGAAAACGAAGCGGTCGACATCGATGACTATATGCGCCGGCTGACACGGACGAATTGAACTGATGAAACGTGACAATATCAATTATCTGGCGGTCGGCATATTCGTGCTGGCTACGCTGATTGTGCTTCTGGTGGTGCTGTATAAAATCACTGGCCGGGTCGGCGACAGCATTCCGTATCATGTCTATTACAACAATATTACCGGCCTAACCGATGGTTCACGCGTGACCTATGAAGGTTATCAGGTTGGCTTCGTAGGCGGAGTGGAGCCTGAACAGGACGACACCGGCACACGCTACCGCGTTGAAATGCGCATCAAACAAGGTTGGCAGATTCCACAAGACAGCGTTGCGCGCATTTATTCCGCAGGACTGTTGGCGGAGACGGTGATCAATATCGAAGAGGGCAGCAGCAAGCAGTATTTGCCACCGGACGCGGAAATCGTTGGCTTGCAAGGTGGCGATATGTTCGCCGCGCTGGGCACGGTTGCAGAGGATATCGGTAGCCTTACCCGCGACTCCCTGCGGCCCTTGTTGGATAACATCAATCAGCAGGTGACCGGTCTGGGTGGTGAACTGGGAACCCGCGTACCGCGTATTCTCGGTGATCTCGAATCCATGGTGCAGAAGCTGGATAAGAGCGCGCAAGGACTGTCGAGTATGCTGGATGATCGGCATACCAGCCGTATCAGTAATATCATCATTGATGTTGAGGCCACGGCGAAAAATTTCCATGATCTGTCGTCCAGCCTGCAGGGTACGCAAACGCAGCTGGATAACCTGATGAGCGAGACGCAGGGACTGGTCGGCAATAATCGGGACGATGTGCGTGCCTCGGTGGTGTCGTTGCGCAACACTCTCGACAGCGTTTCACGCGAGGTCGACGGCATCCTGTTCGAGTTAGAAGGTGCGAGCCGCAACATGAACGAATTCAGTCGCGAGTTGCGCAGCAACCCGGGTCTGCTGCTCAACGGCAGTCCCGCAGCAGAAAAAGGAGTGAGCAGTGATTAAATCAGTGGTCACCCGTTTGATGGTGGTATTGGCCGGCCTATTCATGCTGGCTGGCTGTAGCAGCGCGCCGCCTATACCGACTAACAGTTTTTACAGGCTTGATATTGGTGCCCCTGAAGAGCGGCTGAAATCACCGGCGTTGAACGGTATTTTGTCGGTACAAGTCGGTGCATCTATTCCGCTGTATCGGGATCGTGCCTTGCTCCACAGTGAAGCGGGCTCGGAGGCGACGCTGCAGCGTTATCACTATCATTATTGGGTGGATACGCCACCGCATCTGTTACAGATCGAGTTGGCGGATTATCTGCGAGACGCGGGTATCGCCACTGTTGTAGTGATGCCGGAAGACGGCGTTGATGAGGCCTATCGACTGCGCCTGGATATTGATCGTTTCGAACATCTGCGTGGTCCGAATGGTGGCACGGTCAGAGTAGGGTTGCGTGTGTTTCTCATCGAACGCTCCTCCGGGAAACTTATGCTGCAGGATCGGTTGGAAGCGGAAGCTGTCGTGCAGGGAGATGATTATCCTCAGCTTGCTGCAGGTTATCAGCATGCAGTCACGAAGGTAAGCGAAGGCCTCGTCGCGCTATTGTCGGCGCATAAACTGAACGATTATTGATCATTACCCATTGGGATGACACAAACTCCCCTCTCCCTAACCCTCTCCCCGTAAACGGGGCGAGGGGATAACCCCCTCTCCTGCCGGGGCGGGAGAGGGTTGGGGAGAGGGATGTCATGCCATCATGTAATGCTCAATAGAAAATAAGCTATTGCTCCAATCATTCCAAAATATTTTGCGAGTATGACCTGTCGGACGCGGCCTTCGGCCTGAAT
>JBGSOE010000105.1:0-8759 GCA_041739295.1 Thiohalobacterales bacterium | reverse complement strand
TTACGGTGTCAGGAAACCATTTACAAACGTTAAACCTATAAACTGCATTTGCCACGGAATCACACGGAAAAACACCGACAAGATCATAAGCTTCA
This sequence comes from Thiohalobacterales bacterium, assembly GCA_041739295.1. GTDB lineage: Bacteria > Pseudomonadota > Gammaproteobacteria > Thiohalobacterales > Thiohalobacteraceae > JAHJQQ01. Next base: position 8,664 of record JBGSOE010000105.1, on the reverse strand, counting down.
CGCCGGCACCGCCATCACCCGCAAGGGGGTAAAGAGTCACTCCAGGAAGGCGCTGTGTTTCAGTGGCTTCCGTGTGTTTCCGTGGCTGAAATGATTTTTCTAGGGAACCTCTGATTAATCCGTCATTCCGGCGCATGCCGGAATCTAGTGCCTTAAAACGCATGGATTCCGGCATGCGCCGGAATGACGGTGTAGTAATTGATCAGAGGTTCCCCAGGCTAATTCTCGCAGCGCGGCTGCGGAAAATTACCAGGCATTTATATCTTCAGGCTTATGAACCAAAAAAAAGGCCCCGCCAAATGGCAGGGCCTTAGTCTCAAACCGGCTTACGCCGGAAGTGACTATTAAGCAGATCGCAGATTGACGGCCGAGGGGCCTTTCGCGCCCTGCTCGATATCAAACGTCACTGCCTGGCCTTCGGCCAGCGATTTAAAACCTTCACCCTGAATAGCGGAATGATGCACAAATACATCCTTGCTGCCATCCTGCGGGGTGATGAAGCCGAAACCTTTGGCGTCGTTAAACCACTTTACTGTTCCTGAAATCATGTAGTACTCCATATATTAATGTTGAATTGCAATAGATTGCAGTTTATTCAGAAACATTCATTGCGGGAGTTACCACGAGAAAAACGGGAGGGCTTCCGGACTGACGACTAGAACTGTACTGCAATGCGGACAATGTACACCTATTCTCACGAATAGCTACAACTATATTCAGTAGCATATTAATTCGAGCATGGTCTGCTGACGACCAGGAGCATTTTTTCGTTATGTCGTCATATCCGGCTCTGCCTATGGAAGAAACAAATGACTCTGACTCGAGATAACGTTCAGTTGAAAATATCGTTATGTTGCGCGCTGGCTTCACTGCGGACTCTTAATCCCAGAAAACTCCGATTAACAACGTGCAGAGCAACCTTGCAAGCGCACTGGGCGATTCAAATTTTCTGAGCGCCGATTTGGTTACCCGGGCACTCCGGACCAGAAGGCAGCGCCCTTGGTGAGAAACTCATCGTAGGGCATATAGTGCGAACCATCGCAGGAAAAGGTAAGGCTCACTAAACCGTTGTAGATATTAATCGAGGCTGTACGCAGATAAATAGTCTTATCGACCAAGCGCAACGCCTGCATGCCATCCAGGATTCGAGCGATGTCTGCCTGTGGAATCTTCGCATCGCTGGGATAAGGTCGCGGCGGGTACACCAGACAGATGTCCGGATCCTTGAGCACCTCATGATCGAGGATGCGATAACGTAGTGGATCATCAATCGTCCAGATAGTAGCCTGACTGCTCGAGAAGTGGATCTGGCACTGGAAAATGCCGCGTTCTGTGAGCAGTTCCTCCAGGATGGATAGCGCCATCTGCATATTGCGGTCCATTGGGCTCTCAACCCGGGTCTGCTGAAACAAGGTGCTCCGGATAGCCGGATCGCCCTTCACCTGTCGCCAGACACCTGGCTCTTGATACAGCACTGAGGTCACCGGCAGACTGCGCAGATCGAAATCGGCACCCAGATATCCAAGTGTCTCCACATCGGAGGCGACAATTTGCAACGCCGTCAGCGAGGGCCGTTGCCCAGCCAGGCTGATGTAGGCGTCCGACAACAGAAACCCCCACGCCGGTATTTGCTCCTGCATATAGGGACGTTCGGCGCGATTCCGCTGATAGTGCCCGGGCATGAGTCCTGTACTGCTAATGTTGTCACTGATCTGTACAGCGTCGGTGCCAAGGACATACAGGGACGAGCAATACGGAATGCTGGAGAAGCCATCCAGCAGTAGCTCATTAAGACGTTCCCGATCACCCCAAACCGATATGCATTGCTTAGCCAACTGCGCGAGCGGCTCGCGCAGCATCCGCGCCAGCTCTTCACGCTGCCGATAGATACTGTCTTTCCAGGAGGCTTCCATAGTCTCGTCAGGGATCAATTGCTATGTCCAGGTAAAGGTTGTTGTCCGTAGCAGTGTAAACGATGACCCGAGGATGATGCATGTGACCCGCTGATTGTATATGCGTTATTGTACCGAATATATTGCTTGGAAGTTACAAACACCGTACCGATCGTGCTGGAGGAACAAGCCTAGGAAAACTCTGATCAATTCGTCATTCCGGCGCATGCCGGAATGACGAGTTTGTTTTTAATCAGAAGCACCCTAGGCATATACTCGTATCAGAATGACGTTAGCTCAACTCCATCACGACATAGTGCTCACGGCGATCGTCAACAAGAGGGACTAGGCCTTGCGGTCGCCCTGCCCCGTCCACGCCAGCGCCTTTCACGAGAGCACCGTCCACCGTTACGCGGATTATGGACTCCGACTGCTCAGCGACACGCTTGATGCTGATGTGGTAGACGGTCTCGCGATAGCGGTAATGGATTTTATACGCATTCCAATGGGTCGGGATGCAGGGCACGATGCGCAGATGATCCACTTCCAACTGCAGGCCTAGCAGCGTTTCCACCATCAGCCGGTACATCCACCCCGCCGCCCCGGTGTACCAGGTCCAACCGCCGCGACTGGTATGTGGTGGCGCACCGTAGATATCCGCGCACATGACGTAGGGCTCGACCTTGTAGCGCTGCATCGTCTCCGGCTGACTACCGTGATGGATGGGATTGAGCATGGCGAACAATTCCCATGCGCGCTCCCGATCGCCCAGCAGGGCAAACGCCGTCGTGGTCCAAATTGCGGCATGGGTATATTGACCACCGTTTTCACGCACACCGGGCACGTAGCCCTTGATGTAACCCGGCTCGAGTGCTGATTTATCGAAGGGTGGGTCCAGCAGTTGAATCAGCTGCGCATCACGTCGCACTAAATGTTTGTCCACCGCCGCCATCGCCTGGCGGGCACGTGTGGGATCGCCGCCACCGGAAATGACCGCCCAACTCTGACTGATCGAATCGATCTGACATTCGTCGTTTTCGGACGAGCCCAGCGGGGTACCATCGTCGAAATAGGCGCGTCGATACCAACCGCCATCCCAGGCATTGGCCTCTATATTCTCGCGCAGCAGCGCAGCCTGTTCGCTGCAAACCTCGGCAAAGACTGTATCGTCCCGGCTACGCGCCAGGCCGGAAAACAGCTGCAGGTTTTCGTACAGAAACCACGCCAGCCAGACGCTCTCGCCCTTGCCGTCTTTACCGACGAGATTCATGCCGTCGTTCCAATCGCCGCAACCCATCAACGGCAACTGATGCACGCCGAAGCGCAAGCCATATTTGATGGCACGCACACAATGTTCATAGAGGCTGGCCGCTTCAGCCGAACGTTTCGGCAGGTCGTAATACGCCTCCTCTTCCGGATTCAACGCGCGGCCCTCCAGAAAATGGACCGACTCGTCGAGCACGCCGGTATCGCCGGTAGCCAGCACATAGCGACAGGTGGCATACGGCAGCCACAGATAGTCATCGGAGAAATGCGTGCGCACGCCTTGTCCGTTGGGCGGATGCCACCAGTGTTGCACATCACCCTGGAGGAATTGCCGTTCGGCACAGCGGAGCATCTGTTCGCGGGCGAGCCAGGGTGTCGTGTGGATCAGCGCCATGCTGTCTTGCAATTGATCGCGGAAGCCGTAGGCACCGCCGGACTGATAATAACCACTGCGGCCCCACATCCGACACGACAGTGTCTGGTAGAGCAACCAGCCGTTGGCCATGACGTCCAGCGCGGTATCCGGTGTTTCCACATGCACCGCGCCCAAGGTGTGATTCCAATATTCCCACACCGCGTCCAATGCCTGGCGTGCGCCCGCCCGTCCGCCGAAGCGCTGGATAAAATACTGCGCTTCATTGCTGTCGCGGGCCGCGCCGAAGATAAACACGATCTCGCGCTCCTGCCCCTCTGCCAGTTCGATCTGCGTTTGTAGGGCGGCGCACGGATCGAGCCCGGCACCGGTCTTGCCCGACAACCGCGCGCGGCGCAGCGCTGCCGGGTTGGCCAGCGTGCCATTGCGGCCAATGAATTCCGCACGATTTCCGGTCAACGACCGCGCGCGTTCGCTGAGACCTACATAGTTGACATGGGCAAAGACGACGCGATTGGCGCATTCGCGGCCGAACGGGTTACGCGCAAACAGCGCGCCGGTGTGCGGATCTTTTTCGGTCACGATGTGCATCAGGTTGGCATGGCGCCATTCACCGAGCACCAGTTCCCAATAGCCGGTCAACGATAACTGCCGCGTGCGCCCCGAATGGTTGCGCAGCTTCACCACCACGAACTTCACCGGCGCGTCCATGGCGACGTAGGTAAACAGTTCCGAGGAAATGCCGGCCTCGTAATGTTCGAACACGCTATAACCAAAGCCGTGCCGACACACATAGCCGGACTTGCCGCGGGCCGGCAACGGTGTCGGCGACCAGAACGCACCGCTGTCCTCATCGCGGATATAGACCGCCTCACCACTGCTGTCGCTCAGCGGATCGTTGTGCCAAGGCGTGAGGCGGAATTCGTGCGCGTTTTCAACCCAGGTATAGGCGCCGCCGCTCTCGCTGACGACCGTGCCGATGTGCGGGCTGGCGATGACATTGACCCACGGTGCCGGCGTGTTTTGTCCCGGCTCGAGGGTGACGACATATTCGCGGCCGTCGGGGGTAAAGCCGCCCAGACCATTGCTGAAAATACGCTCGCGCGGCGCCAATGGATGGGCCTTTTCTGCGGCCGGTTTCTGCACTGTCTCCAGCCTCTCCGGCACACGCTCAGCCGACACGCGGCGTTCCACTTGCTCGACCAACGATTCGGCGCTGTCCGTGAGCACGACACGCGCGATGCTCTGGAACAACACCCGGTCCTCCTCGGAGAGTTCTTCATCACGCCGCACGAAAACGCCGCCCGGTTTGTCGATTATTTGCGCTTCGGGACCCGCATTGATCAGCCCCATGATCTGATCTTGCAGCACCGCCCGATAACCGGAGAAATCCTCGTTCAAGATCACCAGGTCCGCCGTCAGGCCCTTCATTCGCCAATAGGCATGCGCCTGCAACACCTGTTTAACCAGGTCGATGCGTTTCAGATCACCGATGCGCAGCAGCACGATCGGTAGATCGCCGGAGACGGCGAAGCGCCACAGCCCGGACTGGCCCAGCTGGTTGCGGGCAATGACGCTGGACGCCGCACGCCGCGCAGCAGTGCTATAGATAACCGAGCTGGCCAGGCGACCATAGACTTGCGCATCGGCCTCGGTGACGTTGAGGTGGCGCAGCACTTCCTGACTCTGGAACCAGGCCATTTCGAAGGCCCGCTCGACGAAGTGCCGATCACAATATTTCTCCACCAGTGCCAACGCGGCCGCGCGCGTGTCCGCGACACCGGAGATGATCTGCACCGCCGCCGATTCGTCGGGCGACAGCGTCAAGGTACAGCGGATCGCCACAATCGGATCGAGCACCGAACCCTCGGTATTCGACAAGGCAGATGCGCCGCTGCGGTCATCCAATACCACCGGATTGGCCGCCGTTCGGCCGCGGCCGATGAAGCGGGCACGGTCGGTTTCGTACGACGGCATATCGATATTCGCGCCGGGTGCGGCCAACAGATGGAACATCCACGGTACCTGCTCACCCGGCGTGCGCGGTCGGCGCGTGCACAGTATCGCCTGTCGGTCGGGGAGAATTTCGGTTTGCACGAACAGGTTGCTGAACGCGCGATGGGCCAGGTCGGCATTCAACGGCGCCAACACCACTTCCGCGAAACTCGTGATCTCGATTTCACGGGCAGCAGATGACAGGTTGGTGAGGGTGACACGGCGGATCTCGACGTCATCCTCAGGCGAGACGCTGATCTCGGTGTGCGCCTCGATCTCCTGATCGCGCCGCCGGTATTCAGCGCGCGCCTGCACGAAGATCGCTTCGTAGTGATCGGCGCTACGCAGTGTCGGTTGATACGCCGTCGACCAATACTTTCCAGAGTCGGTGTCGCGCAGATAGATAAACGTACCCCAGCCATCGATGGTGGCGTCCTCGCGCCAACGGGTGACGGCCAGGTCGTGCCAGCGGCTGTAACCACCGCCGGCATGATTGGCCATGACGTGATAGCGACCGTTGGATAACAGGTGCACTTCGGGTATGCGCGTATTCGGGTCGGTGAACACGCGCATGATCGCGCCGGCTTCGGTCGCGGCCGGTCGCGCGGCGGCACTCACTTCGGCCGCGTGCGGATGCAAGGTCGCTCCTTTCTTCGGCACCCGCTCTTGCAGCAACAATTCCGTCGCCCGCGCCAGCGGGTCGGACATGAAGCGGCGCTGCATCGACTGGTTGAGCAGGACATGCGCAAAGGCCAGCAGGCTCATGCCTTGGTGATGCGCCATGAAGGAACGCACGACGGCATGCTGCTTACCGCGCGGTACCCGCGAAGGCGTGTAATCGACCGCCTCGTAAAAACCATAGTCGCCGAGAAAACCCTTGCTGGCCAGCGTCTGCAGGTTGCGACACGCTTCCAGCGGCAGCACCATCAGCGCCAGTGCGCTGGCGTAAGGCGCGATGACCAAGTCGTCGCCCAGTCCGCGTTTGAAGCCCAGACCCGGCACACCGAAGGCCCGATATTGATAGACCTGGTGCATATCGGTGGCGTTATAACAGGACTCGGAAATGCCCCAGGGCACCGCGCGTTGGCGGCCGTATTCGATCTGCCGCGAAACGGCGGCGGTGCAGGTCTGATCCAACAAGGTGTTCGCGTAACTCGGCATGATCAACTGCGGCATCAAGTACTCGAACATCGAGCCGCTCCACGAAATCAGGCTCACGTCGCCGCCATGACTGGTCAACAGGCGGCCGAGTGCGAACCAATGTTTCTGCGGAACCTGCCCCTGTGCGATCAGCATAAAGCTGGCCAGTCGCGCCTCGGAGGCCAACAAGTCGTAGCAAGCAGGATCGCGACGCCGTTCGCCGACGTCGTAACCGATGCTCAACAGGCCGCGCGAGGTATCGTAGAGAAATTCAAAATCCATCGTCGCCAGTTCATCGCAACGCTCCACCAGGTCATCGATGACGCTGAGCCGTTCGACGGCCTGCTTATGATTTGTTCCCGGCTGATTTATTCCAGGCGGCGCACCGCTCTGCAGCGGCGCGTCTGTGTCGGCGCTGCCCAGACTGGCCAGTTCCGTCAGCGTCGGGATGTTGTTCAATAGCCGCGGATCGGCCACCAGCGCGTGCAGATCAGCTTCCAGTGCGCGGGATTGCCGGTCGAAGGCCTGTGCCCAATAATAGAGTTCGCCATCGATGTCACAGTCGGCAGGCAACCAGGCCACCAGTTTCCCGGCCGTGTGATGAATCTTTTCGAGCATGTTCACGGCGGCGGCCAGTGTCGGTGACGCGCCATACAGGGTGAGTGAGTGCAAGGTGTCTTGCAGTGATTTGATCCTGTCCGCCAGCTCCGGCATGAGTGATGCGGGCACATGTTCGGCCAGGACCTGCAAGGTGTCCTGCAAGCCTTGAAACGCCTTGACCGACAGTATCGGTTGGTCCTTCAGCTCGATCAGTCCGGCTTGCAGGGTCAGCAAGCCGCCCGCCAGATTGCCGCTATCGACCGACGAGACATATTGCGGGTGCAATGGCTTCAGCGTGCGTGTGTCGTACCAGTTGTAAAAATGGCCGCGGTAGCGTTCCAGCTTTTCCATCGAGGCCAAGGTGTTCTCGATACGCTGCAGAAACTCTCCGGCGGCGATGTAGCCGAAATCGTACGCTGCCAAATCGGCCAGCAGCGCCATGCCGATGTTCGTCGGCGAGGTACGCGAGGCGATGACCGGTTGCGGGTATTCCTGAAAATTATCCGGCGGCAGCCAATTGTCCTCGGGGCCGACGAACTCTGCGAAGTAGCGCCAGGTGCGCCGCGCGGATGTGCGCAGGAAAGTCTGTTGCGCAGCAGACAGATTGGGTGCCGGCACACGCAGCGGCATACTGATCCACCAGCCGACGATCGGCGCTATCAGCCACAGCAACAAGACCGGCGCCCAGACGTACCACTCCAGCGCGCGGGTCTGCCACGGCGCCCAGGTCAAATACGCGCCTAGTGCCAGCGCCAGGATCGGCGCGACCCACATCTCGCGGAAAAAATCGACGAGGGTGCGGCGCGCGTTGCGGATCGTGTAAGAACGCAGTTGCCAGAGTAGCAACCCGCGGCGCGTGAACAGCATCCGCACCCACGAGCGCAGGATCGCATCGACACAGATCAACGCGTCGTAGGGTAAAAACACCAAGCTCAACACCGCGAGTGCCAGCGGCCGACCCACGGATTTGCCGGTCAAGATAAAGTGCACCTGCCAATCCGATTCTTCCGGCTTGCGGATAAACTGGACCACGGCGCCCAGCAGCGGCGGCAAGAACATCACCAGCGCGACCGGCAACATCCAGAACCACGCCGTGCCCGCATCCAGCAGCCAACCGCCCATCAGTAAAACCAGCAATGCCGGCGGCACCAGGCTGCGGCGCAGGTTGTCGAAGATCTTCCACAGCGACAAGGCACTGAGCGGATTCGGTTGGCGCCGGCTCTTGGTTGCGTTGGGTCCGTGTGGACGGGGACCGGGGGGGCCGGGCACGCGCGGGAGCAGCCAGCCGGCCAACTGCCAGTCGCCGCGTATCCAGCGATGCCGGCGGCTGGTCTCTGAGGTGTAACTGTCCGGATGCTCTTCAATCAAGTCGACATCGGTCACCAGCGCCGAACGCGC
>JBGSOE010000205.1:0-6858 GCA_041739295.1 Thiohalobacterales bacterium | reverse complement strand
CGGCAACGCTGCTGCGATACTGCGTATCAACCGAACCTGTAATGTATCACTCTGGCTGATGTTGGCGCTGCTGATATTTTCGCCGGCCGGCCAGTTGATCAATAGCACGGCATGCGCCGCTGCCGAGGCGAGTAGCCAGGGCAGTATCCTCAACAGTGGGCGCGTGTCGGAGCTCATGGGTGATTACTCGAAGTGGTACTCGGCAGTGAGGCGCGCATTGCGCTCAGGCGCCGGGTAATATCCTGTTACTTCGGTCGGCCAGGGGTTGTATGCGCTCACGGCGACATCGCTGTAGCGCTTATCGGTGAGATTGTTAATGCGCAGTCCAAACGTCCAGGTTCTGATGTTGTAATGGACGGCGGCGTTGTAAACAGTGTAACCGGGTAGCATGTCCAGGCTATTGGCATAGTCACCCTGCGGTACGCGGTCGCTGATATAGAGTGCCTCGCCGAATAACTGCCAGGCGGCATTCAGCTGATAGTCAGCATTCAGGCTGAGGGTGTTCTCGGCAACGAAGGGAATGCGGTTGCCGGAGAATTGACCGCTGTCGAATTTGGCATCGACGTAGCTGTACGCGCCTCCAATGCGCAACGCATCTGTTGCTTGCAGATGACCATCAACGATCAGACCGTTACGTTGCGTCGGATCAAGGTTGGTATTACCGCCAAAGCCGAATGAGGCGGACGGGTCATAGTCGATTTCATTATCCAGATTGAGGCGATAGAGAACGGTGCGCGCGCTGTGGTTATTGTGTTGCCATTCGCTGCCGAGCTCGTAGGATTCCCCTGTCTGTGTCTGCAGCAGTGTAATCTGGGCGTCGGTATTGGTGTATTCGTCGGCTTTTGGGAAACGCAGAACCTCGTCGCGGCGAACGAACAGGCGCCAATCGCTATTGGCGGTAAATGACAGACCGGCACTGCTGACAAATTCCGTGTCATCCAACTCGATCCCATCCGGATAACTGAAGCTGTCCGTTAGATCATTTTCCACCTTGGCCTGGCGCGCGCCAATGGTGGCGCTGAAGCGTTCATGAATAGGAATAACGCCTTGCGTATAGAGACTGTACATATGCTGCAGGTTGTCCGTGGTCCCGAACGGTGAATCGAGGCTGTAGTCGGTGCGATCCAGGTCAGCGCCGACTGTCAGCAGCATGTCGCCACTAGTCATCGGTATGGCGCCGATCAATCGCGGTGTCAGGCCGGTGTGGTGACGTTCCTGGGTGAACGGCGAATCGGTCAGGATGCCATCGCCATCACTGCGCATATCGGTGAGTTCGGCTTCCAACTGCCAATTATCCTGCAAGGCCTGCTGCAACCCGGTGCGCGCGACATAGGTGCGGCTGTTTGTGTAGTCGTTGGGATAGCGAGTCTGAGTCCGGTCCGTATCCACCTGATCGGCAAAGATGGCGCCGGGCAGATTTAGGTTTTCGTCAACAGCCTGGTATTCAAGGAACACAGAGCCATTGGCCTGATGCTGGTAATCGAGGCGACCAAACAGGTTGGAGTATTCCTGTTGGTTATTGTCGCGGTAATTGTCTGAGCTGAGGGTGTTGGCGCTCAGCCGATAGGCCAGGCCATTGGTATTACGGTCGGCGACTGAGCCGCTGACTTCGCGGGCATTGTAGCTACCAGAAGCCACGGCAACGTCGGCTGCAAAGTCGCGTGGTAAACGCGTGATGATATTGATTACCCCGCCGACTGCTTGATCGCCGTACAGTACGCCGGCGCTGCCCTGGATGATCTCTATGCGTTCGACATCCTTCAAGGCGACGCTGTTGAGATCCGGTGCGCCAAGGTCGGAATTGTTGAGGCGACGACCATCGACCAGAATCAAGGTATTCGCGGCGGCATTCTCACCAAAGCCGCGCATGCTCACCACGGCACGGCTCCCGTCGCCATAAAAATCACGCATCTGCAGGCCGCCACGTCCACGCAACACCTCGGCGATATGGCGTGCGCCGCTGGCCTCGATTTCGGCGCGGTCGATAATACTGATTGCGGCAGCGGTTGGTACGCTGCTTTGCATTGAACGTGTGGCACTGACCACCACTGGCGCGACGCGCGTCGCGTCGGCTGCGTAGGCGGTATAGCTGCCGGATAAAAAGGCAATGAAGCTGACGAGTACGCCGGCGGATTTGAACATGAACTGTCTCCCTCTGGTGCGCACACCCGCGCGCATGACAAAAACACCATGTCGGGAGAAAGTAAAAACGGGTTGGAGTCAAACTCGCCCATCAATGATCGCCCCCCGCGACACAGTAATCGGGTTGGCTTCGGGCCGGTCTCCGGGCTCGCGAGTGAGAAATCCTTCTCCGGTGCATCGCCTTCCCATGCGTTAAGCACAGTGGCTGATGATGTACCTTGACTCGCCTACCGTTGCGGGGGCAGCGTCGGAATTGACCCAAATGCATGTCTGCGTGGGTCGCACCGTCTTCCCGTTTCATTCCTCGGACGAGAATCCTTGGAACACCTGAAGCGGAATTGCAGGCGGGACTCTACGCCGCCGTCCAGGGGTGGTCAAGCGGGCGGACCGACGGGCGGTACTTGTAATATTAATACAATCGTATTACTTTCCATAACACCTACTCGACAGAAGGAGCAGCGGTTATGGAAAACCGGACAACATTCAAGGAGCGCTACGGCACAACAGCACTGGTGACCGGTGCTTCTTCAGGTATAGGCCGGGCCTTCGCGCAGCAATTGGCGGAGGAGGGTCTGCAGCTGATCCTGGTGGCGCGGCGTCGTGCACTGTTGGATGAATTAGCCAGGGAGTTGCGACTTGAGTACGGCACACGTTGCTTAGTGATTGCCGAAGACCTTACCGCGCCGGCAGCAGTGCAGGAGCTCTGTACCCAAATTGAGTGGGAAGGTTGGCGTGTCGATCTGCTGGTGAACAATGCGGGTGTCGGCCGCTACGGTCATTTCGAAGGCACCGACCCGCAGGCCGATCAGCGCACGCTTATTCTGAACTGCAGTGTGCCACTGGAACTGATGCAGCGTTTGCTGCCCGGCATGCGTGAGCGCCGGCACGGCGGTGTGATCTGCGTGGGTAGTCTGCTGGCCGACCTGCACGCTCCTTATTTCGCGACTTACAGTGCGAGCAAAGCGTTCATCGCAACACTTGCCCAATCATTGCAGGCTGAACTCGCGGGCAGTGGTGTTGATTTACTGCTGTTAGTGCCCGGGCTGACACGCACGGAGTTTTTCGCCAGTAATGGCATCTCACGCGAATTTCCATTTCCCGCCTCCACACCTGATCGCGTTGCACAGCTGGCATTGCGTGCGCTTGGACGTCGTTCGCGAATCACCCAAGGGTGGATGAATCGTTTATTCCGGCTCAGCTACAGCCTGATGCCCGGAGGCGTGAGCGCGGCGCTTAATCGTATTTTGATGGCGCCGCGTCCTGATGAAAATATCGACCCAACGGAGGGGCAATCATGAAAACAGTGCTGATAACGGGTGCGACGGGATTTGTGGGTAGTCATATACTCGAAGCATTCCTACAACATAACGACCTCACACTGCGTATTGTCGCTGCCTGCCGAGATAAGCGGAAGCTACTGTCGGGATTTAACGGTGAGATACGTGAAGGCGATCTGCGCGATACCGTCTATCGAGAAACAGTAGTCAAAGACGTTGATGTGCTCTGCAACGCGGTGGCCTGGAGTTCACTCTGGGGCAATGTCGAAAATTCTCAGCGGCTGTTCCTTGAACCCAATCTGGCCTTGATCAAGTCAGCCCGCGCGGCGGGTGTGAGTCGCTTTATCAATACCAGCACGACCAGTGCTGCCGCGCCCCGGGATTCCAGTGAGCCGCAGAGTAAGGGCATTCCGCGCCCTTTCTGGCCGCACTTATGCAATGTCATCAAGATTGAAGACGCATTGCGCAATGCTGCGAGTGAGGATTTTCAGGTGACTAATCTACGCCTGGGTATTTTCGCAGGTCACCGCTATTCCCTGGGTGTGCTGCCCATTCTCGCGCCGCGCTTGAAAACACACCTGGTACCCTGGGTTGCGGGCGGACGTACCAGTCTGCCGATAATCGACGGGCGTGATATCGGCCAGGCGTTCGTTCGGGCTGCTGCTGCAGAGGGTCTTGCCGATTACGAAGGTTTCAACATTGTCGGCCCTGAAGTGCCAACCGTGCGCGAGGTCATAAACCTTCTGCATGATGAATACGATCTGCCGAAACCACATTTTGGCGTGCCATTTGCCATCGCCTATCCCTTCGCGTGGCTGATGGAAAAGCTCGATTCTGTTGTGCCCTGGGAGCCGCTGGTAACGCGCAGCATCATTCACCTGATGGAGGAGGTCGGTGTGGATAACGCCAAAGCCGAGCGATTGCTTGGTTATCACCCAACGCATCCGTGGCGTGAGGCGGTACGCACCCAAATGCGGGAGATGGCGGTACGCCAGCCGCGGCCTATGTCGATGGCGTTGCCGGTGGGCTGATGCGATGACAACGCGCTTCGAATATCCGTTCAAAAGCCATTTCGCAACAGTCGATGGCGTCCGCCTGCACTATCTGGACGAAGGTGAGGGCCCGGTCATCTGGATGATGCATGGCATGCCCATGTGGAGTTATCTCTACCGGAAACTGATTCCGCCGCTAGTGGCGGCGGGCTACCGCTGTTTTGTGCCGGACCTTATGGGGTTCGGACTTTCGGATAAGCCGGATGACGAACACGCACACAGCGTGCAACGGCATGTTGCCATGATGACCGGCTTGATCAATCAGTTTGGCTTGCGGGATATAGTCGTGATGGGTCAGGACTGGGGCGGTCCGATCAGTCTGCGTTATGCCATCGAACACAAAGACAACGTGCGCGGTCTCGTGATACTAAATACCTTCGTGCAGCGTTTTCCGACTAACGAGCGTGAGCGACGCGAACGGGAAATCATCACCTGCCCGTTGCCCAAGGTTTACAATTTTCTGTTCAAGAACGGCGCCTTCTCAAGTTTCGTCGTAAAGCGTCTCGATGTGTTTCGGAAGTTCGTCTGGTTGAAATGGAAAACCGGTAACCCCTCAAAGATGCTGGGTGCAGGTTTCCGCCGGCCTGTCGATCCGCGTGCCATGACGAATTATCTCGAACCGCATGACAAGCCGGCAACACGCGCGGCCATGGCGGCCTTTGCCAAGCTGATTCCGGATCGGGCCGATCATCCGAACGCGGTCTACATTGATGCAATCCGCACTGAGTTGGAACGCTGGGATATCCCGGCACTGGTGGTGTGGCCGGACGGGGATATGGCCTGGAAACCCGATGAGGGTGAGCGTATCGCGCAGCTGATGTCGAACGCCGAGTTTTATCTGGTGCGCAATGCAGGACACTACCTGCAGGAGGACGCGGGCGAAGAACTTGCGCAAAGGGTGCTGCGGTTTTTGCACAGGCAGGGATTCGATCGTAAGGCCGCCTGACCAGGTGGATTTAAAAGACAATGGCACTGGGGGAAACGTAACAATGTTGCAACCTTCTGAATGGATGGGCCATGCCATTGGCCCGGGCGGGGCGGTACAATGGGCGCATTGCTCAATGGGTCGTGATGTATGGCACTCAAACGTAAAGGTCAGGAGTTCCGGCAGCATATCGTCGAGGTGGCAAACCGGCTGTTTTATCAGCGTGGTTACAATCAGACCTCGTTTTCCGATATTGCTGATGGGGCAGAAATGCCGCGCGGGAATTTCTATTACTACTTCAAGACCAAGGATGAGATCTTGGATGCGGTGGTGGACTATCGCCTGGAGGGTATTCGCGGCATGCTGGCGGAATGGGAAACAACTATTGCCGAGCCGCGCGATCGTCTCAAACGCTATGTACAGATTTTGCTGAACGCAGAGCAGGATATCCTGCGTTACGGTTGCCCAATGGGGTCACTGACGGTTGAGCTAAGTAAAACCCAGTTGGCGCTGCAGTCGCGCTCGACAGAGATGTTCGAGGTGTTTTTCGAATGGCTCAAGGCACAGTTTCTTGCGCTGGGATGTGGTCGGGCGTCGCGCGAGAATGCGCTGCATCTGTTGGCGGCGACGCAGGGCGTGAGCCTGATTGTGAATGCCTTTGAGGACAGCGCATTTCTGCGCAAAGAGGCCAGTCGCCTCAAGCAATGGATTGATGAACTTTAATGTTATGAACCTATAAACCGCATTAGCCACGGAATCACACGGAAAAACCCGGACCAGATCATAAGCTTCACGCCGGTACCGCCATCACCCGCAAGGAGGTGAACAGTCGCTCCAGGAAGGCACTGTGTTTCTGTGTCTTCCGTGTGTGTCCGTGGCTGAAATGATTTTTTTAGGATGAATAATTACACGAAGAATTCAGGAGACTGGGATGGAGTTAAATGCGATGAGTTTGGATCACCGAAACGTGCAGGGTTTCTACGATGCCTTTCGAGGAACGTTCTATGGTGTGCTGCGTTGGCCACAGCTTGATGATCTGTGGGAGGTTCTGCGCAAGGACGCGGCTAGCGATTGGTATCTGTATGCGGTGGGTACTGAGCCGCCAACGGAAACCGTTGCAGCCGACAAGCTGATTGAATTCATCGCCGAGATTGATGTGCTGCTACGCCGCGAACACGGCGAGGATTATTGCGGCGTCGTCTATACGGATTCCTTCGATCAACCATCCTTCGTGAAGATCTTCGACCCACACAACCTCGGCGTGTCCTGCGGGTTCAGCGACAATCCGCCACTGCCGGGTTGGATACTGTCCAAGCTTGCTCCGATTGATATCAAGGCGCCCACGCTGCCTGGCAATCGTCGCCGCTGGTGGCAGAAGTTGTTGGGTGCCTGATGGCGTTGATTCAACCCGTCATTCCGGCGAATGCCGGAATCCATGATTTTCAAAGCACTAGATTCCGGC
>JBGSOE010000191.1:0-7300 GCA_041739295.1 Thiohalobacterales bacterium | reverse complement strand
GATCCGCGCGCCGGCTACACCGGCTTGATGAAGGGCGTGCAGGACGCTATCGCTACCGAAGTCGAGCGTTGCATACAGGTGTGGGGTTCAAGCAATCAGGCCGCTGCCGTGCTCAAAGCCGCGCGGCCCTGGCGCGAGGTCGAGCACCTTATCATCTACAACTTCAACGCGGATGCCGCAGCGCGTGTCCCCGAGGCCATGGCCAACGGCCGCCGTGATTTGAGCCCCATCCCCGGTGTGCGCCGCGTGTTCACCGGCACGGCGGTCACGCCGGATGCCAAATATCAGCACTGCTGGCTGGTGCGCTTCGCAAGCAGCGAGGTGATACCCGGCTATCGCGATCATCCCGCCCATAAGCGCTTTGCCGATGAGGAATTCAGGCCCCATGCGGGTGACCGCATCAGTATCGACTATATCGCGGTGGATGCTCATGAACGAGACTGACCCAGCAATGAGTCAAACAGCAATAAAGGAAACCCTATGCTCAGCAATCCAGTGACGCGCATGGGCAAGAGCGGCCTGCGCTGGGTGGAAAATCTCGGCCTGGTCGTGATCGCCATCGCGACCGTGATCGCCGGCGCTCAGGAGATTGATCTGATGATCGAGCATCGCACTGTGCAGCTCGCCGATCTCCTGCTGCTGTTCATCTATCTCGAAGTGCTTACCATGGTCGGCCTGTATCTGGAATCCGGCCAGTTGCCTGTACGCATGCCGTTGTACATCGGCATGGTCGCACTGGCACGCTATCTGGTGTTGGACATGAAGGAGATGGATGTCTGGCGCATGGTCGGCTTATCGGCGAGTGTGCTGGTGCTCGCACTTGCTGTGCTGGTGGTGCGTTACGGACATGTGCGGTTTCCGTATGGGCGCGGCGAGGAAGACAAGTAGCGCTGCTGTAATTGATTGCGCCGACCTTGATTCTGATTGTGCGCTACTCCCGTTGCAGTTTCTCTGCGAACATTCCGAGTCGTACACTGATGCATTATCCGATCAACGCCGGGAGGCGCTATGAGTGAGCCCATTCCACCGGAGGGTGAAGATTGGTTGGCGGTGCAAGACCGTTTGGCGCGCGCCATGCAAGCGGGTTGATTATGGAGTAAACACTCACTTGGGTGGGTTGTATGGTTTCCGCTAAGCGTCAATACACCATAATGCGGTAGCTGGTGTTGAAATATTAATCATTATTCTTCACCCTGATGCAAACACTGCTCGATCACTTGCTGCAAATCATCTAACACGGAGCCCATGATCAGGCCGGCGCAGTGATGGTATAAAGAAAGCTCACACGTGATCGGCGCACATAAATCATCCCGCCCGTGAGTTTGAAATTCCCGCCAAGCCAAGATTAACAGGTCATCTGCGCAGCTATCGACGCAGATCCAATGATCGTCATGCAAAATAATGTCCAGACCACGGTGTTGAGCCATGCTTAGGCGCAATGGGTTTTCCAGTCGCAACAAGGCTAGACGAACCCGGTTATAACAGGCAGCTTCGACTGTCTTTGGCACAGTACGTAATGGCAATGTTTCCAAAGAGGGACTCATGTTTTAATGCTTCTGAACCATGATGATGTGATCCCCTTCTTCAGCCGCACAGACGGGTGGGCTCGCACGTTGAGTTTTGTACTATGAGCGCTTTAGCTAGCCTCGTTATCGAGTTTCCCTTCTACAAACACTCGGCTGGCCAATATGTCCTCGGCCTCAATAGTCATTAGATCGATTTTGTTGAGTGATTTATTGGCGTTGGCAAACAGCCGATTGGCTTGGCGCAGGCGTGCGCGATCCAGGGCGTTTCGCACCGAGCGCGCATTGGAAAAATGCGCCAGCTTCATGCGCAGTGTGATGTACTCGAAAAAGGCTTTTTCGGCATCGGGGCTGAAGCGGTAATTTTGTGCCGCCAGCATCAGCTTGGCGATGTGCAGCAATTCTTCCGCGCTATAGTCTGGGAAATCGATGTGGTGTGCGATGCGCGAGCGCATGCCGGGATTGCTATGGAAAAATTTGTCCATGCGATCTTTGTAACCGGCCAGGATTACAACTAAGTCGTCGCGGTTGTTTTCCATAACCTGTAATAGAATCTCGATCGATTCGGCGCCATAGTCACGTTCGTTTTCCGGCTTATAAAGATAATAAGCTTCGTCGATGAAAAGTACGCCGCCCATGGCCTTCTTGATCACTTCCTTGGTTTTCGGTGCGGTGTGGCCGATGTATTGGCCCACCAGATCGTCGCGGGTGACGGAGACCAGATGGCCTTCACGTACGTAGCCCAGACGATGCAGAATTTCGGCCATGCGCATGGCGACGGTGGTTTTGCCGGTGCCGGGGTTGCCGGTGAAGTTCATGTGTAGTGTTGGTGTCTCGGAAGTCAGCGCAAACTGTTTGCGCAGGCGATCAACCAATAACAGCGCCGCAATTTCACGGATGCGCGTTTTGACAGGCATTAAGCCAATCAATTCGCGATCAAGTTTGTCGAGGACTTCTTTTACATTTGAGGCTTCGAATTCGGCTTCAAGATTGACCGGGGTATCATCCGCCAAGATGGTATTGGCCGGTGCGTTATTTGAATCATTCATATAATGTTTCCAACAGCTCCGATGGTCGCGAGTTAAACAGTGGCGGGTGAAAAAATACACCCGCCACCACGTCAACTTACTCGATCAATAACGCTCGCCTTCCGGCTTGTCAGTAGCATAAGAGTGGATGCTGTAACGCATGGTGCGCCCCTCCGTTTCCTGACGTACCAAGCCGAAGCCAGGTTCCTTCTTGGGGCGGTTGACGATATACGACATGCACACGCTCTCTACGCCGCGCACAGCGCTGAAGGCGCTGACCCGGATGTAATGATTTGGGAATGTCTTGCGGCAGTTGTTAACTTCTAACAAGATTCCGGCAGGATCTTTCAGATCGAACATCGGATTGCCAAACATTTCCCAATAGGTATTGCGCGGGTGCGGATCATCGGTGTATTCGACGCTCAGTGCCCAGCCCTTGCCGAGTGCATATTTGATCTGCGCGGTGATTTGCACATCGGTCAGATCAGGCAGAAAGGAAAACTGTCCTTGGGTAATGCGATTGCCAAGATTGGTCATCATAATCAGGATCTCCTTAATGATTAGACGCTGGACGTCGCGGTTGGCACGAAGTCAGGGCTGTCAGTGGATTCGTAATTGAAGGTAACGTCCTTCCACGTTTCCAGACCGGCTTTGAGCGGTGAACACCATTTGGCGGCATCGTTCAAAATCTGCGGACCTTCGTTCCAGATGTCGCGGCCTTCGTTACGTGCCTGGATCATGACTTCCAGCGCGGTACGGTTGGCGATTGCACCGGCCTGAATGCCATCGGGATGACCGATGGTGCCGCCGCCGAATTGCAACACCACGTCGTCGCCCAGGTAGGTCAGCAGTTGGTGCATCTGACCGGCATGAATGCCGCCGGATGCCACTGGCATGCATTTGTTCAGCGAGGCCCATTCCTGTTCGAAGAAGATGCCTTTTTCGAGTTGTACCGGCGTGTGGGTGTCAAGCAGCGTGTCGTAGTAACCACGGATCATCAACGGGTCGCCTTCCAACTTGCCGACGACGGTGCCTGCATGGATATGATCCACGCCGGCCATACGCATCCACTTGCAGATTACGCGGAAACTCATGCCGTGATTCTTTTGCCGCGAATAGGTCGAGTTACCGGCACGATGCAAATGCAGAATCATGTCGTTAGCGCGTGCCCAGGCCGCCATGGATTGAATGGCGGTGTAGCCAATCACGAGATCGATCATGATGATGATGGAACCCAGCGATTTGGCGAACTCGGCACGCTTGTACATCTCTTCCATTGTGCCGGCGGTCACGTTCATATAATGACCTTTGACTTCGCCGGTGGCGGCAGAGGCCTTGTTGACCGCGTCCATGCAATACAGAAAACGGTCACGCCAATGCATGAAGGGCTGCGAGTTGATGTTCTCGTCATCCTTCATGAAATCCAGGCCACCTTTCAAAGCTTCATACACAACGCGACCATAGTTGCGCCCGGACAGCCCCAGCTTCGGTTTGGTAGTGGCACCCAGCAGCGGACGGCCAAACTTGTCCATACGCTCGCGCTCTACGATCACGCCAGTGGCCGGACCTTGGAAGGTCTTCAAGTACGCAACCGGAATGCGCATATCTTCCAAGCGCAGGGCTTTGACCGCCTTCATGCCAAACACATTGCCGATAATGGACGCGGTCAGATTGGCAATTGAGCCACCCTCAAACAGATCGATGTCGTAAGCGATATAGGCAAAATATTGCGCTTCAGTTTTGGTGCCCGGCCCGGTGTTGGGCACCAAGTCAACGCGATAGGCCTTGGCGCGATACATCTCGCAGGCGGTCAGGCGATCGGTCCATACCACAGTCCAGGTTGCGGTGGATGATTCACCCGCCACGGCGGCTGCGCATTCGTCCGGTTCGACGCCGGTTTGCGGCGTAATGCGGAACATTGCCAGCACGTCGGTCTCTTTGATTTTGTAATCAGGCTCCCAATAGCCCATTTTCTTATACGGAATAACGCCAGACTTGTAGCGTTCCTTACCTTCTTTCATTGTTTCAGAAGCCATATGAACCCCTCCAATGTTATGTGTGAAATACATCCTTCATCCAGGCAAGAACCTTTCCTCGGTGATGGAGGCGAGGTGGTTCGAGGTGGATTGAATGGCATTCTGTCGGGGATAATGGATAAATGAAAGACTAACTTTTCGATAGACAGCATAGATGATAGGCTATGATTAACTCACGGAGGTCCTTGCATGCGCCATTCAACATTCCGCCAATTAGAAGTTTTTGAGGCCCTTGCCCGCCTCGGCAGTTTCACGCGCGCGGCCGAGGAACTCTTTCTCACTCAGCCTACCGCGAGCATGCAGATCAAGAAACTCACTGGCACCGTCGGCCTGCCACTTTACGAGCAAATTGGGAAACGCATTTTTTTAACCGATGCCGGTCGTGCCTTGTATGCCACTTGTCGTGAGATCTTCAGTGCCTTGGATAGCTTCGAAATGCAGGCCGCCGATATGAAGGGACTGAAACAGGGCAAGCTGCGACTGTCGGTCGTCAGCACGGCAAAATATTTTGCACCGCGCCTGCTGGGCAGCTTCTGCCAGAAATATCCCGGTATCGAGGTGTCGCTCAAAGTGAGCAACCGTGAACGAATTTTGGAACGACTGAATGACAATCAGGACGATCTCTATATTTTGGGGCAGCCGCCGGACGGCTTGGACGCGATCACTGAGCCGTTCATGGATAATATGCTAGTGGTGTTGGGGCCGATACATCACCCTCTGGCCGGCGAACGTAATATCGCACTGTCGCGTATTGCCAAGGAACCGTTCCTGATTCGTGAGCACGGTTCCGGTACACGAATAGCCGTGGAGCGTCTGTTCAAGGAACAGGGCTTGTCCATAAATGTGCGCATGGAGCTCGGCAGCAACGAGGCGATCAAGCAGTCCATCGTCGGTGGTTTGGGTATTTCCGTGTTGTCGCGACACACGCTGGCGCTGGATGCCGCGATGGGGCAACTCACAATCCTCGATGTGCAAAATTTTCCGATTAAGCGCCAATGGCATGTGGCTTATCCCACAGGCAAACAATTGACCACCGTTGCACAGACTTTTCTCGAGTATCTTCGTCACGCAGCAGAGGTGGTGGAGGATATTCCTTGTCACTATGCTGAACAGGCCGGCGGCTGCCCATTGATCACAACGCAGACTAAATCCGTTAAACGTAAATCGCGCGAGAAATAGCGCGTGCTTATTTAAAGTTGGCCGTAGTGCAGTGTAGCGTTTGTCTGTGTGTGACCACGATCCCAAGTGAGCGACTTGTATAGCTCTCCTGGCAGCTTATCGGCGAGCGTGCTGGTCCTCGCACTTGCAGTGTTAGTGATTCGTTGCGGCCATGTGCGCTTTCCGTATGGGCGGGGAGAGGAAGAGAAATAGCCGCAGGTGGTCAAGTAATGCCGACAAAGCGCTGTGATTTCCGGAAAGATTCGCTGCCGACTTCATAACATACTCTCAGCCCAGCACGAGCGACATCCCCAGCAACAGCGGGGCCAGTAGGGCAACGGCTACATTCGCGGCAAGATACTGCGGATGACGACCAATATTTTCCCCGTACTTCATCGCGCCCGACCAGGCAAAAAATGCCAGCGGCATCGGCAGCAGCGCGATGAGGCTCAAGGTCGGGAAGTAGTTCATCATCACGCATACCGTAATCACCGCGACGGTCGCCAGCGCGAAACCGGCGTAGAGCCAACTGCTGTATTGCGTTCCATAGGCAATCGGAAAATGCCGGCGGCCCGCGCGGATGTCGGCCTGAATATCCGGGTACTGGTTCAGCAGCAAGAGATTGTTGACCAGGAAGAACGGCACGCTCGCAACTACCCAGGGCAATGGCGCATACGTCCCCGCCAACACAAAATACGTGCCGCCCACCATCAGAAATCCGAAACCGAGTCCCGGTGCGATCAAGCAGAGGAACGGCCGCGTGTTGATCCATCCCGTGTAGGTCGTTATCAAGACCAGGCCCGCAACACCGATCGGAATAATGCCCATCCCGCTATGCCGGACAAAGAAAATCCCGATCGCCAGCATGATGATCAGCGACAGCCCGCCAACCGCGAAGACGGCGCCCGCCGCGCCCGGATTGCCGGGTAATGCCCCGCTGCCGCCGCTGAACGGCGTGCGCGTGGTCGTCAGGTCCAACCCGCTTTTGAAATCGAGATATTCATTGAGCGTATTGACGCTGATGTGCGCCAGCAAGGCGCCGAGCATCGCCAGCGCCAGCAATTGAAAATTCACCGTTGCCTGATTCGCTACCGCGGTACTTACGCCCAGAAATACGCAAACCGGGGTCAGGACCAGGAACGGCCCGCGCATGGATCGGATGATGGGTTTGAAGTTCATCGCTGGGGTATTGGTCTCAGTATCTGCCGATTCAAGGGCGTTCCAGCTTTGTTATACCCGAAACCCATGCCAATCGATACGCAGCTTGCGCATGCGCGCACGCAAGGTATGTGGATTGATGCCGAGCATCGCCGCGGCCCCGAAGGGACCTTCGATACGGCCGTGGCTGCGCTGCAATGCGGACTCGATATGGTGGCGCGTTGCAGTGTCGAGATCTTCGAGTTCACCGGGTGCGGCCTGGGTTTGCGCAGGCGCAGGCGCAGCCGGATGCGGTCTGATATCGATACCGCCGAGTGACTTGGCGACTTTGAGTCCGCGGCCATCGCCGAGAATCGCCGCGCGTTCGATCACCGAGGCCAGCTCGCGCACGTTGCCC
>JBGSOE010000153.1:0-3541 GCA_041739295.1 Thiohalobacterales bacterium | reverse complement strand
GATCTCGGTAATATCTCGAATCAACTCAGCAACGTCTTCCGGCAGCTGGGTATCTTGCTGAATACCGCCGGCCGCCAACCCCAACAGAAAGCCCTGACACCATTCACTCAGTGCGGCCGTACGCTCGAACAGCGGCTGGCCATCCGTTGGCAGCAGCAAATCCATACCCAATACCGGGTCGTTCATCGCTTCATGCGTCCAGGCGGCCAGCGACTGAACCGCGGCCCGCCCATGCTGTAATGAGACATTGCCACTATCCGTGTCGGTAAATATCTGGCTGATCCAGACGCCCTCCTCAAGCCGCCCCGAGGCACACAACATACCGCACAACAGGCCATGCACCTCGGCCGCCCCCGCCGCCGCCTCGGCACGGCCAAGTATTTGCTCGAGTTCAACATAATCGGGATGACGGGATTGTTGCATGGGTCTGTCCTGCGGGCTTGAAGAGGGGATAACCGACGGAGCTTTACTATATATAGGGTGCTGTCACGATGGGGCGTGATTATGCCACAGGCCCATCCTTCTGCGGAGGGAGATTGACCACCTCTAGCCCCCCGATCTATAGTGGCCACATGACAAAAAACACAGCACAACAAGTGGTAGATCAGGATCTTAAGCGACTTGAATTCAGGCTTGAGGAGCTTATCCGCACAATCGATCGACTGAAAGAAGAAAACCGATCATTGCGCGTACAGCAGAATCACATGACTACCGAGCGCGCCCAACTCATCGAACGTAATGAAATGGCGCGTTCACGCGTCGAGGCCATGATCACGCGCCTTAAGGCCATGGAGCAGAATGCATGACTAAGAATGCTGCCCCAAAACCGGTATCGGTGCGCATCATGGACAAAGAGTTTCTAGTCAATTGTCCGGACAGTGAGCGTGACGATTTGCTGGCGTCTGCTGAATTTCTGAATACCAAAATGCGCGAGATCCGCGATAGTGGCAAGGTTGTTGGCATTGATCGTATCGCCGTGATGGCCGCGCTCAATATGGCCCATGATTTGCTGGAACACCGTGACAATGGCGCTGATCTGCAATTCTCCATTGGCGCGCGTATCCGCACTCTGCAGGAAAAGATCGAGCTGGCGCTCAACAAAGGCAATCAGCTTGAGCTGTAAGTTCCCTTCTCTTCACACCGGTGCCATCCAGCTCCCTTGCTGAGGTATAATCTTTCCCGGCATCCCCTGCCCTGCAGGTTAGCGGTTAGTTACATTCTTGAGCCGATAATCATCGACCCCGGGGACTTGGTTGCGACGTCGGTGTGCATGACCGCCTGTGTGCGGTAAGCCTGAAGACATCGCCATTGTCCCCACATGAACCCACGGTTCAAGGTCGAACGCCGCGACGGCAGATGCGGAGGATGCCACCCTTTTCACGTTAGCGCGACGACACCGTGCCCTCTGCCACTGACCGAAACAATGCCCCACTGGATCAAGACCGCCGCACGCTGCGCCTGCGCCTGCGCGAGACACGTCGTGCATTGAGTCTGCACGAACGCACACTGCGTGCTGAGCTTTGCACTGACCTGCTGTGCCAGCACCCCAGTTTCCGAAACGCCCAACGCATCGCAACCTATTTACCCAGTGACGGCGAACTTGACACTCTGCCGCTCATCTCACGCGCATGGGAAATGGGTAAACAGATCTATCTGCCGGTGTTGCTGCCGCACGGTGCAAACCGGTTATGGTTCGCGCACTACGAACCGAATGCGCCACTGCGCCGCAATCGCTTCGGTATCCTGGAACCCACCCGTGCGGCACACACGCGTGTCGCGCCACTGGCACTGGATCTGGTGCTGACACCACTGGTGGCCTTCGACGCCAAAGGTCATCGACTCGGAATGGGCGGTGGCTTCTACGATCGCAGTTTCGCCTATTTGTTGCGGCATACGCACTGGCTGCGGCCGCGCCTGATCGGCCTCGCCTACGATTTTCAGCGGCAACCAAAACTACCCAGCCAGCCCTGGGATGTACCACTCCACGCCATCGCCACCGATTTCCAGCTCTATCTCTGCCGCTGATATTTCATGCGTAGGGTGCTGGTGAGCGCAACGAACCGCACCGACTCTATATTGATCATGCATGGTGTGGTTCACTGTGCTCACCATACCCTGCCCCTTACACCTTGCACCTGATTACACCCGCCGCTACCCTGCCGCCACAGCACAACGCGCGGGAGAAACGAGATGCAATATTGGCTGATGAAATCCGAACCGGACGTCTTTGGAATCGACCATCTGCGCAAAATGCCCCAGCAGACCGAACACTGGGACGGTGTACGCAATTACCAGGCCCGCAACATGCTGCGTGACCAGATGCAGGTCGGTGATCGAGTATTTTTCTATCATTCCAACTGCGCCGAACCCGGTATCGTCGGCATTGCCAAGATCGTCCGCGCCGGCTATCCCGACCACACGGCGCAGAATCCCGACAGCAAGTATTACGACCCAAAGAGCGATGCCGACAACCCCCGCTGGTACATGGTGGACGTGAAATTCGAGCGCAAGCTCAAGCGCACTATCAGCCTGAACGAGCTCAAAGCAGATGCCGAATTATGCGACATGGCACTGGTACGGCGCGGCAATCGCCTGTCGATCATGCCGGTCACCGCCGAGCAATGGGAATACATTCTGAGCCTGGAATAAACGGCAAGTACGGCCCGCGACATTCATCGCAGTGTAAAGATAACCAGACAGAAACGCCGTCTTGCAGCGCTCTACCGCGTAACGATTCAGGCAGGCGATCCATGCCGGCACAACGACATTGCGACTGAGAAAGCATGAATCGAGATGGTCAATTCGCAATGCGCAGATGCGTTGAGTCACGATCATTTCACGCACTGACACACATCATCATCACTAAACATTCGCAGACCCCTTACACCATCCAAAGAAAAACTTCATCAAAAAACTGGCATTTTGTCGCAAGCTGTTTATACTCAGCTGCGGACCCCTGTTAACCACTTGGAGGAACACACAGATGGCCGCAAGAAAGAAAGCCGCTTCCAAGAAAAAAACTGCGACTAAGAAGAAGGTCGCAACTCGGAAAAAGGTTGCTGTAAAGAAGAAGGCAACCGTGAAGAAAAAGGCTGCGAAGAAGCGCGTAGCCAAAAAGAAAGGTGGTAAGAAGAAGGCTGCGAAAAAACGCGTAGCCAAGAAGAAGGGCGGCAAGAAAAAGGCCGCTAAGAAAAAAGTCGCAAAGAAGAAGGGTGGCAAGAAAAAAGCCGCTAAGAAAAAGGTCGCCAAGAAGAAAGGCGGCAAGAAAAAAGCTGCGAAGAAACGCGTAGCCAAGAAGAAAACGGCAAAGAAGAAAACCGCGGCAATGATGTAAAGCCCGGCTTCGATGCCCGACCGAAAGCCCGCCTCGGCGGGCTTTCTTTTTGGTGATTTTCAGCAAGTTACCTGCCAACAACCCAGCCGCCAGCACGTACCGATGCTGACTTAAAACTCTTTGATTAGTCCATAAAACGTGCCGTGATATGTCGGACGCGCGGCAAACGCCGCTGAATCCGACCTACGCGTCTACGCGGACAAAACG
>JBGSOE010000424.1:0-11791 GCA_041739295.1 Thiohalobacterales bacterium | reverse complement strand
CCGGTAGCGGTCACTTTACTGTAGTTGGCAAGTTCATGATCAAAGTTGCCATCGTGCGATAGACGGCCGCGTAGTCCGCATATTTCGGTCATGCGGTTCGCCAGAGTAGGTTCATCTTCGCCAGCAGGCACGACGATCGCGATTGGTCGCCCGTGTAGTGTCACCGTAATGCGGTCACCGGCATGCGTAAGCCGAATCCACCTGTTCAGTTCACGTCGAAAGCGCGTGGCGGGAACGGTGTAGTCCATATTATCTAACTTCAATAGTAATTCCGTCAGAGGCGTATTGTATATGTAACGCCATGTATGAAAACGTGGCGGATCGAGAAGAAAGAAATTTACTTTACCCTATCGAAACGATGGTTCTAAGCCTATACGTAGGCTGGTTTACATATGCTCTGGGTAGCACTTCCGCAGCTGCTGCTGTGAAACACTATATGACATATAGCAGGAGATGCACGCAGTATCTGAAAGGGGGGGCAAGGTATTCGATATTGTGTTCAGGATTCCGCAACGAGATTCCTGACCTTGATGTAGGTCCACCCTTCCTGGACATGTTGGATGATCTGGTCCATGGCGGGTTTGTGCGTATCGACGTTATCAAAAAAAACAGGATTGATACCTTTTTTTTGCAATTCGCGGATAGCGGCCGCGCAGGCGATGAAATGGATATTATTATAATTGCGCATGATTTCGCGTACCTGTTGTTCGAAAGGGGTCGTATTAGGCCGCATTAAATCTATCCCACTGGCATTTGCAATGACGGCAACTTCACCGCCCTGTGCCTCATGTGCGCGAATATAGTCAATAGCATACGTCAGCGCTTTGGAAAAAAACTGTGGGTTGGATTCATCAATGTGCAGAATTACGCGGTGCAACTGCGGGTCAGTCGCTGATGCGGCGATATGCTCACTGGTCGCGGTCGAGTGGCTGCCGAGTTTGTATCCGAAGAAGGCCGATGCAATGCTGATCATCAAGACGGCGATAGAGGCGACCAGTCTTGATGGATACTTTCTGCGCACGTTCTGTGTAATGGGATTTTCATCTGCAGGTAGCTGCTCATGTCTAAAGCCAAGCCTCATGAGGTCTTTGGCGCGGAGCAGTTTATACACCCGATCCCTAATGACGGGGTCCTTGTGCATCGCCTGAATGACGGTTTGGCTGCCAGCGGCATCAAGCTCGCCATCGACAAACGAGCCGAGTAACTGGTCATCAATATGATCGAATTCCTGCATGATATTACTTTATCCTGTAAAGCTGTCGGTTGCTGGGTTCGTTCGTTATCTGAGGATTGTCCAGTTTATTCAAGAGTTGCTTGCGTGCTCTATGTAAACGACTCATCACCGTTCCGATAGGAATGTCCAATGCGATTGCAACTTCACAGTATGAGAGCTCTTCCAGGTCGACCAAAGAGATTACTTGGCGCTCTTTTATCGGCAACGTCGATACTGCCCGTCTGACCTGCGCCACCAGCTCGAGTTCCTGACAGTGTGCAGACGGACTTGGTTCCTCAGAAGGTAGCTCGTCATCCAATGAATCGGCGCTGTTTAACTCTTTCTTAATGTGGCGATACCATTTGTTGTTCAGAATTTTGTACATCCAGGGAAATAAGCATTTGGGGTCGCGAAGCTGTGCGTATTTCTCAATCGCCGTCACGATGGTTTCTTGCACCAAATCGTCAGCAAGCATGGAATCACCGCACCAGGCCAGGGCCGTACGATATAAGCGCAGCCGCGCTTCCGCGATACGGTCCTTCTGCTGGTCTGGCTGGGATGCGGGATTCTTCGTCATTAGTGATATAGAGACCGCAATACGGTGTTTTATTCATTTCCGGGGCGGCTTGTGCCCGGACTCGCCATATTTCCTACAGGGTTAGACATCTATTGCTATAACGCCGGAAATAAATGAATAAATGTCATCGTCAGCTGCTCTCTTCATAGTGTCTATGAGTGTTCGCCATTCACTGCAGTGTACCGCAATAAGAATTACCTATATCCAGGAGGATGAGATGGAAAAATACATAAAACAACTAGTAGCCTCTGGCGTAGCCGTAGGCTTGGCACTCAATGCCGGGGCTGTATTAGCGCATGACGGTGGCAACGATGCCGGCACTCCGGTCTGCCTGGAGGCCAATTATATGGTCGCCGATGCGCAGTTCCTGCCTTTTGCCACGGCCGATGGTCCAGGCCGGGTCATAGAGCAGAATATCATCACCGGCGAGCGCGGCATAACGGTAAACAATCCATTCTCGGCGGCAAATGCCGGAACGCCGATCTGCCCGCCCGAGTTTGAATGTCCTGGTCCGTGGAAGCCGACTGGCACCTTCTCAGGCGGTCAGGACGGGCATGCCTTCATAACCAGCGCCGGCCAACAGGGTCTGACTGAATTGCATCGCGATGGCACGCCGATTCGCAGCGTTTCGTATCGGCCGATCATGGGCAACCCGACAGGTCCTGCCGGACGTGGGTCCGTACCGC
Organism: Thiohalobacterales bacterium; assembly: GCA_041739295.1. Lineage (GTDB taxonomy): Bacteria > Pseudomonadota > Gammaproteobacteria > Thiohalobacterales > Thiohalobacteraceae > JAHJQQ01. Next base: position 9,315 of record JBGSOE010000424.1, on the reverse strand, counting down.
GGCCGCTAGGTACGCAGATCATGCCGAACGGTAACCTAATCCAAGCAGTCTGCGACGCCAATTTCTTCAATGCCAGCAATTCTGATCCACTGGCGCCGGGCGAAGTGGATCCCAATCCACTAGCCACCATTCCGGCGATCCCGGGGCTGGCGGCCAACCAGTTTTTCCCGCCAGTGTTCCAGACTCCGGTGCGCGCCGCCAACAGCCGCTTCCTGGTGATCGATCCGGAAACCATGCAGGTTATCGACGAATACAGCCAGCCGGAATCTGACGAGCTCGGACATGACCTGTGGGGTTGCGTGTCCGATATCGTGTTCAACTCCGAGGGCATGTTCGTGAGCCTGTTTCACGGCGGCGCCTCGCTAGTGATCGACTGGAAGGACGGAGTCGAAGACACTAGCTGCGGTATCGGCTGCAACAAGGTTAAACGGAAAAAGGATGGCAAGGAGGAAATGCACGACAACGACGGTGACGACCTGTTCAAAATTGGCAAGAACAAGAACCGCGCCAAGGTCAAACGGGTCATCGATTGGGTTGGCGGACCGGCGAATAATCCACACCGTCGCGATACCCTGCGCGCCCAAGCGCTCGACGAGTCCGGCAACTTCTACGCCAGCAATCGCCGGCGTTCACAGGAGTGCCTGCGAGGCGAGTTCGGGGGCAACCCGTACGGGAAACCCGTGTGCAATCCTGGGGTGTTCCGCCAGCGCATCAGTATCGACCTGATCGACCAGCCCAATGACGATGCCAACTTCGCGGAGGACGCCACCCTGGCGCTGGATCCCGGCATGAACGTGATTGCCGGTATACGTATGGGTCGTATGACGGCGAAGGGCTGTGAGTTTGTGCAGGCGGAGGCTACCGCCAACGGTTCGCCTGCGCCGGGAACTCGTGAGTTTATTGAGTTATGCAACGTCGAGACCCTGTACGTCGCCTCATCGGCGACTAATCCGGGGTGCGCCAACACCGGCCCCAACCCCGCCAACAAGTGCTTTACACCAGGTGGTTATGTGGTGGAATACCGCATCGACGCGGCGCACCTGGACGGTGCCAATGGCAAGTCCTGCACCGGTAATCCGGCCGACGGTTTCGGCCCGGGTGAGGGCAACGAGGGTTGTGCCATGCCGATCGCGACCTTTGGTGGTGCAGCCAATGGCGATGAAAACCTCGACCCACGTATGCTGATGCCGATTCAGCGCACGGCCATTCAGTAATATATCGAAGAGGTTCGTAAGGTAAGTAGATAAAATAGTAACGGAGCGGCGGGTGAGTCATCACCCGCCGTTTTTTTCTGATGGCAAATGGCTCAATAGGAATTTATATGAGATGGCTGATAGTGGTACTGTTGTTGATCGTCGGTGGCTGCGGTAATGGCGTGGATACCAGCGTCAGCGAGGATATTATCAGTAAAAATGCCACCAGCGAAACGGCTGCCCCCAGTGGGCGAATCTTACGCTACGGTATTTTCAGCAAGGTAAGCGGAGGGAATCCGATTGAGAGCCCCGAGACGTCGACCGGTAAGGCGCTCTCAAAACTGGTCATGACCTTCATCCGGGAAACCGACCGGATTCCAATCAAGAAAGATGCCCTTCTTGCTTACCAGTATCGGTTATCTAACCTGCCGGACACACCGACGATCAAGTTGCGTCGAGTGTTGAAGCATCCACCGTTCACCCTGCCAGACGGCACCGTCAACACAGGTTCGGATTACACCATCACCCGACGGGTCGAGCGCAATGAAGTGTTCGCCTACGACGTCTATGCGCTAAATGAAGACTACGAAATGGTGGAAGGGGAATGGGTATTTCAGATTTATTACGGGGACAAATTATTAGTCGAACAAAAATTTGTTACCTACAGGGACGAGAATATCCCTGATGCTGGCGACAAGCCTGTTTCTGGAGGTACGTAAGCTGACAACTATTGAGCGTTACATATTTGCCTGACAGATTACCCGTAGCCTGGATGTAGGTCGTAAGGCCGGAATCCGGGGTAAAACCGCTGTTTCCCCGGATTCCGCTTCGCTTCATCCAGGCTACGCAGTGTCATGTGATTACGTAAACATCAATAATACACACAACCTGCTCGATTATAGCCATTCCTATAGGTAACGCGCGGTTCTTGCAGGGAGGGCTACGTAGTGCCTATACGCTGTCTAAAGCGTAAGGGTAGGGCAGGAGGTGCTCAGAATCTTGTCCAACTAGAGATGAGAAAGTCACGCTGCTAGTGCTGGTTAGTGAGTTAAAACTTAATGCAAATAGGGTGGGCACGATAGGGATTAAATTGGCCCATCGGCTCCGCCTCCACGAGATGATCTCATTGGTTATCTCGGGTAAGTAGCCTTGGTTATGCCCAGCACCTTCATACGGTATGTCAGGGTAGAGGGTTTGATCCCCAGCAGTTCGGCTGCGCCGTCCTGTCCCCACACGCGCCAGTTGGTATATCGAAGCGCTGCCAACAGATTGATTTTCTCTCGTTCACGCATCTCGGCATCAGTGACGAAATCGGCACCGCCTGATGACGTCACGTCAGTCGTCACAGTTGGCTGAGTGTCGGCATTATCAGGCATCGCCAGATCGAGTCGCGCCCGATTGCCGGCGCTGAGGATCACGGCGCGTTCGATAATGTTTCTGAGTTCGCGGATGTTGCCGGGCCAGCTATGCCGCATCAACTGTTGAGCCTGTTGTTTCGATAAGCGCATCGGTTCGCGCCCAAGATTGATACAGGTTCGACTGAGGAAGTGCTCGGCCAATGGCCCAATGTCATCACGGCGGTCACGCAACGGGGGCACCAAGATCGGGAATACACCCAGCCGATAGTACAGGTCTTCTCTGAATCTTCCGGCTTTTACCTCGGCCTCCAAATTTCTGTTGGTCGCAGCGACGACCCGCACATCAACCTTGATCGTCCGATCGTCACCGACCCTTTCGAATTCACGTTCCTGCAAGGCGCGCAACAGTTTCCCCTGCAGGTCCATCGGAATCTCGCCTACCTCGTCAAGAAAAACCGTGCCGCCGTCGGCCAGCTGCAGGCGGCCAACGCGATCACGATGCGCACCGGTGAAAGCTCCTTTTACGTGACCAAAAAATTCACTCTCGAACAGATCCTTGGGAATAGATGCACAGTTGACCTTGACCAGTGGCTTGTTCGCACGCTCACTCTTATCATGGATGGCGCGTGCGACCAGCTCTTTGCCGACGCCTGATTCGCCCAGGATCAATACATTGGCTGGCGTCGCAGCGACAGCGTCGATCTGTGCCATGGTGCGCTGTAGTGCCGTGCTGTTACCGATGATCTCACCGAAATCCGAGCCGATCTTTATCTCATCGCGCAGATAATCGCGCTCTTGTTCCAGCTGTTCTTTTAGTTGTTTGATCTCCTGAAATGCGACTTCACGTTGACGCTCGATCTCCTTGCGCTGCGAGATATCGCGAAACACCACGACTGCGCCTTGGATCTTTCCGCCCTGACGAATCGGCGTACTGGTGTACTCGACGGGTACCGGGGAACCGTCGACATGCCAGAACACTTCGTCGTCCACGCGGTGAACTTCACCATCATGTAATGCTGCATAGATGGGGCATTCGGTATGCGGATAGGGTGAGCCATCCGGATGCGAGTGATGATGAATGTCATGTGATTTCTTGCCAATCACATTCTCCGGCTTCCAGCCAAGGATCTCCATCGTGGCCGCGTTGCCAAAAGTTGCTTTACCTTCGCTATCGAGGCCGTAAACACCCTCGCCAGCGGCGTTGAGTATCAGTTCGTGCATCGTGCGCAAGTGCCGAAGTTCGTCGAGCGCCCGTTCCAAATCGGTATTGCATGTGGCAGCCAAGCAAAGACCGATCGAGCCTGAATCCAATTGGATGGTCCATGCAGACATCAGCCCCTGTGAGATACCGCTTTCACCCAGCAGTGAAATGGGAATGTCTTGCAGCGTGCCACGTTTAAGCAGGGATTCCCGTAGTTCTCCCTCCAGTGACACCGTTTCAGTGAGCTGGAATAGCGCTGCTATGGGTAGGCTCAGTTCATCATCCTTGTTCGATAAACCGAGTCGGGTACGCCAACCCCGACTGAGGTAATTACAGCGCAGATCTTCCCCCAGCACCGCCAGTAGCGCGGGCGCATTTCGAAACAGCCAATCATTCATGGTCCTGCCCTCAGTTTTTTGAGGATTAGGCCACAACTTTCTGTGTTTCACAAATTCTTGAGGCGCTTAAAATTAGTTATCTAACTGTTATTAAAGGTATTTAACCCGTGGCACAGCCTTTGCGAAGGAGCATGTGTACGACAGGAGAAACCGAAATGAACGCCAGACAACGCAGTCATCTCATGAATCTGAACCGCGTTTTGATCATCACCCTGACATTGGGTGGACTGCTGATGGACGGTCTTCAATTCGCTGATCTGCTCTGCACAGTCGCCCTCTTTGTGTGGTTGTGGATGCCGCAATGCACCCGTCTGGAGGCCCGCCTGCTGCACTGGGCCGACGGCAGTCACCGTTCGCCCAGGCAGGTGGTGAATTCTCCTTCCATTTAATCAAACGCGTGGCGCAAGCCACAACAGCAATTAGCAATGAAAAAACGTGTAACTACACCCGGCGTAGCCGCCCTGGTGAATCACTACACGGCCAGTACGGCATGGACTGTTGTGGGCGCGGTGAAAGTCATGACGGCCAGGTAAGTACCGTCCCATCTAACACAACGGAGACCGCACATGAACCAGATAGAGATCTATACAACCGACAATTGCCCCTGGTGCACATGTGCCAAGTCGTTACTGCGCTCCAAAGGACTCGACTTCAAGGAGATCGACATCTCCTCAGATCAGGCTCACGCACTGGAGATGATCGTACGGTCGGGACGGCGCACGGTGCCGCAGATATTCATCGACGATCAGCCCATCGGTGGCTTTGACGAGCTCTTGAAGATGAATCTGCGAAACAAGCGGGACTAAACAACCTTCACCATTAACTTATGAGGAATATACTTATGATCAAGGCACATTCGTTTGTCAAAAAACTGAGCCTGTCAGCCACGATGATGGCGATGCTACTTACTGCTGTCACTCATACAAATATCGCTGCGGCACAGGACACCAATGTTACCGCCACGGTTGCGACAAGCCTCCAGAAGTCGCAGCAGACTCGACACAAGACCATCAGCGTGAACGGTGTGGAGGTATTTTATCGTGAGGCGGGACCGCGTGGCGCGCCGACCATTCTGTTGCTCCACGGTTTCCCGACATCATCGCATATGTTTCGCAATCTGATTCCTGCGCTTGCGGACAAATACCATGTGGTAGCGCCCGATTACCCGGGGTTTGGCAACAGTGAACAGCCGCCAATGGGTACGTTCAACTATAGCTTCGATAACTTTGCCATACTCGTCGAGGCGTTTGTTGATCAGCTCAAAATTGATCGCTACAGCCTTTACCTGATGGACTACGGCGCACCGATCGGCTTCCGACTGGCGGCCAAGTACCCGGAGCGTGTGCAATCGTTGATCGTGCAGAATGGCAATGCCTATGAAGAGGGCTTGCGTGAGTTCTGGGATCCGATCCGTGCCTATTGGAAGGATCCGTCACCGGCGAATGCTGAGCCGTTGACCGGATTCATCTCGCCGGATGGTGTCAAATGGCAGTACACCCATGGTGTGCGCAATGCCGAGAGGATCAGCCCAGACAACTGGAACGTCGATCTGCATCACTTGACTCGTGAAGGTAATGCGGAGATACAGCTGGCCTTGTTCTATGACTATCAGAACAACGTTCCACACTACCCGGAATGGCAGGCCTATTTCCGCGAGTATCAGCCACCAACTCTGATCGTCTGGGGAAAGAACGATTACATCTTCCCGGCGGAAGGGGCGTATCCCTATAAGCGCGATCTTAAACATCTGGAGTTCCATCTGCTCGACACTGGGCACTTCGCTCTCGAAGAGGATGGTCAGGTGATCGCCAATCGAATCCGCAACTTTCTGCAGTCCCGGGTAGCATCACGCTAACCTGCTGCGTATCGGCCGGGGTGCGTTAACAGTGCCCCGGTCTACTGGCGACTATTGATCAAGAGGTAGTAAGCATGACCAACACCAGACCCCCGTTACCACCCTTCACGGCAGAAACGGCTGCGCAAAAGGTGCGGCTGGCTGAAGATGGCTGGAACAGTTGCGACCCACAAAAAGTTTCACAGGCTTATACACCAGACAGCAAGTGGCGAAACCGCGCCGAGTTCGTCTGCGGACGCGCAGCGATCGTCGAGTTCCTGCAGCGCAAATGGGCCAGAGAGCTCGACTATCGGTTGATCAAGGAATTGTGGGCGTTCACGGACAATCGCATCGCGGTCCGGTTTGCCTACGAGTGGCATGATGACGCGGGTAACTGGTTTCGTTCATACGGTAATGAGAATTGGGAGTTCGATGTCAGCGGCCTGATGCGCCAGCGCATAGCCAGCATCAATGATCTGCCAATCAGTGAGTCACAGCGCCTGTATCATTGGCCACTGGGTCGTCGCCCCGAGGGCCACCAGGGCCTTACCGAGCTGGGTCTGTGATATCGATATAAACAATTGCATGAACAAATATTTCGCTCTACGTCACTGGTTCAAATGCGTTGATATGTCCCAATGCGTAGGGCGGTTCAATAAGCTATCGCCAGACCTGTGAAATACACAACACTTCAGTTGATGAATACAATGGCAAGCTATAGACAATAGGTGTACCGGATGACCTTCATTAGGTTGTTGCGCAAATTGTTCCCTGTCGCCCTTGACGGCACGCAGTCGATTCCAGGATTTGGATTTCTGAACCAGGGAGAGGAGTAATGTGAATATTTATGCATCATCGCAATTGTTCACTACGAATTACTCCCGTGTGTATTGCTCTATCTTATAGAGACCAAGAGTATCCCGGAGCATCTAATGTGAGAGAGGTTGATTGGTATCGTCTGTATTTTCGTGTTCGTGTGGCTGAGATACCTCGCGTTTGCGGTTACGCTTCCGGCGTATGTCCACCTAGGTAATACGCTTCAAGTCTGTGACCAGCGGCTGAGCACCGGTAAGGTTCTCATTCCCAGGCGGGTCTTATTCAGTAATGTCACGTATGGAGTTGGTTATGAAGGGGTGGGTCGTCGTACTGATGGCGCTGACATCGGTCACGCACGCGGGGCCGCAGGTGCAAGTGCCGGCGGGCACGCTCCGCATGGGTTGTTCGCCCGGCGACAGCGCTTGCGCGGCAGATGAAGCCGCGGCGACCTTGGATGTGCCGGCGTTTTCCATCGATGTTCACGAGGTGACCGTCGCCGCGTATGAACGCTGCATGGCGGCGGGCGCCTGCACCCGACCCAAGGACCATGCGCGTAACAAGTACTGCAACCTCGGCGCGGAGGATCGTGCCGATCATCCGGTCAATTGTGTCGACTGGTCGCAGGCGCTCGCGTACTGCGAATGGCAGGGCCAGCGCCTGCCCTACGAGGCGGAATGGGAAAAGGCCGCGCGCGCTGGCAGTACCAGCCGTTATCCCTGGGGGCTGGCGGTCGACTGCAAGTACGCGATCCTGGACGATGGCAAAACCACGGGTTCGGTGCCGGGCGAGCCCGACGGTTGTGGTGAGGACCGTACCTGGCCCGTCGGCAGCCGCGCGCCCAATGCACTGGGTTTGTATGATATGCACGGCAACGCGGGTGAATGGACCATGAACTGGTACGCCCCTGGGGCGATCACCGAACTCTACGCCAAAGGTAATCTTGCCGGCCCGGTCGATGGCCGGCAGCGGGTGGTGCGCGGCGGCTCCTGGGACGAGAATCACGATAACCTGCGCAGTTCCTTCCGCAACGTGAAACCGCCGCAAAGCGGGGATGCCGTGTATGGGTCGATCGGCTTCCGCTGTGCTCAAACAGTGGCCCGGTAAGGAGTACCTGTCAATGATTCAGCTTCGACAGTACATCACGAGGAAGTTGGCAATGCGCGTTTCGCTTGGGTGGTGTTTGTGGTGGTTGCTGGGTGCGTATGCGCTGGCGTCGGACGGTGGGCTGTATTCTGAAAGCGCGGGCGTCGACTGGGTGCCTTGGTCGCCCGCGGTGCTCGAACGGGCGCAGCGCGAACACCGATTAGTGTTCTTGGATCTGACAGCCGACTGGTGTCAGTTCTGCAAGAAAATGGACGCGACGACGTATCGCGCCCCGCAGGTGATCGATCGGATCGGTCGCGACTATATCGCGGTGCGTGTCGACGATAAGGACCGTTCGGAATTGGGCCGGCGTTATGCCGGTACCGGGCGGCCTGGTACCGTGGTGTTAGATGCTGACGGTAATGAACTGATTGTCAAAGTCGGTTATCTGCAACCGCAATGGATGGTCTGGCTGCTGGAGGCGGTCAGCGCCGAGCAGGCCGTGGCCCTGCGCGATGCCAATGAATAGGCGACGCTTCCTGATGCGGCTCGCCGGTCTGGGAATCTCCGCAGCGGCCCCGTGGACAGTGTCGCTCGCCGCGCTGGATAAAGCCGGGCTGGATGGTGGTGGGCTCAGCAAAATCCAGTGGGTGACTCTCGATGCCGTGCAGCGATACCTGTTTCCGAGCGAAGTGCATGCACCGGGCGCAGCCGAAATCAATGCGGCATCCTACCTGTACTTCGTGTTGTCGGACCCGTATATCGACCCGGACGCGCGCGCGCTGATCCCGGCTGGGCTGATCGCGTTCGAACAGCGGGTACAGCAAGATTTCCGCAGACCGTTTGTCGGACTGGATGTGGCCGAGCGCGAAACTGCATTGCGCGCCTATGAGAAAACACCGCAGGGACGGGAGTGGATCACGAATATACTCGGTTACATCTTCGAAGCGTTGCTGACGGATCCGGTGTATGGCGGCAATCCGAAAGGCAATGGCTGGCAATGGCTAGGACATCGGCCGGGCTTCCCACAGCCGCCGCGTGAGCGGCGTTATTTCCTATGAGTTACGACTACGACGTCTGTGTGGTGGGTAGCGGCGCCGGCGCCGGGCCAGTGATTCTGACCCTGGCGCAGGCAGGCTATTCCGTGGTGGTATTGGAAAAAGGCCCCTGGTACCGGGAACAGGATTTTTTCAAGGATGAATTGGCTTTCGGTCTGCGCGATATCTACACACCGAATCTGCGTGAAGAACCGCATGTCGTCGAACGCGAGGACGATGATGGCAACTGGCAGGCAACGCCGACTTATCATTCCGATCTGAATTTCTGGAACGGCAACTGTGTGGGCGGTTCCTCGAACTTCATGAGCGGCTATTTCCACCGCCTCAAGCCGATCGATTTCCGGTTGGTCTCCGAGTTCGGTCCCATCGAAGGT
>JBGSOE010000142.1:0-5927 GCA_041739295.1 Thiohalobacterales bacterium | reverse complement strand
GACGAAGGCGGCGGGATTCTGGACGGGAGTCTCTTCGAGTTGCGGAGATGTAGCCGCTTCGCTCGAGGTACAAACCCGGGTAACGATGGGGCTGAAGCGCAGCATAAGACCTTGCGCAGCTGCAACCTGATCAGCTGAGTCATCCGCTTCGTGGAATCGCACCTCTTTACGTGCCGCGCAGCTGAAGAAGAGTCGCATCTCGGCATGCAACGGGGTAGTGCGTAGCTTCAGTGCTGCGGCTGCCGCAGTACTGAGTTTGATGTGAATCGGTTTACCATGAATTTCCACGGCGCTGTTCATGCGTGTCCGCTCGAAGTAGGCGTCGCGGGGACGCCACCTTTCCGATTAAACAAGGCCTGCCACCAGCGGCGTCTTGCGCCAGGATTCGGAAATTCAGCGTGCAAATCGACCGGTTCCGTGCGGCTGATGACCCAGCCCGGGAGTACCCTTGTGCCACTGCTGCCGCAGGAAGCGCCGAGATTGTTGGGGTCATAGATCTTGATGAAGGAGGGCTCTTCAAGGTTGTCGGCATAGACGATCCCGAGGTATTCCTCCTGGTGATCGCGACGCAGTAACTCACCAATCTCGTCCAGGAAATGCTGGAATTGACCTGTGGCCAGCGGTGCGGTGGGGACGGATTCGCCGACATAATAGACGTACCAATTGCTATCGTTGCGGCTGGCGAGTAGCCCGGTGAGCTCGTCCCACTGTGGCCACAGCAATACCCCATATAAGGGACCATGAAATTGGGTCATGAACTGAGACATGTTGGATCTCCTCGCTATTGGCTCACAGTCGCTGTTGTGTTGCACTCAATGGTTAGTCGAGCGAGCGAATCAATCCTGACAAATAAATCGGACGTGCTGTGGGCGTGCGATGATTGGAGTTTCACTTATCGAGGGGGTGGAAGTAGTAACCAATCCTTATATCCCCGCTCTATCCATCAGAGAATAATTTCAGACACCAGACCGGCTTGCAGCCAGCCTTTCAGGTAGCTTGCGGCCTGTAGACCGACCTGTGACGGTTCGACGCGCGCGCACAGACCGCTGCACAGAGCAGCGAAATCGGCACCTTCGCGCAGGCAATTTAACGCCCAGGCTTCGGTATCCTCCAGAGGCCGGAAATAGGTCTGCAACGCGCGACGCCATATCAGCCAGGTATGGGGTTCTGAATAGGCAACAGGCGCTTCCGGCGCGTGCTGCCGATCTATGGCGCTCCACAGCTCCGGTGCGTTCCAGTGGAATACTCGACATTGTACCGATGCATGCAGACGCACTCGCATGCCTGGCCAGGCCGCGACGGGAAGGCTGGCGAGCGCCGTTTCATCCAATACGGGATCGTCCGCGGCATCGAACGCCAGCGTCAGCGCCCATTCTAGCGCCGCCATTTCCGCCAGCACGGGGGTTTCATGGTACGGCGATGTGTCCGCAAGGAATGTACTGAGATGACTGCCGAAATAGCGGATCGAATAATGGGTCGAGGGATTGGCATCGATATAGCCACGGCAGATCCGCTCGAAAAGGTCGTCGCCGGTAAGCGTATGCAGCGCCGTGAAGTCTGTCGTCAACGCCTCTATCAGACGCAGCCGATAGGCGTTCGCATAGATCGCCAGTCGCGACGCTGCATTGGATTGGGAGTCGGCGCTAATTTGCACGAACATACAGTCATCGCCATGGAGTACATGAGCGTGAAAACAGGTCTGAAGATCGCGCAGTGACAGGTATGTCATGCCGCATCTACGCTACTGAGGATCTGCGTGCCGATGTGGCGCGCTTGATTCAGTTCGGCGATCAGTTCTGTGAGTGGTGGAATGTTGTCGTCGCGTTCGATCATGGTCGATACCGGGCCAAAGCGACGAAGTGCATCGGCATAGAGCGCCCAGACCGCGTCGATGACCGATTCATCGTGTGTGTCGATGATGTAATCGCCATGATTCTGATGGCCAGCGAGATGAAACTGGCGCACCCGCTTGGGATTTATACCGTTAAGATAATCATGAGGATCAAAGCCATGATTAAAGGCGCTTACATGAATATTATTGATGTCGAGCAGGATGAGGCAGTCAGCGGCCTCGGCAACGGCGCTGAGAAATTCCCACTCGCTCAGTTGTGAGGCGCGGTAGGTCACGTAGCTGGAGACGTTCTCCAGCAAGAGTTGCCGACCCAGAATGTCCTGCGCCTGCATAACGCGCGTGGCCACATGACGGATGGCCTCCTCGGTGTAGGGCAGTGGCATCAGATCGTGCAGATTAATATTGTGTGCACTGGTCCAGCACAGGTGGTCCGAGATCCACGCGGCGTCGATACGCTGTGCCAGATTCTTTACTTGTTGTAAGTAATGTAGGTTGAGCGGTTCAGTGGCGCCGATCGACAGTGAGACACCGTGCAACACCACTGGATAATCTGCGCGCACTTGCTCCAGGAAATAGAGCGGCTTTCCACCAGGGACCAGGTAGTTCTCGGTCAGTGCTTCGAACCAATCGACGTCAGGGTGTTGTTCGATGACATCGAGGTAGTGATTGGGCCGCAGGCCAAGGCCGTATCCTAGAAAGGGGCGAGTCTCGGTAGCGGGTTCATGCATGGTGTAATGTCCTTGTGATGAAGATGAGCCGGGTATCCACGTGGATACCCGGTTCCCGAGTTACTTCGTTACATATTGTCTTCCATGACCGTGCCGCCCTTGGCATCGCAATCGGTCTTGCTCATGTTCATCCAACCCTGACCCTTGCAGCTATTGTGTCCCTTGCAGGAACTCGAAGCGGTGGCACATTCCGACATGCCCTTACAGGCGTTGACACCGGAACACTTGACCTGATCGGTTGCAGTGCTCTCATCAGCGGCGGTGGCGATAGAGGCGGTACTGAATAAAGCGGCAGCGGCCACGGCCAACAGGACACCAGCGGTATTATGGCTAGACATGATTGATTCTCCTTTGAGGTTCAATGTGGATTAAGTGAATAAATGTTGTAAGCCACCGAAACGGGATGCCGAGAAGGTAACTCGATACACCGATAAGTAGTGGATACGTGGGGTTTTCAACAGCACGGCACTTCCATAGCGCAGCTCACTTGTATATGAAAAATTTCGGACCATCGACACGGATCTCTCCTCTGTTGGATGGGTACGTATCGCAACGCCTCGACCTCCACTACCTTGTAGTCTGCCCAGGTTAGTCGCAGGGGCCGGTGAATCCTTACAAAAGAATTTACTGAGTCGGTTGTGGAGGTGGCCACGACGGCTTCGTTCTGATTGCGTGTGGTGCGGGACAATGGAATGCAAACGGAAGTTCGATAACTACTGGGGTCCTTCCCCGAACTCTCGGTTCGAAATCGTCATCCCGCTCAGATAACTAATGCCTCGCCTGTCGAAGTATTACGTAAGATCATGATTGTATATATAAAAAACATAGCCTTGGCGGCTATTAGCGTTATCGTTTTACCCAACGCCTTGTCACGAGTGGCACGATAGCCCGCTGCCGATACGGTACTACGCCTTCCTTCAACCGAGAGGCATTTAGTGCTCCATACATAAATGACTAATGTCCTGATAGGTAGGTTGATCGAGCATCAGCAGGGGTGAGTGAGGCACTGGGTCGGCATGAATTGATTGGAAGAGGCCTCCTGTACGTACAGCTTGAATGCATCCGGTATCGTATCCGTCAGAAACATGCCTGTTTCGACATAAGGGAAAAGTTCATCGTAACGTCGGATCTCACTTTGACTGACACGCCGATAGATGTGAGTGCGGTTGAGCTTCGAGGTATGCCGCAATCCCGCCGAGGCGATAATCTCGGCGGTCGCGTGCACAGTTTTGGCATGGTACTGCTCCACACGAGGGGCCTTTTCATCAACCACCAGGCCGCGGTAGAGCTTGGGATCCTGGGTCGCGACGCCGGAGGGGCAGCGATTGTTGTGGCACGTCAGCGAATGCACACAGCCCAGCGCCAGCATCATACCGCGTGCGCTGTTACACATATCCGCACCGAGTGCCAGGTTCTTGACCATGTGAAATCCTGTGAAGATCTTGCCGGACGCGATGATTCGCACCTGCTGGCGCAGTCCATAGCCCGTCAGGCAGTCAACGACAAAGGTCAGTGCCTCGCGCAATGGCATACCGATGGAGTTGGAATACTCAAGGGGTGCCGCACCGGTGCCACCCTCACCACCGTCCACAGTGATGAAATCGGGCGTGATGCCGGTCTCCACCATGGCTTTGCAGATGGCGATGAATTCACTTTTTCGCCCGATGGCAAGCTTGAACCCGATGGGCTTGCCTGCCGACAGTTCGCGTAATTGCGCGATGAAGCTTATCAGCCCCAAAGGTGAATCGAAGCTGCTGTGGGTGGCGGGAGAATCTACCTGAGTCCCGGGCTCGACGCCGCGTATACGGGCAATTTCCGGGCTGTTCTTCTCGCCCGGGAGGATGCCGCCATGGCCCGGCTTTGCACCCTGGGACAGCTTGATTTCAATCATGCGCACGGCGTCAAGTGCGGCATTTTTTTGGAACGCCTCGGCGGAAAAATTGCCTTTGATGTCGCGGCAGCCGAAATAACCCGTGCCGATCTGCCAGATCAAGTCGCCGCCGTGTTCGAGATGATAAGGACTGATGCCCCCCTCACCTGTGTTGTGGGCGAAACCACCGAGTTTCGCACCCTTGTTCAGTGCCAAAATAGCATTCTTGCTCAGTGCCCCGAAACTCATTGCCGATATATTCAGAATGCTGGCCTGATAGGGCTGCTTGCAGTCAGGCCCCCCGACATGGATGCGTAAATCCGCGTCCACCTTGGAGACATGAATGGCTGCGAGTGAGTGGCCCATCCATTCGTAGCCGGTGCGGTAGGTGTCGATCATGGTTCCATAGGGGACTGTATCGAGTTCGTTTTTCGCGCGCTGATAGACGATATTGCGAAACATCCGATTGATAGGCGCACCATCGGTGTCCGACTCCACGAAATACTGACGTACATAAGGACGAATGGTCTCCATAATCCATCGCCCGCGTCCAAGCAGGGGGAAATTTCGCCATAGAGAGTGTTTGTGTTGGATACGGTCGTAGATGCCTATGGCGGTGAGCGGGGCGACGATGATCAACGACCAGAGCACCGGCGGCCATAACAATGAGAGGGTACCGATCAACACGAATGCCGTGATGAATATTTTTGCGAACCAGGAATCCATGATTTCTCCGGCGGCTGTACGTTGATTATTCGATGCGGTGTTGTCTGCGGACCCGTTTCACTACTCAATGGTTATTCGTATGTGTCAATCAGGAAGCGTCGATGCAGTCATGGATAAATCTTGAGGAACCTCTGATTAAGTCGGAGTGCAGCTATGTCAATTAGTCGCATAGGCACGCTAATCCTTACAGTTCCCACTGCAGCCATAATTCTGGCTGGTATGCCGCCCGACAGGCAGGCACCGGGTATTCAGGATGAATGATCTGTCAGGAATACCCTTGTACTACGACCAATCATCCTATGGCAGGCAATATCAGGATGGGGTGACAGACCAGCCACTGGATGCCGACGTGACCCTGTTCGTCCAGTCCTACGACAAACTGCTGTTCAGCCTTACAGGCTGATATTCGCCAGTGACGATTAGGAATAAGGCCGCGCGACGGATTAATAACATAATGACTGAATTCGAAATCGTGAAGTCTGATCTATGGATGCTGTGCGCAGTGTCGCTGGTGGCCTATCTGGGCTATGCCTCGCACCGTGCGAGTCTGTGCACGGTACGGGCCGTGGCGGATGTGTTGGAGGGGAGGCGCTTCGACATGCTCGGTGGCTTTGCACGCGCGGTGCTCTGGGCAATGTTGTTGACCGTACCCGCGACCTATTTTTTTCCGGAACGTTTTCCCGTGCCTGAAGCGAGTGGTCCGCTGTGGACAGGTTTACTCGGTGGCATGCTGTTCGGTCTTGGCGCCGCC
>JBGSOE010000081.1:0-2936 GCA_041739295.1 Thiohalobacterales bacterium | reverse complement strand
CATCCATCGCTGAACTAGCGGCATCGGCAGTTGCATCAGCAGCCTCCGTAGCCATTGCATCAGCGGCATCTGCGGTGTTGCTTACCGTATCGGCGGCTGAATCCACTGCATCACCAGTCGCCGCCATGCCGGAGTCCATCGCGTCACTCGCCTGATCAGCAGCAACCACCGCACCTTCCTGCACGCTATCAACTGCGTTACTGGTCGCATCACCCGCATCAGTAGCGGCCTGCTTCGCGCTGTCGGCGGCGCTGCTGGTCATTTCCTTGGCCTGATCGAGCAGTGAGCCTTCAGATTTAGCGGTGTCCGCATCGTCCTTGTCGCTGCAGCCCGCTAGCGCTAAAACTGAACATAGTATGACAAGCTTGACTGGATTCATGGAACTTTCCCTCGACGCTATTGGATAGTTTATTAATGAATAATACGGAATGCCCGGAATGCTTAACTACCGTGCCGGTCTGGATGCCCAGGCAATATCCACCTGTTGACTTTAACAATGCCTACCATAGCAGACAACCCGTTGACATTGCAGTGTTACAGAATATTACATTTAGGAACCCGCGGGAAAATACACTGTCAGCATGTCATGCTGGAAAATGCACTTTCAATACATATTCCAACGTCAACATGGCCACAGCACTCTGCACCTGTGCCCTACTGATTCCAACAAGATCGGCCAACTTGTCGATGTCCAGGCGCGGCAACAGGATGGAGACTTGATCGGCAACCGGTGCAGCGGAAAAGGCACGGCCATCGATATCCTCCAATGTGACATTCAAAGCTGAACAGCTCAGTTGAAGCAGACGTTCCGCCTCGGTGCGGGTAATACCTAAGGCAAGATATTGATCGATGAGCTGCTCGGCGCAGCCCAGGGTAACCGGCAGCGGATGCTGCGCTGGCTGAGCAGCCCACTGACCGGCCTTAATGCTGTCGATCTGCGGACTGTTGTGGGATTTTCCGGTGTTGATGCTCAAGTTGGCTCTCCAGCTTGCGACGCTCACACAAGGGTAGCTCAAAATTCACCGGCTGCAGACAAGCCCTGACCCTATATACGCTGCGCATACGCGCCACGACAAATTATTGACGACCATACGCCTGCCGACCACAGGGCGCGCTGCCTGGCACAGCAGCAGGCTTACGCGCTGACAGCGGTATCGATGTAAGCCAGGGCCTTATCCAATCTTGCCAAGGTACGTTCACGTCCAATCAGATGCACCGTGACATCAATGGGCGGTGACACTGTCCCACCGGACATGGCGACACGCAGCGGCTGTGCAACCTTGCCGAGTTTTTCGCCGAGCGCTTCCGCTGTATCCAACACCGCTTGATGGATTAATTCCGGCTGCCAGTCTGTGAGGGCGGCGAGACGCTCGCGCAATTGCGCCAATGCCGGACGCGCAGCAGCCGTCAGATTCTTCTGCGCAGCCTTCTCGTCATATTGTTCGAAGTCTTGGTAGAAATAGGTACTGTTGGCGGCCATCTCGACTAGCGTCTTGGCACGTTCACGCTGTGCTTTGACCACCTCGGACAACTCCGGTGCTGGCGCCGGGTCGATATTGAGACGTCCCAGGTGATAACTCAGATGCCGCGCAACATGCAGTGGATCACTGTCTTTGATGTAATGCTGGCTCAGCCATAACAACTTATCGGGATTGAAACTGGAGGCCGACTTGTTCACGTCTTTCACATCGAACAATTCAATCATCTCATCAATGGAAAATATTTCCTGATCGCCGTGCGACCAACCCAGGCGGGCCAGATAATTCAGCAGTGCTTCCGGCAGGAAACCTTCTTCGCGATATTGCATCACACTCACGGCACCGTGACGCTTGGACAGGCGTTTGCCATCCGCGCCCAGGATCATTGGCACATGCGAATATGCCGGCGGCTCCACGCCCAGGGCACGCAGAATATTGATCTGGCGCGGCGTGTTGTTGAGATGATCATCACCACGGATGACATGTGTAATATCCATGTCAGCGTCATCGACAACCACTGTGAGATTATAAGTAGGCGTGCCGTCCGTACGCGCGATGATGAGATCGTCAAGTTCCGTATTCTGGAATACCACGCGGCCGCGAATCAGGTCGTCGACGACTACCTCACCGTCCTGTGGATTACGGAACCGAATTACATAGGGCGCATCGGCGTTGGGCGGCGTAGCGCCGTTGCGACAGTGGCCATCGTAACGCGGCTTTTCCTTGTTCGCCATCTGGTCTTCGCGCAGCTTTTCCAGACGCTCTTTGCTGCAATAGCACTTGTAGGCATGCCCGGTATCGATCAGCTGCTCGATGATCACTGCGTAGCGGTCGAAACGCTTGGTCTGATAGAACGGACCTTCGTCGTACTCCAATCCCAGCCAGGTCATACCTTCCAGAATGGCGTTGACAGATTCCTCGGTGGACCGTTCCAGGTCGGTGTCTTCGATACGCAGGATGAACTGGCCACCGTGCTTACGGGCATACAGCCAGGAAAACAGCGCGGTGCGGGCGCCGCCGATGTGCAGGTAGCCAGTCGGACTGGGGGCGAAACGGGTACGGACGGTCATAGTGATGCGGATCCCTGAGGCGTTGCGCGAGGCCGCGTATTGTAGCCGAAGCTGTGGAAGGCTGCAGGGGTAGGATCGCGCTCAGATTACTCCGTCATTCCGGCGCACGCCGGAATGATCATTACCAGTTGGGATGGCACAAACTCCCCTCTCCCTAACCCTCTCCCCGCAAGCGGGGAGAGGGGATACATTTACTTAGCCTCTAAAATAACTTGGCAGCGTTATACATCTAGCCACGGAAGCACACTGAAAAAGGCTTTTTTCTATGGTCATTTCCGTGCCCTTCCGTGGGTTCCGTGGCCAGCTCTTTTGGTATTGGGCTTAAGTAAAATCCGGGATAGCCCTCTCTCCCGCCGGGGCGGGAGAGGGTTGGGGAGAGGGTGGCGAA
>JBGSOE010000065.1:0-3126 GCA_041739295.1 Thiohalobacterales bacterium | reverse complement strand
AACTGGGTGTGCCGATCTGATCATCGACCACGTTCAGTTCGTCACGCTCGGCAGCCAGTCGCAGCATGGTCTTCACAAAATTGTGGCCGTGCGCGCCGTGCACCCAGGCCGTCCGCACGACGATGGCATTCGGCAACACAGCACATACCGCCTGCTCACCTTCCCACTTCGATTGTCCGTAGACACCCAACGGGTTGGGCGAGTCATCTTCGCGGTAGGGATGAGATTGTGTGCCATCGAAAATGAAGTCGGTGGAGAGATGCAGTAGGCGCCCACCATAGCTGGCCACGGCCTCGGCTACCGCACGCGCGCCATCACGATTGATGGCAAACGCCAACTCAGACTCGGACTCCGCCTTATCGACCTGGGTATGCGCGGCGCAGTTTATGACCCAGTCGGCGCGCTTATCTGCAATAGCTGTGCGTAATAGATCGGTCTGAGTGAAATCAGCATCCTGCTGCGTGAAGGCGATGGCTGCATGACCGGCCGCTTCAAGACAGCGGCACAGCTCGGTACCCAGTTGCCCGTCACCACCGGTCACGAGTACTTTCATGCCTGCCTCACAAAGACCGGCCGTGCGGTAGCGAGACATGTAGGGTGGGTTAGCGCTTTGCGCGTAACCCACCGAGCGTTGCGTAGTAACACAACGCATTTGCTAATGAGTGCCTGACGGCACGGGTGGTGGGTTACGGCACACATTGCATGCCTAACCCACCCTACATCGAGTAGGGCACCGCCCTTCATGCTGCCCCCGTATAGATCGGCAGCTCGGCATCCAGCTCACACAACCGACGGTTACGCTGATCTTTGTCTGACAAGCGATAGTCACTACCGATCTCCGGCCAGGCAATCGCGAGATCGGGGTCGTTCCAGAGCACACCCTGCTCATCCTCGGGATGATAATAATCGGTGCATTTATACAGGAAGTCGACACGCTCGCTGAGCGAGCAGAACCCATGCGCGAAACCGGGCGGCACATACAGTTGCCGGAAATTTTCTTCGGACAAGGTCACACCGACCCAGCGACCAAAATTGGGCGAGCCCTTGCGGATATCCACAGCCACATCGAATGCGACACCCTGAGTCACCCGTACCAGCTTCCCCTGCGGATGTTTGAGCTGATAATGGAGTCCACGCAGAATGCCGGCGCCCGAACGCGAATGATTGTCCTGCACGAACGGCAGTCGGATACCCAACTCGGCGTATCTGTCGGCGTGGTACGTTTCCTGGAAAAACCCCCGCGCGTCACCGTGCACAGTCGGCTCGATGATCAGGACTTCCGGCAACTCCGTGGGAATAACCTTCATAAAGCCGACCGGCTTTCTTCAAGCACATCCAGCAGGTACCGACCGTAGCCACTTTTCGCCAAGGGTTGCGCCAGACGCTCTAGCTGTTCTGCCGAGATATAACCCATGCGGAAGGCGATCTCCTCGATACAGGCAACCTTCAAACCCTGGCGCTGCTCAATGGCCTCGATAAAGTTCGCCGCCTGCAATAAGGATTCATGTGTTCCAGTATCCAGCCAGGCCGTACCGCGCCCCAGGATCTCAACGCGCAACTCACCTTGATCGAGATAGACGCGATTCACATCCGTGATTTCCAGCTCACCGCGTGGCGAGGGCTTCAGGGCCTTGGCGATATCAACCACCTGCGCATCATAGAAATACAGCCCGGTCACCGCGAAATGTGAACGTGGTTGTTTGGGTTTTTCCACAATACTGATGGCGCGGCCTTGCGCATCGAATTCCACCACACCATAGCGTTCCGGATCGCGCACGCGGTAGGCGAAGACCGATGCGCCCTTATCCATCTGCGCGGCCTTGCGCAGATTGGTGCCGAGACCGTGGCCATAGAAGATATTGTCCCCGAGCACCAGGGAACTTGGACTATTACCGATGAATTTATCGCCAATCAAAAACGCCTGCGCCAGACCGCCAGGGTTAGGTTGCTCGGCATATTGGATGTTCAGACCAATATGGCTGCCATCTGCCAACAAGCGCTGGAAATGCGGAAGATCATGCGGCGTCGAGATCAGCAAGATATCGCGGATACCCGCCAGCATCTGCGTCGCCAGTGGATAGTAGATCAGCGGCTTGTCATACACCGGCATCAGCTGTTTGCTGACCACCTGGGTGAGCGGATGCAACCGCGTCCCCGAACCGCCCGCCAGAATGATGCCCCGCATAGTCCTGTTCCTATCATTGTTGTTATGTAGCCAGGCTATATTTTGCCACAGAATCCACGGAATATTCTTATTTGCAGATAGGATTTGTTACGCAGCACTGCAATATTACAATGGATGAGCTGCTGCTTAAATCGGGCTACTTCACACTGGTCCGGTTTACAATTGGATTCAACCTAAAAAAATCATTTCCGCCACGGAAACACACGGAAGACACTGAAACACAGTACCTTCCTGGAGCGACTATTCACCACCTTGCGGGTGATGGCAGTGCCGGCGTGAAGCTGATGATCTTATCCGTGTTTTTCCGTGTGCTTCCGTGGCAAATGCGGTTTATTAGGCTCAATGTAGGTCGGGTTAGCGCAATTTGCGTAACCCGACAGGCGTTGCGCAGCAACACAACGCCTTTGTAAAGGTGTGCCTGACGGCACGCTTGGCGGGTTACGGCGCAGATAGCGCACCTAACCCGCCCTACATTTTACGTTCAACCTAAAAAATCTTTTCAGCCACGGAAATACACGGAAGACACTGAAACACAGTGCATTCCGGGAGCGACTATTCACAACCTTGCAGGTGATGGCGGTGCCGGCGTGAAGCTTATGATCTTATCCGTGTTTTTCCGTGTGATTCCGTGGCAAATGCGGTTTATAGGTTCAAGTCAGTGTTGTTCCATGGCTAGGCACTTCTCTTACTGCGGCTTGAAATCCGGCGGCGTCACCTGACCATCACCGAAGAAATATTTGTCCATCTGCTCTTCGAGAAACTTGCGCGCCTTGGGATCGATCGGCGACAGGCGGTATTCGTTCAGCAACATGGTCTGCTGCTTGAGCCACAACTGCCAGGCCTCCTTGGAGACACCGTCGAAAATCCGCTTACCAAGGTCACCGGGATAGGTCGGACGATCCAGGCCCTCGGCCTCTTTTTTCTGTTTCACACAATTGACC
>JBGSOE010000487.1:0-2663 GCA_041739295.1 Thiohalobacterales bacterium | reverse complement strand
GCGAGGTGCGTAGCACCGAGTAACAAACGGAGTTTACACGGCGTAAATGAGTATTTTGAGCCCGGCTGCAACGCGGCAGATGCCGCTTCAGCGAATTAATCAGAGGTTCCTTAATTGCTGACCGCCTTTGATTATGAGCTGGCGGCCTGCTGTGTCGCCGCGGGAATGACCGTGTCGCGTGTTGCACCACAATCCGGACAGCGCCAGCTATCCGGAAGATCCTCTGGTCTGGACCAGGCCGTATGCAATATGCGCGGGTCAAAGAGGTAGTAGCAGGCGGTACAGATCAACTGCCCAGCGGCAATACCGGTTGCATTGCCAGTGGCAGTATCGGCTGGCTTCGGCATTGCCTCGGTAGACTGCACTGTTATCGGATCACCTTCTCGTAGCCAACCACCGTTAATGACGCGCAGATAAATACCCAGATCCTTGTGGCCAAAGGTGGCTCGTAGCTGGCCGGGGATATCACGATCACGTATGCCCGTGTCCGGGTTGACGTTGGTTGCCGCGCAGCGACCGTTGCGTTGCATGGCCACTGTGTGCACGTTCCCCAGCAGGACCTCTCGTCCAACCCAGTCCAATTCGCTGAACGGTTCGGCATCTTCGATGTAGACGTTGGCACGAAAGCGCAGCGGATCGAGACTCTGTCCCCATCGCCGCTCCAATTCGCGCAGGCTTGCCAGGTTGATGAGCGAGATGTATTTCGCGGCTTTGTCGGTGAACTGATGGCCCTGCGCCTCAACAAGACGCAGTGGGCCGTTCCGGCGCTTGGGTATGAATTCGAGCATGAATTGCTCCAGTGCCGTCCGTCCCGAGGTTATGTCAAGCAAGAAGGCCATGGCTCGGCCATCCGGTGTCTGGATGTGCAGTGTCTTGTCATGCTCCGAGTAATGGGTTTTCAGACCGGCGATCTGTTCGTGGAGCATGAGCATCACGAAGTTCGCCTTCGCCAGCCAGGTGGGTGCAGCGGGATGGAAGGCCGCATCCGTACGCAACAATGCATATATGCGATCCAGTGGAAAACCTTCACCACTGGCTACGCGCACGGACGGCAGGCGCTCGGGACTGAGGCCCTTGACCGGGTATCGATAGAGACTGGTGATGCGCATTGATATGTAATCCCTCGTTGAGGCCAATGCTGTACGACATGGCGTATGTCGCGGACTCGACCAATCAGATAAATATTCAGGTTGGTTGAGGCTCGATGCATTAAATGATGATTGCTGTACCTTGACCAGAGAAATTTCCGTTCGCCATCGCTGCGAAGTTTTCTCCTATCAACAGTATTTAGTCGTGATCACAGTCTGTGCCTTGGTATAGCACGCAACCGCAGTCGCAGTTGCACGGTGTCTGTGCATGTGCTGTTACGTTACGTCTGTTTATGCACCAACTGTAATCAGCAGGGTTAAATGCCAGTCGCATGCCCGATGTTAACTGCGTGTTTTTTCATCTGTTAGTGAGAGTGGCACGGCAGTTGCTGTACATCTGTAGCAAAGGGCGTATAGATGCTGCAGTCATTCTGCACTGGAGTCGGGAGTGACTATTTCTTCATCAGAACCTTCACTGGAGGCGTTTGTTGAATGAACGATTCAAGGTATCGCACTCGTTACGATGTAGAACAGGTGCCGACAGCACTGCTCAGTCAAGCGGCCAAGCTTCAATACTTATCCGCGCAACGCCGCGCGGTGACATTTCCTCCGGAAGATCGTCTCCACGCCGCGCTCGGACCAGTAGGTGACTGTGCCAGGTCGATGGATGCTGCTGCATCACGCAGCCAGCGTGGTGTCCGCGTGTTCGATCAGGGTGGAGATGACCAGACCCCAGGGTTCGAGATGCAGGCCGGTATCCACGGCTTCGATCTTTGAATCTTTAACGAGTTCAATTGCCGCGGGAGGGTGAGTGATCTTGCGGAGGCCAGCCGGCAAACCTGGTCTCCGCAAGTGAGCTCTGCGGTGACTGTCAGATTGTTTCATTTCATCCGTGTGGAGAACTGCAATGCTTGAAACGCTTATCAAAGTCGACCTGAACAAGACGCCGGAAGAGCAGGCCGATGTGCTGCACAATCGCTGGCATCCCGATATCCCGATGGTGGCGGTGGTCAAACCAGGCGCCGAGTTCCGGGTCGAATGTATCGACTGGACCGGTGGTCAGATCGGAAACGATGACAGTGCGAATGACATCCGCGATGTGGATCTGACCAAGGTGCACTACCTGAGCGGGCCGATCGGTGTAGAAGGTGCGGAACCCGGCGATCTGCTGGTGGTTGATATTCTCGATGTCGGAACACTGGCCGGATCGGAGTGGGGTTTCACCGGTCTGTTCGCCAAAGAGAACGGCGGCGGTTTCCTGACCGAGCACTATCCGGATGCGCGCAAGGCCTGTTGGGACTTCAGCGGTATCTACGCCAGTTCACGGCACATACCCAATGTCAGTTTCCCGGGCATCATGCACCCTGGCCTGATCGGTTGCCTGCCTTCTAAAGAATTGTTGGCAGAGTGGAACAAGCGCGAAGGTGCATTGGTCGCGACCGATCCGGATCGTGTGCCGCCGCTGGCGGCACTGCCTTATGCAGACACCGCATTGATGGGACGCATGAAAGGCGCCGCCGCCGAGGCGGCTGCAAAAGAAGGCGCGCGCACCGTGCCGCCGCGCGAACACGGTGG
>JBGSOE010000445.1:0-5436 GCA_041739295.1 Thiohalobacterales bacterium | reverse complement strand
TAGGTCGGGGTGCAGATGTTGCCCGGCAGATTACCGAGATCTTTTGCCAGCTTCATGCCGGCAGCGATGGCCTGGCCCTCGGCGACGCCCTGTTCACCGGCGCTGAGTTCGGCGCGGCTGGATACGCTCAGCGTCATTTTCTTCAGTGGTCGACGGATTTTGTCTTTGGTGCTCTTGAGCTGGTCGAAGACATACAGCGCATCGGCGGCGGTCTGTACGTGGTCGCGCACCTTCCAATAACTGTCGCGCCCCTTGAGGTTGAGATCGGTGAGATAACTGACCGCGTCGGTGGTGCCGGTGCCATTCAGGGTGCGGGTGATGGTGGTCACAACTGTGCGATAGATGTTGACGTCGAACTCGCGCTCTTTGCCGCAGCCTACTAACAGCACACGATCGCAGGCGGTCTTGGGTACATTGTGTACCAGCAAGGTCTGACCGACGCGGCCTTCGATATCACCGCGATGCAGCAGTTCAGTGAGAAAACCGCCGCTGGCCTGGTCCAGTTCCTTGCCAGCCGCGGATAATTTCCGCGCCTCGAATACGCCGATGACAAGGCAGCCGCTGCGCTGTTTCTCCGGGTTGCCGCTGGTGACGTTGAATTCCATGTGTTGCTCCTGTGCTGGTCGGCGCGTAACGATCGCAGGCCGTGATTCGGGTTATAATTGCAGCGCTTGGTTGTATAAGGTAGGTTAACTGCGCCGTACTGCGGCGAGCGCTGTAATCGCGCGCAAGTGTACTTTAAACGAATTCCTTTTTCATTTGCGGGCCGCTCGGCATATCGCTGCTGCGGGTGCCAGAGTGGGCTCGATCACTATTAGGTCACTATGCTGCGGGTCATTGATCGTTACCTATTGAAGGAAGTCTTGCTGAATTGGGTGGCCGTGACCCTGGTGCTGTGGGTGATTGTGCTCAGTAATCGACTGGCACGGTATCTGAGCGAGGCTGCTGCTGGCGATTTGCCCGCGGGTGTGATTTTCACCTTGCTGGGCCTCAAATCCGTAGACTATCTGGTGGTGTTACTGCCGTTGACGCTCTATCTCGGCGTGCTGCTGGCGCTCGGCCGACTATACAAGGACAGCGAGATGGCGGCGCTGGGCGCCTGCGGCGTTGGCCCCCCTCAGTTGTACCGGCCCTTGCTTGGGCTGGCGATTCTGGTCGGCGTTATGATCGCGGTGATTGCACTGTTCGTGGCGCCGCGCACCGCAGCATTGGGCTACGAATTGCGTGCGCGAGCTGAGGGCGCGAACGACATAACGGTGATTACGGCTGGCCGGTTCCACGAGTCTGCTGATGGCAATATGGTCTTCTATGCCGAGCGAGTCTCACCCGATCACGAACATCTCGAGCAGCTGTTCGTGCGCGATAGTCGGGATGGCGAGCAGACATTGCTGACCGCCCAGCGCGCTCATCCGGCACGGGATGCGGGGACCGGCGACCGTTTTCTGGTGATGGAAGAGGGTTTTCGTTACCAGGGGTTCCCGGGTGATGAGGTGTTTCGCATTCTGCAGTTCAGCCGTCATGGTGTGCGGCTGGAATCCGTTGAGGTGCTCAATCCGAGCGGCAAACGCGACACTATTCCCAGTGAGCGTCTCTGGGGTTCGCAGGATCGAGGCGATATCGCTGAGCTGCAATGGCGGCTGTCGTTGCCGATCGCCGCGATATGCCTGGTGCTGTTGGCCGTGCCGCTCAGTCGAACCACGCCGCGTAAGGGGCGTTTTGGCAAACTGTTCGTCGCGGTCCTGATTTTCATTGTGTACTACAACCTGCTGGGCACGGCGCAGGTTTGGGTAGAGAAGGGCGCCGTTGGGATATTACCGGGGATCTGGTGGGTGCATATTCTGCCGCTACTTGTCACCTTCGCGTTGTTCTATTTTGCGCGCATGCCCGCGCCACGGAGAACAGCGTGAAGATTCTTGATCGTTATCTCGGTCAAACCGTGATTGCCGGCACGCTGTTGGCGCTGTTCATCCTGCTCGCGGTCGATCTGTTTTTCATCTTCGTCCAGGAAGTGCACGACATCGGCAAAGGTACTTATGGACTTAAGGATGTGTTGATCTATGTCGGTCTGGTCGCGCCCGGACGTATCCACGAAATTTTTCCGATGGCGGCGCTGCTCGGCAGTCTGCTGAGTCTGGGTACGCTCGCTTCCGGTAGTGAACTGATCGCCATGCGCGCCGCAGGCGTCTCGGTATTGCGTATTGCCCTGAGTGTTCTCAAGGCCGGATTGATCATATTGGTTGCTGCCGCGGTGATTGGCGAATGGGTTGCACCTTGGGCGGAGCTACAGGCGGATCAACGCCGTTCATTGGCGATCTCGGGCACTGCGACACTGCGTAGCGAACATGGTTTATGGGCGCGTGATGGCCGCTACATCATTAATGTCGGGCAGGTCCTGCCTGATGGGCAATTGGCCAATGCGCAGGTGTTTGAGTTGGACAAGAAGGGCGGGCTGAGTTCAGCAATGCGCGCCAAGAGTGCTACGCATGTGGTCGATGGCTGGCGCTTGCAGGGGGTGCAGCGTGGTGAAATTCAGGGGCATTCACTCACCGTGACACTGGCCAATACGCTGGACTGGCCCAGCCTGCTGAGTCCCAAATTGCTTAATGTAGTGACGATTGATCCAAACATTCTGTCGGCGCGTGATCTCTATAAATACAGCCAGTATATGCATGACAATGAGCTGGATGCATCGCGCTACGACCTCGCCTTCTGGCGCCGTGTACTGGCGCCGATTTCCGGTCTGGTGATGCTGTTCCTTTCCATTCCCTTCGTGTTCGGCCCGCTGCGTGGCGCCGGTACTGGTCAGCGCCTGCTGTGGGGAGTGATGCTCGGCGTCGCGTTCTTCTTGTTGAATCGCACCCTGAGTCAGGTTGGGCAGTTATATGGATTGTCGGCGTTCTTCAGTGTCTTGCTGCCATCGTTGATATTTTTCAGTGGCGGTTTATGGGTGATGCGGCGAGTCAGGTAATAGGCGCGTAACGTACCGTGCAGTGGTTTCTATCCGCTGTGTGGAACCATAAGGTGACTTCGTTTTGCTGAGTGGAACCACGACGGGGACAGAGCTGAAGATCTGTCCCCACACCGGTGGTATTCATGCATCCTTGACGTAACGTACCGCTCAGTGGGGACAGACCTTCAGCTCTGTCCCCGTTGTCCGTTCCACGCACTAGACATCGACGCTCTTTGGATTCGGCTTCGGCAGCATGACCACCGTGCTGCCGGACAGCCGATCGTGCAGCGCCAGATGCTCGCGGTCGATGAACATCCACAGCAAGCCAATTCCAAAACATGCCACCAAGGGCACGGCCAGCACGAACCGCCACAGCGCCTGCCAGAATCCCAGCGGCCGGCCATCGCGGCGTTGTACGCGCAGGCGCCAGGTCTGCATGCCCAGTGTCTGTCCGCCAGATACCCAGAACCCGACGAAGAACAAACCGCCCACGAACAGCAAATAGAGCCGAAAGAACAGGCTATGCGCCGGCACGGGCCCGCCTTTGAGCCAAAAGGCCAGGGCGGTGGCCAGCATCAGCAGCGCTATCAGCAGCAGGCTGTCATAAAACAGGGCGGCGAGGCGTTTCAAAAACGGCGCGGTGTCGAGGGTGCTGGTCATCGGGGCTGTTGCCGTGGCGGTTCCATCCGCATAGGTACCAGAATCAGCCGTCCAGATGCAACCGTGACATATATCTACTAGATGTGCTAAATCTTCTATTACTTATGGGAACTCTGAATAATTGGTCATTCCGGCGCCTGCCGGACAAAATCGCAAAGCGCTTTGAATCGCATGGATTCCGGCATTCGCCGGAATGACGGTTGAGTAATTCATCAGAGGTTCCTTAGATCACAACTACAATTACAACGGATGGGTAGGAGGTATTGGCTATGTCGTTGATTGCCGAATTGGCTGCGATGGATGGGGTGTTCGCTGCCGGCGAATACTCCTATCGTGGCGATCGTTTCTCCTATAAAGGCCAGATCAGTGAAGAGCAGGCACGCATGGCGTCCATCATGTGTCGCGCCACAACCATGGGCGTGCATATGCAGACCGATATGATGGCGAGCATGCATCCTGATAGTCACGTTGCGCCGGCCGGTGGCTGGGTGGTGCGCGGGCCGCAGTTCACCGTCTGCACGATGGCCAATGTGTTCTGCTTTCTGGACAACAGCAAGTGTTCACTCAATACCATTATGACTGCATTGCGTGCGCGTCTTGCCGACGAACCGCAGGATTTGATTTAAAACCAGGCGCTAGGGCCGAGGTACTAGGGCCGAGGTAAAACCTTCTTCCTCCACCTCAACCCTAGAACCTAGAACCTCGGCCCTAGCACCTAGAACCAAGAACCTAGAACCATCCGGAGGATGATCATGACTGACCTGAATAAACTGATGAGTCTGCCCGGTGCGCTGGCCGCCTTTGAGTTTTCCGATCGAGGCGAGCTTGGGCAACACAAAATTGCCGACGGCAGCAATCTGAATGCTGACGCGCTGGATCTGCTCAGCCATGTCTGTGTGGCCAATATCGCCATCGCCGCTATGCAGGCGCGCGGTTGGGAAAAGATGACCGGTGCGCAGGGCTTCTATCCCATTCAAGGCTTCACTATGGTCGGTTTTGAATGGACCGCCGTGGCGACTGAGAACTGCGGCGTCGTCATGACTAATGATCAGGTGGATTATGAGCGGGCCTATGCGGCGCTGGCAGGGTAACGGGCCATGATCAAGCGATTGTTGGCTCTTGATGGTGTTCAGGTCATCTGCCTGTTCCGCGACGACGGTAGTCTGGTGGAAGGTTATGGCATGCTGGATGAAGAGGGTATGGCACGGCTGGCGCACTTCGCGCACGAATACAAACGCATGGTCCAGGGTAATGCCGATCAATTGTCCATGTTCACACAGATCCGCGGCTGGACCCCGCCGCGCGGCTGGATTGTGCGTGGCGAAGGTGTCGCGGTCTGCAGCGTCGGCAATCTGGTTTGTCTGACAGATTACCGCGAGGCGTCACTGAACGAAGTGATGCGTGAGTTAGGCGAAGCAGCGAGTTACTGAAAATCAGGGAAGAGGTACTAGGTACTAGGGCCGAGGGGGATGAAGGTGCAAGATTTCCCTAGAACCTGGTACCTCGTCCCTAGCACCTGCTTTTATATGGCGCTCCCTAGGGGATTCGAACCCCTGTTACCGGCGTGAGAGGCCAGCGTCCTGGGCCACTAGACGAACGGGGCGTTCCGTTCCCGGCCAAGCGAGCGGACAGCTATAGCTTGGGCGCGCGAAGCGGATCAAGGACTATTGCGCGCGTGTCATGCATGGCGGATTTCACGGCCGGGGCGCAGCCTTCAGTTGCTGATACAGTTCCCAAGCGCTGCGCTCGACCCAGTTATGAGCGAGCCGCGGACCTTCTGGCGTCCAGCGTATCTCCCAAATCGCGATGCCGGTGAAGGATATAGC
>JBGSOE010000418.1:0-12635 GCA_041739295.1 Thiohalobacterales bacterium | reverse complement strand
AATCATCCGATCGCCTTGGCGAGCATTCTCTGTAATGAAGGGTATGTAACCGATATTGATATTATCTGCGGTGCATTGTTGCACGACACACTGGAAGATACCGATACCGTACCGCAGGAACTAACTTCGGAGTTTGGTGCGCAGATCGCCGCTATTGTCATGGCTGTCAGTGATGATCAGGCGCTGCCTAAGGAGGAACGCAAACGGCTGCAGATCGAACACGCCGCCCAGGCGAGCGATCAGGCCAAGCGCGTAAAGTTGGCAGATAAGATCGCTAACCTGCGGGACATGGCGGATCACCCGCCGGCAGGCTGGTCGCTAGAGCGCCGTCAGGAATATTTCGATTGGGCCAAGGCCGTAATCGATCGGGTGCGCGGTGTGGATCAGAATCTGGAGCAGTTGTTCGATGCGGCGTATGCGCGACGGCCAGAATAAAGGTCAGCGTAGAACGTCCTATTGTAAGACTATTAATCCGTCTTAATGTGTCACTGTAAGTGTGAAATACCCGTCCGCAGCCTGTAGAGTGGGCACTATTACAAACCATAAACCCTGGAGTAACTGTGTTTAGGTATCCTTTACATTGGTTGTTTCTATTGACCATCGCAGGTGTTTGCTCAATCAGCTCCGCGGCGGATGTTCCGCCACAGTCTACGGCAGTCAGTGTGCAAGTTTTGAGTGAGCTGGTTGTACAGGCCGAGCGTGAGGCACCGGCCTCGGCGATCAGCCTGAACGAAAGTCGTCTTTCCGCCGAAGTCACTGCGGTCATAGAGACAATACCGGTGCAGGTCGGTGAGGTCGTTGATGCGGATGCTTTGTTGCTGCAACTCGACCCGCGCGATTATGAGTTGGCGCTGAAACGTAGCACGGCCGCGTTACAGTCAGTGCAGGTGCGCATCAAGCTGGCCGAGTTTCAGCTTAAAAGGGCGCGTGATCTTTACACCAAGAAATTCGCCTCGGAAGATACCGTGATACAGCGTGAGACCGAATTGTTAGTCCTGCAGGCCGAGTTGGCCGGCGCGCAGGCACAGGTCGATAGCGCGCGCCGCGATATGGCGAAATGCCGAGTAACGGCACCTTTCCGCGCCATTATCAAAGAGCGCAGCGCACATTTAGGCGAACTCGCTGTGCCGGGAACTCCGTTGTTGTCGGTGATCGATGTTGCACACATAGAAGTTTCTGCGCAGGTGCAGCCTAAAGATGGTGCTTTGCTGGAGTCCGCTAATTCGATAACCTTCGCGGCACCACGTCAGAGTTACCCGCTACGCCTGCTGCGTCTCTCACCAGCTATCGATTCTGCTACACGTACCCGCGAGGCTCGCTTGGCCTTCACGGGTGACAGCGCGCCGCCGGGTACGGAGGGCCGCATAGTTTGGCGAGCTATGGAATCATTATTGCCGGCTGATTTGATCAGTCGCCGCAACGGAAAACTGGGTGTTTTTGTCGCTGAGCATGACAAGGCACGTTTCGTGGTGTTGGAGGATGCACAGGAAGGACGACCGGTGCCGATTAGTATGCCACCTGCTACCCGCATTATTGTGGATGGCCGTTTTAGTTTGCAGGATGGCCAAGGTATTAGCCTGAAGCCATGAACGGTTTTCTTGCCAAGCTCCTGGCGAATCACCCCTTCGCCAATGTCACTTTCGCGGTTGTGCTATTGGTGGGCTTGCTCTCCTATCTGGCGTTACCGCGTGAACGCGATCCGGAAATCAATTTCAATTGGGTGAATGTTACCGCCGTTATGCCGGGCGCATCAGCGGAGGACATCGAACGGCGTGTTACCAAGCCACTTGAAGATGCCATTCGTACCGTATCTGATATCAAGTTTATCGTCAGCAACAGTCGCGAGGATGTTTCCAGTATCCTGATTCGATTCCGCGATATCCCATCGATTACGTTCGACAAACGCGTTAATGACCTACGACGAGAAGTACAGAATAAGGCTTCTGAAGAGCTACCAGAGGAGGTCGAGGACCCCAAGATTTTGGAAATCACCACCTCGAACGGTTTTCCAACTGCCATCGTACTGGTCACGGGTTCAGCCAATGACGAGACCTTGCGTTATACCGCACGTGGCATCAAGGACGATCTTGAACGCATATCTGGCGTGGATAGCCTGTTTGCTGCTGGTATGCATGATCCAGAACTTCAGGTTGATTTCGACCCGCAGCGACTCCAATCACGCGGACTGACGGCTATTGATGTTGTTAATGCGGTGGGTGGCTGGTTCCGCGATACCTCAGCGGGGAAAGCGCATGTTGGTGCGCAGGATTGGCTAGTCCGGTTGCTCGGTACCGACAGTGATCCTGAATATCTGGCCAATTTATTTGTAAGTCCGGCGTCTGATCTGCAGGCAAAAATACACCTCGACAGTGTGGCCCAGGTGGCGCGTGGGCGGGAAACTCCGGCACAGCTGATCAGCTATGCGGGACGTCCTGCAGTAATGCTGTCGGTCAATAAGAAAAGCTATACCAATACGATCGATCTAGTTACGCACCTTAATGCCTACATTCAGGAAAAGAATGCGCTATTAGCGTCGCAGGGCATCGAGCTGGTGCTGGCCGATGACCAGACCGTGCCGACGCGCGAGGCCATCGACGTCATGGAGCGCAATGCCGCTATTGGTCTTGCGCTGGTGATTCTGGTCAGCTGGGTGTTTCTGGGTAGCCGCATCGCATTGCTCATTGGTATCGGCATTCCCTTTTCATTGGCAGGTACCTTCTGGGTGCTTAATATGACCGGCTTCACGTTGAATATTTCGGTGTTGCTCGGGGTAGTGATCGCGCTCGGTATGCTAGTGGACGACGCGGTGGTGGTGGTCGAGGCTATTTACTATCGGATGCAACGCGGTGCACAGGGAATCAATGCAGCCGTCGATGCGTTACATGAGGTGTTCGCACCGGTTACTTCATCGGTGCTGACGACATTGGCCGCATTTTTACCCTTAATGCTGTTGCCAGGTATCGTCGGTAAATTCATGTTCGTGATTCCGTTCGTGGTGAGTCTGGCATTGCTGATCAGTCTACTGGAAGCCTACTGGATGTTACCGACGCATGTGGTCTCTCTGCGTATGGATTTCAATCGTCCATCGCGCCTGCAAGCTCAGCGTACCCGTTTCACGCATTGGATAAGATTGAAATATTCCTGGCTATTGTTGTATGTGATGCGTCGCCCTAAACGCTTCTTGGGCTTTACTCTGTTGAGTTTCGTGCTGGCGGGAGGCGCTGTTGCCAGCGGTGCTGTTCGCTTGCAATTCTTTGCCTTTGATCCCATACGGATGTTTTATGTCAACGTGGATATGCCGTCCGGGTCTGCCTTGGATACAACCCTGCACCAACTGCAGCGTGTCGAGGCACGGGTGCAGCAGCACCTGCTGCCGGGTGAGGCACGCGCCGTAACAGCCAATGCCGGCCTTAAATTCACGGAAATGGAACCACTGTACGGTGATCACTATGGGCAGGTCATGGTGGCGTTGATGCCACGTGGACCGGGTATGCGTGATGTGTCTGAAATCGTTTCGGCGATGCGTGCGGATGTGGAATCGACGCCGGGACCGGGGCGTATGTCATTCCTGCAGCTGTCTGGTGGCCCACCCCTGGCGAAGCCGGTGAGCGTTAAGGTGCGTGGAGATGATTATGATGAGCTGCGCGCTGCTGCGGATGCCGTCATGGCGCTGACTAAGGCCGTGCCAGGTGCACGTGATGTAACCGATGACGATCAACCAGGTCGTCAGGAACTGATTTTGAAATTGGATCCTGAGGCCGTCAAGAATGCGGGTTTCAACCCGGCCACCGTTGCACGCCTGCTGCGACTGCACGTGGATGGAGAGATCGTCGCCAGTATGCGTGACCGGGGAGAAAAATTGGATGTGCGGGTACGTGCCGCACCGAGTAATTTACAGGATATCGGTGAACTTCTGGATGATCCTATCGCGTTGCCGAATGGTGGGACGACCACATTGGCAGCACTTACCCACCACGTAACGGCCACGGGCAAAAGCGTGATTAAACATTACAATCTGCGACGTGCGATTACCGTCGAGGCGGATCTGGACAAAGACATTAATGATACGGTGGCTGCGAACGAAGAAATTCTGGCCAACTGGGACAAGATCAATGAGCGCTATCCCAACGTTGATCTCGATTTTTCGGGAGAACTGGATGACATTCAGGAAAGTCTGGATGCCATGAAAGGATTGTTTGTACTCGGCGTGGGCTTGATCTATCTCATCCTGGCGGCGCAGTTCCGTAGCTATTGGCAGCCGCTAATCATTTTGTCGACGGTACCATTGGCCTTTACCGGCGTGACTATGGGACTGTTGGTATCACGGAATCCACTCAGTCTGTATACGCTTTATGGCGTTATTGCTTTAGCCGGTATCGCGGTGAATTCCGCTATTGTGCTTATAGATACCGCCAATGACCGACGTCGGAGCGGCATGAGTATCACGCATGCGACGGTCTATGCTGCGCGCCGGCGTGTGGTTCCTATCCTGATTACCTCAATGACAACCATTGCAGGATTGTTCTCGCTCGCCACAGGTATTGGTGGTAAGTCGTTAATCTGGGGGCCCGTGGCATCCAGTATTGTTTGGGGCTTAGGCTTCGCGACGACATTGACGTTATTTGTGATTCCGCTGCTCTATCGGCAGTTCAACCGCCGAACAATCCAGTGACGATGGTTTGATTTGCAGAAGATGGCTTGCGCGGCTTAATCAGACCTGTCGGACGCGGCCTTCGGCCTGAATCCGACCTACGTTCGTTGGCATACGTAATATCGTAGGTCGGATTCAGCGGCGTAAGCCGCGCGTCCGACAGGTCATAGCGCCATCCTTTCCATTTCGCACCGAGTTTCCTGGATTGAGCGGCTAGCGAAACTCGGGTTCACTTTGTTCAACCCAGGCGATGGAACTGAATCCCTCAGGATGAGATCATCTGCAATGCATATTGCGCTGCCCCCAGCAGTGCGGTCTGCGGATTGGTCGCGACACTGACCGGGATATCTTTCAGCAGCGCGGCGAAGCGCCCCTTGTCCAGATACGCTCCCATAAAAATGCCGCCGGTCAACGCAGGCAGAATTTTCGGCGCGATGCCGCCACCGATATACACACCACCTGTAGCCAGACATTTTAATGCGAGATTGCCGGCCTCTGCACCATAAATGCCAACAAACATCTCTAGTGCCGCAGCGCAAAGTGGGTCGTCATTAGCAAGTGCGTGGCAGCTGATGACTGCACTGGGGTCTCCCGTCTGCAGTTCTTCGTTGAGCCAGCCTGGTTCACTGCCATAGCCAGTGTCGCGTAGAAACTGGTAGACGTTGAACAACCCCGGCCCAGACAGAATGCGCTCGTAGCTGACATGACCATTGAGGCGTTGGTGCAAATACTTTAGCAGTTCGATCTCGCGTTCATTGCGCGGTGCGAAATCGCAGTGTCCGCCTTCACTGGCGATAGGCTGGTGTTGCTTCCCGTCCCAGTAAAGCATCGCTTCGCCCAAACCGGTACCTGCCGCCAGTACGGCGATATTACCGCTAGCATTATCCTTGCCCTGGTTCAGAATCACACGTTCATGTGAATCGAGATACAGCATGCCGAAAGCGGTGGCTTCCAAGTCGTTGAGCAGTTTGACCGTGGGGGTATCTATAACCTTGCTAAGCGATACCTCATTGAGGGACCAGGGCAGGTTCGTGGTATGGCATTGACCATTGATGACCGGGCCCGCCACACCGAAACAGGCAGCTTGCAGTGACTGCTGCGGGGATTGTTTAAGAAATTCATGCAGGATAGTGTCCAGCGACAGATAGTCTTTACTGGGATAGGTTTCAAGACGCAGCTGCTCCAGTTTTTTCTGGCCAGTATGCTGGTAGAGGGAAATGACGGTTTTGGTGCCACCGATGTCGCCTGCCAAAATCATTCGGTCGTTGTCCATAGCAATTCAGATCAGGGCTGAGTGAGTGGTCAGTGTATCGCGAGGTTTGCCGCGGAATCCACCGGCACTTCGTCCCCTTGTTCCAGCAGATAGGCGAATGCCGCCATGAAGGCATTGGCGGCCTGATGCGGCGGGCTGGCATAGAAGCTTGCCCAAGCGTTGCCGCGGCACTCGTTGTAGATCCCTTCCTTCTCCGGATGCATGTCCAACCAGGCGAGCCGTACTGCATGCCCGATCAGTACATCGATGATGATGTAGTCATTGAGTATCAAAGCGGGATTGGCTTTGAATATGGCCAGCAGGGCGTTCAATACTTCGATAACCAGTTGTCGATAACTCGGTGCCTGACATTTGTTCAGGAGATGCTCCACTCGCAGTACGAAATTTTTCTCACCTGAGGTCATTTCACCCTGGAGTAGTTCGCTGTCGAGATTGTTGCGCGGGTCAAAGCGGTCACCTATCACGATACCTTTGCAGTGCTGCAGGATTTTCCATAAGTCGCTGAAAAAGGTTTTCGGCAGCCGCCCGACAACACCGTGGGATTCACGCCAGTGGTTCCAGTCGGGGTCGGCGCCGATCATGGAGGGGTTTTCCAGGGCGGGAAAGCGTACCCAGGCGATATTGCCGGCATGCTGCTCGCTGTGCAGGGCCTCAACCAGCGTGATGTTGTCGACCATGCGCCGATAACTTGCCAGCACCTCCCGCAATTCTGATGTCAGGGCATAAGGGCTCAGTGTCAGAATGTGCTCGAAGGCGATATGTTGTGCCCAGTGATGGATGCGGGCCTGACGGGCCACGATCAGATGTAGCATATGGCCGATGCGTAAGGTCAACATATCTTCGAACAATTCAGGCTCGGCCTTGATGAGCATGGCCAGATAGATGACCAGTTCCTGGTGCAGAATGCGTTCGCGTGCATCATCACCGCAGTAGGCGCGGATCTTGGCGAGGATATCTGCATTGCTCATCGGTTCCGAAATAACCGCGTCGAGACTGTAGGAACGGCCGACGGCAAGTTGCTTCTGGCGGATCACAATTTCGACCACGGCATCTTCTAGCGTCTCATCCGATTTATTCAATAGGGCGGCGGCGCGGCGTACGGCGGACCAGCGCTTCGCACGTCCTGCCGTTTCGTAAAGGCTTTCCGTGAGTCCGTGCAGGGTTGAGTCGCTCCGGCTGTCGATGCCAGTGTCATAATTGCCATCTTTGAGTGTCCAGAGGCGGGTAAGCACATCCAGATATTCGTCGATGTTGTGTGCCTGCATCAGCTGTTCACACAGAATCGAGACATCGTTGGCAGTTTCCAGTTGCAGCATGTCCAGCGCGGTGTCAGTAGATTCATGAGTTTGTGCGGACGGCATAGATAGATCGGCAGCGGTATCTGTACCGACGGTCTTGCCCAGTGTGTAGTCGTGCAGATAATCGATGCGTTCGGTGCTGGCCTCGGGCAGCAGCTCTAGTAGTTTGCCCATACGCGTCGGTACGCCGCCGCAGTCACCCTTGTGCAGGTCTTTGAGCAAGGTAAACAGATCAGCCTCGTCTTCCTGGTACAGGCGATCCTTGCTGATGAACAGTGTCATCAGTGGTTTTTCCTGTTTGTCCCAATGCCGGTGAATGTAGGCCAGTTCACTGCGCAGTTGTTCGGTGAGGAAGGGATTATCCATGCCGAGGTAGAAGTCGCGTGGATTCAGGATCTGCGGCAGAAACAACATGGTTACACCGCTGAGTGTGAAGACCCGCGACGTGGCGAGACTGCGCAAGCGCCGCAGCGGTCGTCCGCTCAGACCGAGTTTGCGGTTGCGGCCGAGCTGACTATAGGCACCAGCAAGTGCATCTGCCTGATAGACCTTTACCGGATGAATGTCGCTCAGCAATTCGCACTCGATCCCGCGCTCGGCGAGATAGTCGCGCACCGACGCATCCTCTGCCAGCAGCGCAATCAGCACCTGGCTGTGGCGCTGCTGGCCGACACGCGAATGCCGTCGCAGTGGATCGATATCATTCAATTCAATCAACCCGTCGCGTAGCAGCTTTCCGAGGAGATAGAGACTCTGGGCCCAGACCAATGGGACGTTCTCATTAGGAAGCCGCGGCTGGCTATGCGTCCGCTGTTTTTCCGCATCTATGTGCTCCGCCGGTACGAAATACAATTCGGGTAATAGGCGCTGACCATTCACTTCTACACAGAGATTATCCAAACGTGCAGCATAGTCTTCGGCTTGTGCCTGATCGCCGCGGCACAGGCCATCGAGCATCAGGTAGGTGAAGAATAATGGCCATTCTGATTCAATATGCTCGAACTGCTTGAGTTCGGTCGGTTCATAGTGCAGTCGGCTGCTGTCCTCCAGGGCTGTCTGATGTCCGTCGCGCAGGAAGCGCTTGCAGCCGAAGTTACCCGAGAGCTTTTCGATGATGGTGTTGCGCGTGGTCTCGACCAGATACGGGTCCTCGACTGCGTAGGCTGGGTAACCAATTACGCTCAACAGGGCAGCATCCACTTCCTTAGATCCGGATTCACGCGGCAGCATATAGTCAAGGGTACTGCGAGCACGGGCAATCTCGTCTGGAATGACATGTACGACCGAGGATTGATCGCCGTCGCTGCCGAACAGATTAAAGCTGTCCATGGCTTCGAGAGCAGCCTTGGCCATGCCGACAGAACTCATGTTCAGCTCGGCGATGCCGAGGTTGATCTTGTTGCCGCGCTCCCAGATGCCGTAATCTGGTGTGCGGTAGGCGCGTCCGATGTAGTGCACCAGGTTCTGGATAAAATTCACCTCGTCCAGGGTGAAGATGATGCGCAGTCCGGAGGCCGTCATCTGCGCCAACATCAGCAGGTAAAGTGATGTGGCATCGATCTGCAGGTGTCCCCAGTCCGTGTCGCCGACCACCGCGGCGCCGGTATGGGTGTCGTACTTGGCGTGCAGGGCATCAACCGGATGCTGGGTTACTTTGAAGCGTTCAACCTTGTCGGCTTGCCGCATCATCGCCAGTAACAGAGCCCGCATCAGTTTCACGACACTTTGTTCCAGCAGGTAGGCACGGGTGTTATCGCATTGCTCGCGGCGGTAGGCCAGGCCGAGTCCCCACACAGCAAGCACACTGTAAACATTGTCACGCACCCAGGCGTCGGTGTAGTCGCCGTGGGCATTAACCGCCGTGCTGGCCGGCAACAGACCGCTTACCGGGCTCTGGCGCGACAGGATGACGGTTTCGATCTGCGCAAAGTATTCTGCAAGTAACGTCATACGGTTCATATCGGATGTCAGTACTCAATGGTTATGCATGAAATGTGCTAAGGAAGCGCAGATTACTTCGCTGAAGTGGCAGCTACCGCGTTGCAGTCAGGTTCAAAATGCTCATGTACTGTGTGGCACACCCCGTTTAACGCTCATTTCCATACATCTGCGGGCTCGATCAAAATTAATCAGAGATACCCTACATAAACGACTGGGCTAGG
This sequence comes from Thiohalobacterales bacterium, assembly GCA_041739295.1. Classification (GTDB taxonomy): domain Bacteria; phylum Pseudomonadota; class Gammaproteobacteria; order Thiohalobacterales; family Thiohalobacteraceae; genus JAHJQQ01. The sequence continues at coordinate 3,251 of JBGSOE010000418.1, read as the reverse complement.
CAGATACCTCACTTTCTCATTGATTAGAGTACACAGTCTGAAGTATCAATACACCAACCATGGCATTGTGCTCGCCGGGGTAATACGACGGGTGTATCTCGTGCGTACCATTATAGTGCACCATGCAGCGGCTCCGCACTAAAACTACACGTTTTTGACAGTCTGTGTGACCGCGAAAAATAGCCGGCATGAGATATATTCATGATGTCCGCGGGCAGCAAGGGAATGTTGCACCGGACGAGGGAAGCCTTGGTTTTGTCCAATGAGGTACAGAAGAGGCGGATTACTGTGACTTACTTTCGATCAGCAGAGGCCGGGGCATGCGGAGCCCCCGTCTTGCGTTCGCTCAACCATTGAATCAGTTGTTGATAGGGCAGCGGTCGGCTAAACAGGAAGCCCTGCATCAGCGCACAGTTCATGCCACGCAAAGCGTTGACCTGCTCTTGAGTTTCGACGCCTTCCGCGAGCACCTCCATGCCTAGGTTGTTTGTCATGGCGATGATGGCCTTGACCAGGTTGGCATTCACCTTGTCACCGGGCAGGTCACGGACGAAGGCGCGGTCAATCTTGACTAGGTCGATTGGCAGCCTGCTAAGGTAGCTCAAAGATGAATAGCCAGTTCCGAAGTCATCCACTGATAATGAAATACCCGCATCCGTTATATCGCGGGTAACAGCGACGACTGCGTTGAAATTTTCAATCAGCGAGGACTCCGTAATCTCCAACTCGAGGTCTGTCGGTGGCAGTCCGCTGTTTTTCAATGCTGCATGCACACTTTCGAGAAAGCCTGGTTGCAATAATTGTTTACCGCAGATATTGACAGCCATCTTGATGTTCTGTGCATGGCTGCGTTTGAGTTTTGCCGCTGCAGCGCATGCCTGTACCAGAACCCATTGGCCTATGGAGATGATGAGTCCGGTCTCTTCGGCAATGGGTATGAAATCGAGTGGTGACACCATGCCACGCTCGGGATGGTGCCAGCGGATCAGGGCTTCAAGACCAACGACGGCGCCGGTCGTCGAATCCACTTGTGGTTGGTAATACAGTTCAAATTGATCACGATCCAGGGCCTGGCGCAGATCACGCTCTATATCCAGGCGAGCCTCCACGGCGTGGGCCATGTCGCGCCGGTAGAAGCTGTAATGACCGCCCTTGTCGGCCTTGGCTTGATACATCGCCGTATCGGCGTTTTTGATCAGATCGCCCAGTGTCGCCCCATCCTTTGGGTACATTGCAATACCGATACTGGCACCCAGATAAACCTCTTTTTCAAGGAAGGTAAAGGGTTCGGCAAGTGCTTCACACAAGCGGCCGGCGGTATTGGCGATCATCTCGCGTCCGGTTGGATTCTTCAGCACAATCCCGAATTCATCACCGCCCAGGCGGGCAACCAGATCATCGGCGGGGAGACACTGGACGATGCGCGCGGCAACGGCACGGATGAGCAGATCACCGATATCGTGACCCAGCGAATCGTTGGCGATTTTGAAACGATCCAGATCCAGGAACAGTATGGCATGCTCAGTAGTAGTTTCCTCCGCAGTTGCAAGTAGTGCGGCCAATGATTCTCTGAATGCCAGGCGATTTGAAAGGCCGGTGAGTTCATCGATATAGGCCAAGCGCCAACGTTCCTTGTCCGACCTGTGTGCATTCAATACTCGACCGACACGTCTGCGTAGTAGTCCGAAATTTATGGGGCGTGGAATGTAATCAGTCGCGCCGGCGGCGAGGGCATTCTCGATGGCGGTCGCGTTGTCCAGCGCTGTGATCATCAGGATCGAGGTTGCGGCCGATGATTCCATTGCCTTGATTCGCGCGCAGGCAGTAAAGCCATCCATGCCCGGCATAACCGCATCCATAAGGATGATGTCAGGCATCGCCTTCCGGCATATTTCGACAGCATCTGTTCCGTTATCTGTTTCAGTGACAGTGCAGTCGTCAGATTCCATGATTTTGCGCAGTGCCAGACGTGTACCGGCATCTTCATCGACGATCAACACACTCGGTCCTATGCCACTGTTGGAGGCTATGGTGATTTGTGATGAGATCACATGGATAAACGCCTCGAACGATTTCTGAATGGCATCAATCGTTTCGATAAGATCGTCGGTGTTGCCTTCACGTGCTGCACGTTCAATCGAGTGGGCAAGTTGTGCGACGCCGGTGGCGCCGATGGTGCTGGCACTACCCTTGATGGTATGCGCGGTAGTGGATACTGCGAGTAGATCTTGTTTGTCGGCCTGTTTATAGAGCGTATCGATGTAGCGCTGCATATCCTGCTGGAAAACGGCTAGATATTCGTCGAAGTTAATGCCGAGATGTGCGCGGATCTCTTCGAAGGCAGTATGATCAATGTCCTCAGGCAGAACCACCAACGCTGCCGTATTCTGGTAAACGTCCAAGTCGCTGAGTGGCAGCCAGTGGCGTAGCTTTTCAGCCAGAACATGCAGGCGGAGTGGCTTGGTAATATGCCCGTCCATACCGACAGCTATGCATTTGTCCCGATCCTCGGGAGAGGCGTTGGCGGTCATGGCCAGGATGGGTAGGGTGGCAGTATCGTTGTTCAGCGCACGGATACAGGCAGTGGCCTCGTAACCGTCCATTTCAGGCATCTGACAGTCCATCAGGACAATATCAAATTTGTTTTCCTGGAGTACAAAGAGTGCCTCTCGACCGTTGCCTGCGATGACAACTTGCAGGCCGAAACTTTCCAGCATGCTACGCGTGACCATTTGATTGGGGACATCGTCTTCGACGACCAAGACAGCGCCGCTGAAGTGTGGCAACTCCGTTAACGATTGCGCCGATGCCGTGCGGCGGGATTTCTGCTGCAGGCTACGCACGAGACCTTCATATAGCGCTCCTTCGCTCAATGGTCTGTTCAGCCAACCGAGATTGGTTGCAGGCAGGCCGGTGATATCAGTGTTGGTGCTTATGACGAGGCAGGTATTTTTAGCTGTCTCCAGAATGTTCCGCAGGAAGGCGATCTGTGCGTCATGTGGCTGGCCTGGGATAAGATCGACTATGACGACATCGTAGGCACGCCCTGCGTTTTCCGCCTCGTCCAGCAGATGCTGCGCCAGCTCAACGGTTGCTGCTGCCCTGAAATAGGCATTCCAATGTTGGAAGGTCTGACTCAGGAAGGCGATCTGTCGATCTGCGCTTGACAACGCAAGCACACGGATGCCGGCGGCGAGAGTTCTATCAGGCAGGACACTGTTGTCCTCGGCACGCCCGATCGGCATGGCGAA
>JBGSOE010000332.1:0-14220 GCA_041739295.1 Thiohalobacterales bacterium | reverse complement strand
TCTATCCCGATCTGCCCAAGGGCTATCAGATCAGCCAGTACGAACTGCCCATCGTGCAGCACGGCATATTGGACATCGAACTGGAAGACGGCACTACCAAGCGCGTCGGCGTAACCCGTGCGCATCTGGAAGAGGACGCCGGTAAATCGCTGCACGAAGATTTCCACGGTCAGACCGGTATTGATCTCAATCGTGCCGGCACGCCGTTGTTGGAGATTGTCTCCGAGCCGGATATGCGTTCCGCCAAAGAAGCGGTCGCGTATATGAAAAAGATCCACTCGCTGGTGCGCTATCTGGAAATCTGCGACGGCAATATGCAGGAAGGCTCGTTCCGCTGCGACGCCAACATCTCGGTGCGTCCGAAAGGTCAGAAGGAATTCGGCACCCGCGCCGAGATCAAGAACATCAATTCGTTCCGCTATGTCGAGAAGGCGATCAATTACGAAGTCGAGCGTCAGATCGAGATAATTGAAAATGGCGGTAAGATCGTCCAGGAAACACGTTTGTACGATGCCAACAAGGACGAGACGCGTTCCATGCGCGCCAAGGAAGAAGCCAACGACTACCGCTATTTCCCTGATCCGGATTTGTTGCCGATCGAACTTGATGCCGAGTTCATCGAACAGGTGCGCGCGACTTTACCGGAACTGCCGGATGCGAAGAAACAGCGCTTTGTCGAGCAGTATGGCTTGTCTGCCTACGACGCCGCCGTGTTGACGGCCTCGCGTGAGTTGGCGGATTACTACGAATCGGTCGTCACCGGTGTCGGCAGTGACCCAAAGCTCTGCGCCAACTGGGTGATGGGTGACGTCTCCGGTTTTCTAAACAAAGAGAATATAGAGATCGGCGATTCCCCCGTGAGTGCCGCGATGCTGGCCGGCATGATCAAGCGTATTGTTGACAACACCATCTCTGGAAAAATCGCCAAAGACGTGTTCGAAGCGATGTGGGATGGTGAAGGCGATGCCGACGCCGTGATCGACAAGAAGGGTCTGAAACAGATCACCGACACCGGTGCTATCGAAACGGCCATCAAAGACATCATGGACAAGAATCCCAAGCAGGTCGAAGGCTATCGCGCCGGACAAGACAAACTACTCGGCTTCTTCGTCGGTCAAGTCATGAAAGCCATGGGCGGCAAGGCCAACCCGGCGCAGCTCAATGAGTTGCTGAAGAAGCTGCTGGCGGGTTAGTTTTTTTTTTGGACCGCCAAGGACGCCAAGAGCGCCAAGAAAATAATTGTACTGTTTGATTGATGGTATTCAGGCCGTTGCAGGCATGCATGACTGCATATGAGCGCTTAGGGTTATTCGGTTAAACGGTTCTCTTGGCGCTCTTGGCGTCCTTGGCGCCCTTGGCGGTTCCCCAATCTTTCTTGGCGCACTCTGCGTCTTGGCGGTTCAGAAATTAGAAATGCCAATATCGAGCAAACAGCATGCCCCAACGTGACAGCGATGTACTGAGCCGGTTCGTGTTCGAGAATACCAATGTGCGCGGTGAGCTGGTACATCTCGATGCAACCTGGCGCGCCATTCTCGAGCGCCGCGATTATCCAGAGCCGGTACGCGAACTGCTCGGTCAGGCCATGGCTGCCGCCGCACTGCTCATCACCACCATTAAATTCAAAGGCTCACTGATTCTGCAGATCCAGGGCGATGGTCCGGTATCGATGATTGTGGTGCAGGTAAAATCCGATCGCACACTGCGTGGCCTCGCGCACTGGACCGACCCGGTGTTACCGGGGCCGCTCGCGTTATTAGTGGGCAAGGCGCGACTCGCCATTACTCTTGATCAAGGCGGTAATCGCGAACGCTATCAGGGTATTGTTGCCCTCGAAACGGAAGAGAGCCTGGCACGCGCGTTGGAAGATTATTTTGCACGTTCAGAGCAGCTCGCAACACGCCTGTGGCTCGGTGCAAACAACGAGCGTGCCGCTGGCATGTTGTTGCAGGCGCTGCCGGGTGAGACCGAAGATGACGATGCCTGGAATCGAACTGGGCAACTAGCCGATACACTGAGTAATGACGAGCTGTTGGCGCTGCCGCAGCGGGAAGTGCTGCGCCGTCTCTTCCATGAAGAAGACGTGCGTCTGTTCGAACCGGAACCGGTGAGCTTTCGCTGTACCTGCACGCGCGAACGCATCGAAACGGTGTTGCGTAGCCTGGGTTATACCGAGGTGCAGGGCATCATCGCCGAGCAAGGTCGGGTCAGTGTCGACTGCGAATTCTGCAATCAGAATTACCTGTTCGATCCGGTGGATGTGGAGAAGCTGTTTGCGGCGGCGGATCATCAGCCGGTGGTGCCGCCGACGCGGCATTAAGGTTATTTGTCAGTCCCCTCTCCCCTTGCGGGAGAGGGCCAGGGAGAGGGGTGTGGCGCGTAGGGTGTGTTGAGTGCAGCGAACCGCACCGCACGTTCTAACTTACTTGCTCATTTCAGTCTGCATGGATTTACTTAAGGAACCTCTGATTAATTTGATCAAGCGAGCAGATGCAAGGCGCGGACGGGCGACCCGAAGCGAAGCGGAGAGAACGGCGCTAGCCGGCCCGCAGGGCGAGGTGCATAGCACCGAGTAACAAACGGAGTTTACACGGCGTAAATGCGTATTTTGGGCCCGGCTGCAACGCGGCAGATGCCGCTTCAGCGAATTAATCAGAGGTTCCTTAACCTTCCTTTCGCCCCAGCCGGGCGAGGTACTTTTCTTTTCGCCACCAAAGAAAAGTACCCAAAAGAAAGGCGGCCCGGAGGCTGGCCCCTTCGGGGTGCACAGCTTCTCGGGGCAATCGGCGCGCGCCGAACTCGCCGTCCCAAAAAGCGGCCGGCTCAAACAGGCGGCGCGCTTTCCCCGATTACCCCAGCGATGCTCAGCTGCGCCTATGGGATGGTTCGAAATGTGTAGCCTGTTGAATGAAATGAAACCCGGGTTTCGCATCCGCTCAACCCAGGCTACGATACTTAACGTGTATTTCCGATGCGAAGACTATTCATGAAAACCTACCAATCCGATAACTGGACCGTCAACCTCCCGGATGCCTGGGACGAAGAACACGACGAGGATGGCGTCACGCTGTTCAATCCGCACGGCAGTGGTTCGCTGGAGATCAGCACGCTGGAGCAGGAGGATGTGGTTGATGACGGATTTCTCGAATACATGGCAGTGGAGCATCTAGAAGCGGGCGCTGAGCCGGAGGAGATCGAGTGCGGTGATTTCGAGGGCTTGGTGTTCGACTATGCCGATGAGACGCACTACTGGCGCGAATGGTATCTGCGCGCGGACAATCTGATGCTGTACATCACCTATCATTGTCCGTTGGATGCCGAAGGGGGTGAGGATGATGAGGTGGATGCGATTCTGGAGACCTTGCAGCTGAGTTAGTGCTGCCTGCCAGTTTATTCTTACAGCATTGTTTTTAAAGGCGGAATAGCAAGCACTAGTTATTATCACTAATATCGATGTTGAGTCGGGAAGGGTAATCAGGTTAAGTTACGACCGTCACAAAGATTAATAGTAAACAGGTGACAGCGCGGTATAAAAACAATAATGAGAGTGAATTATGATGCGCATAACTACCTTTGAGGCAATTCTGGCCCTTGGATTCAGTGTCACCTTCTCGCCAGTTTCCTGGGCAGACACTATCAATTTTAATTTTACGGGCCGTATGATAGTCGCCACGCCATATGGTGACGTTTTCAGCAATTACAGCACCTTCAATGCCGGCTCTCTGCCTTATACTCCGATTGCCGCAACGTTAAGTTACGATACGGAATTGGGTATAGGAGGTAGTAGTTTATCTCTGACGCTTGACGATTTGTTCTACGGCTATCCTGGGACTATTCACGACATCAGCATGGTACGTCAGCCCGGTACTAATTTAATGACCGGGAATATGTTGGTCGATTGGTCGGGTTTAGTGGATTCATCTGGCAATGGTGCGGTGGATATGTCTGCCGAAATCGAGTGGGATGCTACGGGCTTGTTTAACGCGATAGATTTCGGCCTGCAAGTCGGAGATAAATTGAGTGGTACGCGACTCTTTAGAGATTTCAATGGGGATGGGCTATGGAGCGATTCAGAATTGGTTGTTTCGGATTTGTTCAGCGCGACTCCTTATAGTGACGTGCTGCTTAACAACACCCGGATATTGCGAAATTATCTGCAAGGGCCTGCACCTCTGGCCGCAACTTCAGACTCTCTAGGGTTTGTTGCATCATCACCCATTGAAGGATTCGTTATATATCTTGATATCGGCAGCGGCAACAGCATGTACGTGACATCCATATCCAGTGTGCCGGTGCCGGCTGCGGCTTGGTTGTTTGGTTCGGGACTGCTGGGCTTGATGGGTGTATGCCGACCGCATAGATGCTCCCGTAATGGGTTACACGGCGCGGATTCTGAGTAATGGTTGACCTTGGGGATTTGCCAAATCCCGCCTCACTCGATTTCGTGGTATGAATAAGCATACGTTCTATCTATATCTGAAGGAATGCGAGTTCAGGTTCAATCTCAGGCAGCAGGATCTGTATCCCGTCATCCTGAAATTGTGCCGAGAGAGGCCCCTTAACTAGTCATGACCCAAGAATTATTATATTTTCTTTGTTGGTGGTTAGATGAATTTATATGCTAACCAGTCATGCTGGCTGGGTACGTGGATTAGGTTTGTCCTGCACAGATTCAAGAGATATAGTTTTGCTACATGGACCTGCCGAGTTGTTGGGGAGACGCAGTTAAGTGTATAGACAACAAATAATAAAGGGGGCGTAGTGATGAATTCTCTAAAGACTAAATCAATAATCGCAACATTAAGCTTGTGCTTGGCGCTATCTGGTATTGCGCATGCGGACATTCTCACCTTTGATTTTACTGGCCGTTTAATAGTTGCTGATTATCAGAATAATATCATTATCAACACTATCCCAAGAAATGGCCCTGGCAATAATCAACAGTCTTTTACGCCTATCGCGGCTACTCTTTCTTACGATACAGCAATTGGTGTGGGTTCTAGCTCTCTCTCCTTGGTAATGGACAATCCTTTCTTTGAAGCCCCTGCGACTTTTCACGATATCAGTATGACATTACAGACAGGAACAAATTTAATCACAGGGCAGGCGCTTGTTGATTGGAACAGTAATGACAATATGCCGCTCCACATTGAATGGGACGCAACTGGGTTATTGAACGCTATCAACTATGGGTTGAAAGTTGGTGACAAACTCAGTGGCACGAATCTTTATCGTGATGCTGATAATAATCAGATATGGGAGGCTTCTGAGTGGGTTATGGATATAGGTAGTGCGACACCGTATTCTGACATACTGCAGGATGATTTATTAGGCCTGCCATATTACTCATTACAAGGCCCGGCTCCTATGGCAGCCACATCAGGAAGTCTTGGAATTTATGGGGGGACCGGTCTTGATGGCATTCGCGGTTATTTCGATATCGGTAGCGGCAATAGCATGTATGTGACATCTGTTTCGAGCGTGCCTGTGCCTGCGGCTGCGTGGTTGCTGGGATCAGGACTGCTGGGGCTGTTGGGATTGTGTAAACGCTATAGAGCATGATTGGCTTCTACTTTAACTATATAAATGACAACGGCGCTAAATGCGCCGTTGTCATTTATGTTGGCCTAAATATTAATTGGGCCTGCAGGCAATCCGCATCTGGGGTAGAGTTAACCGATACAGGCTTGAGTAACCCAGTGCATGTCCTCGAGAATTCTCCTCTGTTCCGATCTCGATCGAACCATCTTGCCGAACGGTCTGCAGCCGGAGTCGCCGCAGGCGCGGCCGTTATTGCGACGCTTGGCGGAACACCCTGATGTGACGCTGGCCTATGTGAGTGGCCGGCATCTCGGGTTGATCGAGCAGGCGATAACGGAATATGCGTTGCCGGTGCCGGATTTTGCCGTCGGTGATGTCGGTACCAGTATCTATCGTTCGCAGGAAGGTGATTGGCGCTTGTGGGGGCAGTGGTCGCAGCATATTGCGACGGATTGGGCGGGTTATACGGCAGCAGATCTTGCGCATCTGTTTACGGATATCGAATCGATCGCACTCCAGGAGCCGGAAAAACAGAATCGCTACAAGCTCAGTTATTACGCCTCGGCAACGCTGGATCATGCGGCCTTGCTTGCGGATATGCAGGCACGATTACAGGCACAGTCGGTGCGTGCGAGTCTGGTCTGGAGTGTCGATGAGACCAGCGCAACCGGGTTGCTGGATGTGTTACCGGCTTCGGCGACCAAGTTGGGTGCGGTGCGCTTTCTAATGGCGGAGTCAGGCTTTGCTGAGCAGCAGGTGATGTTCGCGGGAGATTCCGGCAATGATCTGCCAGTGTTGATCAGCGGGTTGCCGGCCGTGCTGGTGGCGAATGCGATAGCGGAGGTGCGTGAAGAGGCGTTGCGGCATGCCTCAGAGTACCTGTACTGCGCTCAAGGTGGTTTTCAGGGTATGAACGGTAATTATGCGGCAGGCGTTTTGGAAGGGCTTGCGCATTTTCATCCTGAACTCGGAGCTTGGATGTCTGCGGCACTTTAGGGAAAGGTTGCCAAATATGTCATGCCGGCGAATGCCGGTATCCATGTCGTTCAAGGCGCTGGATATCGGCATTCGCCAGCATGACGGGACATGAAGATGTCCATGTTATTCCTAATAATGGTGTAGGAACGACTGCTCAATCTCCAGTCGGGGTCAGCGAAAACTCACGCACCTGTGGCATGCTCGACAAGGATTCGGCGAGATGTCGATAGTTGTCGCGGTTACGGGTACGAATGGTCATGACATATTCAAAACACTGTCCATTCTCCAGCGAGGCATAGCTGGGGTTCGCACAGGTCACGCTGTGTTGTGCGATCAGGTCGGTGAGGGCGCGCTGCGGCATGATGTTGTTGTGGGCGAAGCGGATGCTGAGCTGTCCGTAGTGCAACGAGGGCAGGGCACCTTCAATCCAGCGGAACAGCGACAACACCAATAGCGTGAACAGCGTGGCGATGAAGGCCGGAAAATAAAAACCGATGCCGGCGAGAATGCCGATGGCCGCGGTGATCCAGACCGATGCCGCCGTGGTCAGACCACGGATACTCAAGCCTTCTTTCATCACCACGCCGGCACCAAGGAAACCGATGCCGGTCATGATGCCCTGTGCCATGCGGGTCGGATCAATGCGCAAGGCTTCAATCGGAATGCCATGCATCAGTTCCACTTGATGTGTCGTGACGAGCATCAACAGACTGGAGGCGAGGCACACCAGGGTGTGGGTTCGGAAGCCGGCGGGTCGACCGTGAACGGTGCGTTCCAGGCCTATCAGGGCGCCAGCGAAAAGCGCGGCCAGTAGTGGTTGCAGGATGCTGATGTTATCCATTTATGTCAGGTGCTCCATGCTCATGTCGTGTTATGGCCTTAATTGTTAGCGGCTTGCTGCGCTGCTCTATCTTATACCGAAAAACTAGATCACCTGTGATGCTATTAGTGCCGGGTGCCACAGGTCGGGCATTCGGGATCACGACGCAATTTCAAAATACGTGTCTCCAGACTTTTGCCATCGAGGATCAGCAGGCGGCCACACAGGGTTGTACCAATGCCAGTCAGCACCTTGATGGCTTCGAGCGCCTGGATGCTGCCGATAATGCCGACGATGGGTGCGAGCACACCGTTTTCCGCGCAGGTCTGTTCGGTTTCGCTGCCATCGCGATACAGACAGCGATAGCAGGGACTGTCGGCCTGATCGGGTCGGAACACGGCAACCTGGCCTTCCAGGCGGATCGCGGCACCTGATACCAAGGGTGTTTTCGTCGCCACGCAAGCGGCATTAACGGCGAAACGGGTATCAAAATTGTCGCTGGCATCGACGACCAGATCTGCGGCAGAGACTTGTTCATGCAACGCAGTGCCTTCCAGACGCGCGGCAAGTGCGATGACCCGTACTTCAGGATTCAATGCACGCAGTGTGTCTTGTGCGGAATCTACTTTGGCGCGACCGAGGTCGGCTTGGCCATGAAGGATCTGTCGCTGCAGATTGGAGACGTCGACCACATCCGGGTCGGCAAGGACCAATGTGCCGACACCCGCAGCGGCGAGATACAGTGCAACGGGCGAGCCCAGTCCGCCGGCGCCAACGATCAAGATGCGTGCTGCGAGCAAGCGGTCCTGTGCCTCGGTGCCGAATTCGGGCAACAGGATCTGCCGGCTGTAGCGCAGAAGTTGGTCGTCGTTCATAGGCATCGCGTCACCACGGGGAAAAACTCATTAATGAAGTTGCTGATTATGAGGCTATCTGCGTTGGGATTGTCGGACGCGGCCTTCGGCCTGAATCCGACCTACATTAAGGGTGCTTTGATCAATTACCAATTGTTGTTTCTGCAAATATCGGTTTAATAATTAATCGGAGTTCCCCTAGGCACGCGCAGATACGTAGGTCGGATTCAGGCCGAAGGCCGCGTCCGACATTACCCTGTCAGCGTTTCACTAAGCCATCAGTGTAGTTGTTCGCCGAGGCTAAGGGTATAGAGCAGAATAGCGGGTATCTGGAAAAACAGGATGGCCATTTCGTAATACACGCGGTTTTGGTCTTCGCTCGTGTTGTGCGTATTCCAGTGATCGCCGCACTGCTGGGCGATCCATACCGCGATGCGCTGACCCAGCACGGCCCAGAGCAGAACCAGCCCCATTGTGATCCAACCGGGCCATAGGCTTACTTCTAGATCACGCGTCCGCGCCAGCCAGGTAAACAGCATAGCTGCTGCGAGCAATCCCTGCGCGGGCAGTACCAGACTCGGTAATCGCCCGAGGACTGGCAGCAGCGGCAATAACAAGCTGAGCAGGAAACCCAGATTGATAAGGTGACTGACGCGGTGTTCGCCATCGGCGAGCAGGCTGAAAATACCAGGTGCTTCGCGTAGACCAAACAGGGCCGGATAGGCCAAGCTGATGAACAGCAAAATGCTGAAGATACGCGCAAGCGGCAGATAGACATGTTCGGCCAGCCAGGCGGTGATGCTGTGCTCGGCCATACGAGTGAAAAAATGCTGTTCGCAATTGGCCAGCAACAGATTCACACATCCGAAACACAAACAGGCCAGCAATATGCGTGGCTGGGCGATGGCATCAATCAGATTCATGAAGCCTGCGGCCTGCGACGGTGCCGTGCGTTCAGCACGTCGACCAGGATTCCGCCGACGGTGCAGAGGGCGAGGGCTAACAGGAAGGTTTGAATCAACGAATCGCGTACGCTGTCATGCAGTGTGCCTTCCCAGCTGAAGGTGAACGTTAGCGACACGGCGACGAGCGCGCCGACACCGATGCCGGTGAGTGCGCCATGCAACCAGCCTGCATGTCCGGCGATGCGCGCCGCGATGAAGCCCAGTAACGCCCAGGTGGACAGCCCGATTATCTTGAAGCCGGCATACAGCCATGATTTCGGAAGCTGCACGGGCAACCAGGCTAGGGCAAACAGGATTAACAGACCCAGCAGCGCATACAACGCCATGCTACTCAGGATGCCTGCACCGATAGCGTCAAAGCGTATGCGCTTGCCGGCGCTGCGGTCGTTATCGTTAGTGTCGGTCACGAGTGTGCTGTCCTTAGCGCCCTTTGAAAATGGCGCCGAGTATGCCGCGCAGGATTTGCCGCCCCAAAGAACTGCCCATCGAACGCGCCACGCTCTTCGCAAAGGCCTCGCCTACGCCTTGGCGCTGGCGACCACTGCTGCGTGGTGTGGTCGACACGCTAGTTGATTCCTGCGCGTCGACAGTGGCTTGCTGAGCGCGTGCTTGCAGACGTTCATAGGCCGATTCTCGATCAATAATTTGATCATACTTGCCACGGATTGGGCTGCGACTCATGACCTGCTGGCGTTCCTCGGTATTGGCTGGCCCGATGCGTGATTCAGGTGGGCAGATCAAGGCGCGCTGCACAATCCCGGGTGTGCCCTTGGCATCCAGCAGCGATACCAGTGCCTCGCCGACGCCGAGTTCGGTAATCGCGGCTTCGGTATCGAGATTCGGATTCGCGCGTAACGTTTGTGCTGCAGTGCGCACTGCCTTTTGGTCACGTGGTGTGAAAGCGCGCAAGGCATGCTGCACACGATTGCCAAGTTGGCCTAGGATTGTGTCTGGGATATCGAGCGGATTCTGGGTCACGAAATAGATGCCGATGCCTTTGGAACGGATCAGTCGTACCACCTGTTCGACCTGTTCCACCAACGCCTTGGGTGCGTCGTTGAATAACAGATGGGCCTCGTCGAAGAAGAACACCAGTTTCGGTTTCGCTTGATCGCCGACCTCTGGCAGTTCCTCGAACAGCTCTGCCAGTAGCCACAGCAGGAAGGTCGCATAGGCCTTCGGTGTTTGCATCAACTTGTCAGCGGCGAGGATGCTTATGACGCCGTTGCCGGAGAAATCCGTGTGCATCAGATCGTCGAGTATCAGGGCTGGTTCGCCAAAAAAGTTTGCCACACCCTGTTGTTCAAGCGTCAGCAGGCTGCGTTGAATCGCGCCTACTGAGGCACTGCTGATGTTGCCGTAGGCGTTTTTCAAATCCTTGCTATTCTCGCCCACGTGGGTCAGCAGGCTGCGGAGATCCTTGAAGTCGAGCAGCAGCAAACCATCGTCGTCGGCAAGCTTAAAGGCAATATTCAGAATTCCTTCCTGGGTGTCATTCAGGTCCAGCAGGCGTGCCAGCAGCAGTGGCCCCATGTCGGATACCGTGGTGCGAATGGGATGTCCCTGGGTGCCGAACAGATCCCAAAACAGCGTTGGATAGGCGCGTGGCGTGAAGGCTTCGATACCGAGTGTCTTGGCGCGTTCCAACAGTTTCGGTTTGGCTTCGCCCGGCTGACATATGCCGGACAGATCACCCTTCACATCCGCCATGAATACGGGCACCCCGGCGCGCGCGAAACCTTCTGCCAGTACTTGAAGGGTAACGGTCTTGCCCGTGCCGGTCGCGCCAGCAATCAGGCCATGGCGGTTGGCCATATTGGTGAGCAGATGCAACGGTGTTTCGCCTTTGCCAATCAGTATGGTTTCGGGAATGTTTTGGGGATTGTCCATGTGATCAATGTCCATTCGCGGGTGTGTGATGGGCCGGGTAGAAGGCAGTCTAAACATTTGTTGCCCAACGACCAACCTTGGTCGTCCCGTCCGGTTCGTAGACTGGATGTAACAAAGTGTGACGCAGGTCTGTAATTACGACGACAGTTCACAAGGATGTGCGAGAGACGTGACGCGCATCGCTCAGTCCTGACGTGTGAGGCCGACAACCCGGCAGTGATCGTATGCCTGTAAACCGCCTGATTTAGACCCGAGAGGACAGTAACGTGAGTGATGATGAAATAATCATACCGTCGGTATCCCATTGGACGCGCTTCGCGGTGAGGGCCGCGCAGGCTCTGCGGAAGCCTCCGGGCATGTTTCTGGGACTCTGTATCGGTGTGGCCCTGATAGGCTATGCATTGCCGCTGCTGTTTCCTATCGCCAGTCTGGTGCTGCTCATCAAGGTTGGGGCGGCGTTGCAGGACACGGGCTTGTCGGCGATCTCCGGTCAGCTATTGAATCTGGGGTTGTTGACGCTTAGCGCCACGGTCAGTGTTTCGCTCTGGCGACTGCGCGTTGGCGAGCCGATCGGTGAGTCGGTGACGGAACAGCAGGTACCAGCGCTGTTTGCACTGGTTGATGAAATGCGCACAGCATTTCAGGCGCCGATCATCACAGATATTCATCTCGCCGAGGATGCGCGTTTGCGCGTCGAACGGATTCCGCGTAGCGGCTATCCGTTCTTGTTCCGGCATGTCCTGGTCGCAGGTCTGCCGACACTGCAATGTCTGAATATCGATCAGTTCAAATGCCTTCTGGCATCTTGTCTGGGCGAATTGTCGGCGGTGCGTACTGATGCCGCCGGTTGGATCGGCCAGCTGGCGCGTACCTGGCAGCACTACCACGCCGCAGTAGCTGGACAGTGGCAGCCCGCTGCGCTGTTGTATCGGGGCTTTCTGTTCTGGTATGCGCCATTACTAAGTGCCTTGGCAGAACAACTGGATACGGGACATCGTCTACGCCGCGATCACTATGCATTGGAAGTTGCCAGTGACGATCTGGTTGCAGAGATGATGGCCGGTGAAGTCGTCATGACACGCTTCCTGCAGGAGCATTATTGGCCGACGGTGTATCGCACAGCGGAGCATTCTGCGACACCCAACTTCAAGGCCTTCCGCAGTTTGGAGGCAGTGTTCCAGCGGCGCGTGACTAATGAGCTGATTCAGAACTGGGTGCGCGAGGCCTTTGTTGGTAAATGGTGCAGTGATGAGCGTGATCCAGGGCTTAAGGCGCGACTACGCGAAATAGGCCATGCCGATATTCATTATCAGCCATCGCAGGTACCGGCGGCAGTGCTTTCATTGCTGGGCGCAAGCTATCAATGGGTGATAGACCGTTGTGATGCGCGCTGGGCGGATGAGCACCGTGAGGAATGGCGATCGCTCCATGAAAAGAGCCAGCGTCAATATGAACGCCTGGAGATGTTGCGCGGTGTGTTGCAGCGTCATGGTTTGAAAGGCGAAGACGCGATGGCCTATGCGGCACTGGTCAAGCGTTACGGTACGCCGGACGAGACACGCGAAGCATATCGGACTATTTTGGATTTGAATCCGAATGACGCGCGCATCAATTTTGGTGTGGGGAAATATCTTCTGACCTGTAAAGACGCGCGCGGCGTCAAGGTGCTGGAACATGCCATGACGTTGGATAAGCGCTATATCAATCCGGCCTGCCGGTTGATCTCAGGCTTCGTCGTCAATCACCGATTGCAGGACACGGTGCGTAACTACATCGATAGCGACAGGGACGAGGTTGGTGTGGCCTAACCAATGGCTGAGTTTTGGCGTGTCTGATTATTGCAGGAGCGGCCTTGGCCGCGAAATGTCGTGCTACATCTGCTCGCGGCCAAGGCCGCTCCTGCGGTGTTCGAATGCGCCGGAACGATAGCGCAATTATTCAAGGGCATCCTAGCTTAAAGGTTCTGTTCAATCTTGCTCAGGACCAGACTCGGCCGATCGCCGCGGCGGTAATAAGTGAATTGGCTGTTCAATTCAATCAGCGCTGTATTACGCGCCGTCTCGTTCGCGTACCAACGCGTCCATTCCCAACTATCACCCAGCAGGTGTTCCGCGCGCATCGGATCGCCCGGCGGCAGTCGGCCGCGAATTCCGAATTTCTTCATGCCATGCCCTCATTGATATGTTGCTTGCGCTGCATCATAGCTGCCGAGTCCGTCTCTGGCGAGGCCGGGTTACGCGCGTGCTTGCAGAAAACTGACCGCTGCCGCAATCACCTCGGGGTCACGCAATATGCGCTGATGGCCCAGCCCCTCCGTCAAAAGCAGCTGCGATTCCCGCCAAGCGATCTGTAGCCGCTCGGCATGTGTACTGGGCACGTCACGATCCTGCTGGTCGTGAATGATCAAACCGGGAAGGGTCTGTTCGGCAAGCATGGTTTCCGTCGCCAGTCGCGCGAAGAGATCGATGCCGAAATTGTGTTCGATGCGACGGCGCATGGCAGTGATAGCGACCGCTGGTATCGCCAGGCTGTGGGCAAAACGTTGCAGCAGGAATTCGGTGCTGGCGGGTGCCGAAATCGACACCAGCCTAGGTAGTGACAAGCCCTGTAACAGCGCGCGTGCGCAGGCGGGCATACCGAAGGAGTGGGCAATGGCGCCGATGACAGGACCGCTGGATTCGGCCATGCATTGGATGGCTTCGGCATATTCGAAGATGTTGGTGCTGTCACCCGGGCTGCGTCCGTGAGCCGGCGCATCGAAGGCCACGGCACGTAAACCTGCCGCATTAAGTGATGCCGCGAAGCCTCCTAATTGGGTTCCGCGTCCACTCCATCCATGAATCAGTAATACCGCCGGCGCGGCAGGATTTCCCCATTGGTAACGCACCAGTGGCCGGTTCTGCCAGGCGATGCTGTCAGTCTGCGCCTGGGCGAGCCACTGTGCTTCCCGAGAGGGTTCGGGAAAACGTCGGGTCGAAAACCAAAGCCGATAGGCCAGTCGGCCGGCTAATCCCGGGGAGAGGGGGCCAAGTAGCCGGAAGCCGGTACGTAATAGGCGCAAGGATGTTGAGAGCTGGGCGGTATGTGGCATAGGGCAAAGAGTGATGCTGTGCTCCCGGTCACAGTACGGGTTAAAGGGCTATTGCGCGATGGTCGCTATTTTTCTCAGGTG
>JBGSOE010000310.1:0-24881 GCA_041739295.1 Thiohalobacterales bacterium | reverse complement strand
GCGACTTCAGCATCACCAGCACACCCCGTAACACTCCTGGAAAACACATCAGCTCCAAATGCATTTTGCCATCGCGCACGGCAATGTCACACGACGTAGAGGTAAAATTGTCATCGGCACACGCCTCTATCGCAGCGATGGTATCCGCATCTGCTCCACCCAACAGGCTAGACAGACTGACCCCATTGAACGATGTGAAATCCTTATGCCCGAACAACTGCATATACGCCGAATTGGCATAGATATGCCCGCTGTCACGTACAATGGCGATGGGGTTTGGCGCCGCATCGAAAACCTGATAACAGCATCGTTGCAATTGTTCGAAATGCATATGGCATTCACGCAATTGGATACGTTGTTTGCACTGCGCATAGAGTCTATCGAGCTGTCCACTCAGTCTATCCAAGTGCTGCTTCATAACGCAGGCATAGTCGATTGTCGTACTAACCTGCGATAAGTCGAATTCTTCTCTGGCGGCGATTAGCAGTAGCGGTACATCTTTGCCACTGCGCTCAAGCAGGTTTATCAATCTAACGACGCCCGCCTGCGGTAATTCCGTAACCTGCGCCAGTGTCAGCCAGGGCGCTGTAGCGGAAACAGCGCTTCCCAGCGGATGTTGCGCCAACGGGCTAAAGGCAGGCTGATAGCCCTCGTTAATCAGGATGCGTTCAAGCTTGGACGTGATGCCTTCCTGATCGAGGAGCACAACGTTCAGGGTGGTTGGATATGGAACAGCTGCGGCAGGTGTTGAAGTTGTATTATCAGTCTCGGCATGCGCCTTGATCCAGCGTCGCAAGGTAGACAGGCTGACACCCGCCTCCTGTGCAACCTGCTTGAGCGGCATGCCCATGACAGTCGCTTTGTGCAGTGCGGATTCTTGTTGTTCTTGGCTAAGTTTGCGCGCCATGGAGTCACCTGGTTCTGATTCGAAGTATGCTCACACCATAGCGTCCGAAACGACGAATGGTTGAGCAGAATCAGGCCCGATGTCTGCCGAGGTTTTGTGCGCCAATATAGTGAAATTTCTAGCACCTGACGCGTACTATCCGTACAGTCGCAGAGCTAATCCGAGGTCTTATACAGGACACAGTTTACGCTATGCCGAGAACCAACCGAATAGGCCTCGGGAAAGCTCTCACGGCACTCTGGGCGTGCCTGTGGGCAGCGCGGGTGAAAATGGCAACCTGAGGGTCGCGCCATGGGCGAGGGAATATCGCCGGCCGCCACCCGAATCAGACGCCCATCAGAAATACGTGGCACCGCTGCCAGCAAGGCCTGAGTATAGGGATGTCGTGGCTCGGCAAGCACCCTGTCGGCCGGTCCGCGTTCGACAATCCGTCCTAGATACATCACGGCCACCTCATCGGCCAAATAGCCGACCACCGCGAGATCATGACTTATGATCAGATAGGAGAGACCATGCTCTTCCTGTAGCCGTCGCAACAGATTCAGGATCTGCGCCTGGACGGAGACATCCAGGGCGCTGGTCGGTTCATCGCACACCAATAGCTTGGGCTGCACCGCCAAGGCACGTGCGATGCAGATACGCTGCCGCTGCCCACCAGAGAATTGATGCGGGAAAAGTCGGAGCTGTTCTCGACGCAAACCAACCTGGTCCATCAGGTCTGCGGCACGCGTCAGACGCTCCTGAGTATCGACGCCGATGTTCTGCACTTCCATTGCTTCCAGAAACATATCGCTGATACGCATACGCGGATTCAACGAGGCGAAGGGATCCTGAAACACCATTTGGAAACCGGCACGTGCCTTGCGTAGTGCCTCGTCCTGTAGCTGCCCGAGGTCAATGCCGTCAAATAGGATATTACCGGATTCGGCATGCTCCAGTTGTAGAACTGCCTTGGCAACCGTGGTCTTACCGCAGCCCGATTCACCAACCAAGGCGAGGGTACGTCCGGCCGCCAGTTCGAAACACACCGCATCGGCGGCTATCAGCGACTGCGGTCTGCGTCCGAAGCCACGGCGCACTTCGTAACTGACACGCAGATCTCGCACCGTTAACAAGGTCGAGGCTATGTCAGTACGCGCGGCCAAGGGTTTGGCGACCTCGCGCGACGGTTCCGGAGGATTCTCACCGCGTTCGCCGAGGAAACAGCGTACCCCCCATTCCGACGTGCCGTACCAAGCTGGTATTTCCTGCTGGCAGCGCGACATGCTGCGGTCGCAACGCGCCGCAAAGCGACAACCCTTTATGTTGGATGTCATGCTCGGCACTTGCCCCGGTATGGCGGCTAGCACATGATCACGCTGTTCGACATCCGGTTGCGCACGAAACAGCATTTGGGTGTAAGGATGCGCAGGCGCATTGAAGAAGGCCTCGTGCGGTCCCTGTTCGACTATCTGCCCGGCATACATCACCGCCACGCGGTCTGCCATCTGCGCGGCCACACCGAGATCATGCGTAATCAACAACAGCGCCATGCCACGCGCCTGTTGCAAACTGGCAAGCAACTGTAATATCTGTGCCTGAATCGTGACATCCAGCGCGGTCGTCGGTTCGTCGGCGATCAACAATTCGGGATCGCCCGCCAGCGCAATAGCAATCATCACACGCTGTTTCATGCCGCCGGATAGCTGATGCGGGTAATCACTTAGCCGCGCCGCGGCATCACCGATCCCGACCGCATCCAGTAACTCAATACAGCGCGCCTTGAGTTCTGCACCACGCAGACGCTGATGCAAGCGCACCGCCTCGCCAATCTGTCGACCGATGTTCATCACCGGATTCAGCGACGTCATAGGTTCCTGGAACACCATGGCCATATGGCTGCCGCGCAAGGCACGCCACGCCCGCGGACTGAGCGTCGTCAACTCCTGACCAGCGTAATCAATACGCCCTGAAACCAATCTTGCCTCGCTGGGCAACAAACCCATCAGCGCCAATGCGGTCAGCGATTTACCACAACCGGATTCACCCAACAGGGCGAGCGTCTCGCCACGCGCAATACGAAAGCTGACGCCATCAACCGGTAGCGCACCGCCGATACCGACCTTCAGGTCGGTGACAGCAATCAGGACTTCACCTAGCGGTGTATCAGGCTGGTATTGTAATGTCGGCATGATCGCTAAACAGAGAGGCACGTAATAGGGTTTGGGTGTAACTGTCCTGCGGATCCTCAAACAGTCGTTCGGTGGCGCCAGACTCTATGATGCGCCCGCCACGCATCACCAGGATTCGGTGCGACACGGCACGGATCACCTTGAGGTCGTGCGATATAAACAGATAGCTGATGCCATAGCGTCGTTGCAGATCTAACAACAGCTCCAGCACCTGCTTCTGCACCGACACATCCAATGCGCTGGTCGGCTCATCGAGTAGGATGAGCTTGGGTTCCAATACGACCGCGCGCGCAATGGCAATGCGCTGACGCTGGCCACCGGAAAACTCGTGCGGATAACGCCACAGCATGTCTTCAGTGAGGCCAACTTCATCGAGGATCTTCAGAATTCGTGAGCGATGCTGTTCTGCATTCTGTTTCGGGAAATGAATTTCCAGCCCCTCCCGCAGTATCTGTTCAATGGTCATGCGCGGCGAGAGCGACGAATAGGGATCTTGAAACACCACCTGGAAATGCCGCCGCAAAGGTCGTACTTGGCGAGGACTCAAGCCAGTCAGCCGTTGGCCGGCAAAATGGATATCGCCCTCACAATCCTGCAGCCGCAACAGGCACATGCCGAGCGTCGATTTGCCAGAGCCGGATTCACCGACGATGCCCAGTGTCTCACCAGGACGCACCGTCAGACTCACCTCATCCACCGCCTTGATCTCACCGATACGCCGTCGAAAAAAGCCTGACTTGATCGGGAAATAACAGCGCAGGTCTCGGCCCTCAACCAGCGGCGCCTGAGTACCAGGTCGTTGCAGATCCTCGGCGGTCAACATGCGCTGTGGTTGAGCATTGAGCAGTTGACGTGTATAGGCATGCTCGGGCACATCGAATACCTGCTGAACACTACCCTGCTCCACCAGTTTGCCCTTCTGCATGACACAGACCCGGTCGGCAAAGCGCCGCACCAGATTCAGGTCGTGGGTAATCAATAGCACGGCCATGCTGAATTCGCGCTGCAGATCTTCCAGTAGCGCAAGTATCTGTGCCTGTACAGTGACATCCAGTGCCGTGGTTGGTTCATCAGCAATGAGTAGTTTTGGCGAACAGGCCAGCGCCATGGCAATCATGACGCGTTGTCGCTGACCGCCGGAGAGCATGTGCGGAAAAGCGTCAAAACGTTTGTGCGGTTCCGGGATACCCGTGCGGTCAAGCAACTCCAGCATACGCGTGCGCGCTTTATCACGCGACATATTCATATGCTGCATTAACGGTTCGATGAGTTGCTGGCCGATGGGATACACAGGATTGAGCGAGGTCATCGGTTCCTGGAAGATCATAGCGATTTCGCGCCCACGCACAGCGCGCATTGCGCCCTCTTCGAGCGTCAGGAGATTATGCCCCGCAAATTGGATCTGTCCCGTCGGGAAGCGCGTCAGCCGTGGATCGTGCAGCCGCAGAATCGACAGCGCCGTGACCGATTTACCGGATCCGGATTCGCCCACCAGCGCCAGTTTCTCACCGGCGGTGATAGTGAAATCCACTGCCTCGACCACTCGCGTGTAATCACCATGCGGATCACGGAAGGCCACGGCGAGATCTTTGATCGTGAGGAGGCGGTCTTGTGTCTGCAATTCGCTATCAGCCACGACGCGTATCCATGGCCTCACGCAAGGCCTCCCCGATGAAGATCAATAGTGTCAGCGTCCCTACCAGCACCACGAAGGTGGTCATCGATAACCACCAAGACTCGATGTTCTCTTTACCTTGCGCCAACAGCTCGCCCAGGCTGGGCGTGGACGGCGGCACGCCAAGGCCCAGAAAATCCAAGCTGGTCAATGCCAGTATCGCGCCGCTGACACGGAACGGCATAAAGGTGATGACTGGCGTCAGGCTGTTGGGCAATAGATGCCGGAACATGATGGCGCGGTTGCTGACACCCATGGCACGCGCTGCACGGACGTAATCCATATTGCGTCCGCGCAGGAATTCCGCGCGTACATAGTCTGCCAAGCCCATCCAGCCGAACAATGACAGCAGCACGATCAACAATAAAATACTGGGATCAAACAGCGAGGCGAAAATAATCAGCAGGTAGAGTTCCGGCATGGAACCCCATATTTCGGTGAGGCGCTGCGCAAACAGATCAAAACGTCCACCCAGATAGCCCTGTAACGCACCTGCCAGCACACCGAGCACGACGCCGATGGCAGTCAGCACGAGCGCAAACAGCACCGACAGACGGAATCCGTATAGCAGGCGTGCCAGCACGTCTCGTCCGCGGTCATCGGTACCCAGCAAATTTTCATCCGAGGGCGCCGCTGGATTGGGTTGTTGCGTGAAATAATTGATGGTGTTGTAGCTGTAGGGATTGGGTGGATAGATCACCCAGTTACCGTCTTGGTTCAGCAACTCCTTCACATACGGATCGGTGTAATCCGCCTCGGTATCGAAGTCCCCGCCGAAGTCAGCCTCGGAATACTGGCTAAACAGTGGGAAATAATACCCCCCCTGATACTGGATAATGATGGGGCGATCATTGCTCAGTACCTCGGCACCCAGGCTGATGACGAACAGGATGCTGAAGATCCACAGGCTGTAATAACCACGGCGGTTGGCGCGAAAACGCATCCAACTGCGCCGATGCGGTGACAACGGCGGTATCTTGGGAGGCGCTTCCATTACATCGCTCACATCAGCCCCTTCATCGCGACGCATCGAATTGGATGCGCGGGTCGACCAGCACATAGCTGATATCTGTTATCAGCTTGGCAAGCAAACCCAGCAAGGTAAACAGGTACAGTGATCCCAGCACCACCGGATAATCGCGCTTCATAATTGAATCGTAGGCGAGCAACCCGAGGCCATCCAGCGAAAAAATCTTCTCGATAAGAATACTGCCCGCAAAAAAGGCGCCAATAAATGCCGCCGGAAAACCTGTCACTAGCGGGATCATGGCATTGCGGAACACATGTCGGTAAAGCACACGGTTCTGTGATAACCCTTTAGCGCGCGCCGTCAGTACGTATTGCTTACGCATTTCTTCGATGAAACTGTTCTTGGTCAGCATGGTCATAATGGCGAAGCTGCCGACCACCAAAGAGATCACCGGCAAGGTGATATGCCAGAGATAATCAGTGATCTTGCCAAACCAGCTGAGTTCCTCAAAATTGTCCGACACCAGACCGCGCAACGGAAACACGTCCCAGAAACTGCCGCCGCCAAACAACACCAACAACAGGATGCCCAATACGAAGCCGGGAATGGCATAGCCAATCAGAATCAATGTACTGGTGAGCAAATCAAACGGCGATCCATCCCGCACCGCCTTGGCGATACCTAAGGGTATGCACGTCAGGTAGACAAGAAAGAAGGTCCACATCCCCAAACTGATCGACACCGGCAGTTTGGACAGGATCAGATCGATCACCGATTCGCCGTGGAAATAGCTATCACCGAAATTGAACACCGCATAATTGCGCATCATGTCGAGAAAGCGCTCATAAGCCGGCTTGTCAAAACCGTACAGAGCCTTGAGCTGCTCGATGCGTTCCGGATCAAGACCGGCATTACCGCGATACAGATGCTGACCGCCACCGGCTGACTCACCCTGCACACCCGTACCCTGCAACTGCTGGATAAGCTGTTCGACCGGACCACCCGGCACAAACTGAGTAACGATGAACGTCACCAGCATCACCCCAACCAGAGTCGGGATCATCAACAGCAGGCGTTTCAGGATATAGGCGGCCATATCAATCCAGTACCTTCAACAAACACGCCCTCTCCCCTCGCAGGAGAGTGCCGGGATAAGAGAACCTGCAGAATAAAGCAGCAAGGTCATTCACTTTTGACCGTCTCTACCGTCTTCCGCCACCAGGACTGCAGCACCCAGCTCTCGGCATCGTAATACAAAGGCAAGCTAGTGGGATGCGCGAATTTATCCCAGTAGGCTACGCGGTGCGTCGCGATATACCAATTCGGCACCACGTATTCACCGTACAGTAACACCCGGTCCAGTGCATGGGCGGCTGTGATCAGCGCGGCGCGGTTGGGCGCATAGACCAGCTTATTGACCAAGGCATCGACTACCGAGTCCTTGATACCTGCCACATTGTTTGAGCCATCCTGGTCCGCTGTCGTGGAAGACCACATGTTGAACTGTTCATTGCCCGGTGACTGCGATTGCGGGAAAGACGCAACCATCATATCGAAATTGAAGGTGCGCCGACGTTGCACATAGAGACTGACATCGACGGTGCGATAGTCGAGTTCGATGCCCAACTTGCGCAGATTGTGGGCATAGGGCGCGAGGATACGCTCGAAGGCCTTTTGCGCCAGGATAACTTCGATGTCGAAGGGTTCGCCCACAGCATTGCGTAAGCGACCGTCACGCACCTTCCAACCAGCCTCTTCCAACAGTTTCTTGGCCTCACGCAGATTACGGCGTAACGCTCCTGGCTCCGAGGTATCCGCTGGCGCCCAGGTCTCGGTGAAGATCGCCGCCGGCAGCTGATCACGGTATTGCTCCAACAATGCCAACTCGTCGCCCTCGGGCAGCCCCGTGGCGGCCAGCTCACTGTTGCTGAAATAACTGTCACAGCGCGTGTACTGATTATAAAACAGGTTTTTATTCGACCAGTCAAAATCGAAGGCCAATGAGAGCGCGCGGCGCACGCGCCGGTCCTTGAATTTGTCACGCCGGGTATTCATCACGAAACCCTGCATGCCGGCATTATTGCGGTGCACCAGCTCCTCTTTAATGATCCGACCGTCGGAAAATTGCGGGCCGACATAATCACGCGCCCACTGTTTGGAGTTATTCACCAGCATGAAATCGAACTCGCCGGCCTTGAGCGCCTCCAGTTGCACTGTTTCGTCCGAATAATATTTGTAGGTCACCCGATCAAAATTGAACATGCCGCGCCGGGTACTGATATCTTTGGCCCAGTAATCAGGGTCGCGCAGATAGGTTATGTCCTTTCCCAGGCGATATTTCTCGATTGTGTAAGGTCCACTGCCGATGGGCGGTGTGCGCGTGAGCTTATCGAAGTCCGTACCATCGACCCACTTGCGCGAGAACACCTGCATCTGCGCCACAATCAGATGTAGTTCAGGATTGCGTTTGGCGAAATCGAAACGTACGGTGCGCGTATCCAGCACCTCGGCCTGCATGATATCCGCCCAGTAGAATCTGAATTGTGGGTGCGCCTTGTCACTCTTGAGGGTATCGAAGCTGAACTTAACATCCTCCGCCAGCACCGGATCACCGTTGGAAAAATGGGCGCGCGGATCTAATCTGAAAGTAACCGATAAACCATCCTCAGCAAGACTGATATCCTCGGCCAGATGCGCGTACAGACTGTAAGGCTCGTCAGCGCTTTGTACCATCAATGACTCAAGCATCAACGTACCCAAACCATCGACGGCAACGGATTTGAGGATGAAAGGATTGAAGCTGTCGTAATTGCCAAAACCCGACAGTATCAGTTCGCCACCTTGGGGCGCATTCGGATCCACATAATCGAAATGATCAAAGCCCGGGGGATATTTGGGCTCATAGCCCAACGCGGCCGCCGGCGCCGCAATGACCCGGGCCTGCATCGTTAATAGCAACAATAGCGCAATGACAAGTCGAAACACTGACACACAATATCCTTGAATGCGCTGCCTGTAGCCAGGCAATTGTTATTGGCAGGATTAAAACCCTCTGCGTCGGCGCGCAAGCCGTCTACAGTTCTGGTGAATGGCTCGGAGCCATTATATAGTAAGCGGGCCGTATGCAACGAAACGAGGAAAGACCATGGGTTTCCTGAATGGAAAACGGGCGCTGATCGTAGGTCTCGCCAGCAACCGCTCCATCGCCTGGGGCATTGCCCAGGCTATGCACCGCGAAGGCGCTGAGCTTGCCTTCACCTACCAGAATGAAAAACTGCAGTCTCGCGTAGAGAAAATGGCCGCAGAATGCGGATCAACCATCACCCTGCCCTGCGATGTCAGCAGTGACGCGGAAATCGACGCCGTATTTACCGGGTTGCGCCAACACTGGGATAGCCTGGACATTATCGTCCATTCGGTCGCCTTCGCGCCCAAAGAGGCGCTGGAAGGTGAATACCTGGACAGTGTGACCCGCGAGAGTTTCGCCACCGCCCACGACATCAGTTCCTATAGCTTTGCCGCACTCGCCAAGGCCGGTCGCCCAATGATGCAGGGACGCGCGGGCGCATTACTGACACTGAGTTATCTGGGTGCAGAGAAGGCCCTGCCGAATTACAACGTGATGGGCGTAGCGAAGGCCAGCTTGGAAGCCAATGTGCGCTATATGGCCTACAGCCTCGGCCCAGAGAACATTCGCGTCAATGCTGTCTCGGCCGGCCCGATTCGCACGCTGGCGGCATCAGGTATCAGTAATTTCCGGCGCCTGCTCGACTACGCTGAGAAGACTTCGCCACTGCGCCGCAATGTGAGCATTGAGGATGTCGGCAATGTCGCGGCATTCATGTGCTCGGATCTCGCCGCAGGTATCACCGGTGAAATAACCTATGTCGATGCAGGTTATAACATAGTCGGCGGGGCGCCTTTCGAAGCCAAGGAATAGACAGCGTAGGGAGGCTGCGGCGAGCGAAAGCGAACCGCTCTTCCTCCACAACTCTACTGCTTAGACTTGAGAATTCCCTCTTCCCCTTCCAGACGCCCGATTATCACAGCGCCGCAGGTATCACTGAATACATTCACCGCCGTCC
Source organism: Thiohalobacterales bacterium (assembly GCA_041739295.1). Classification (GTDB taxonomy): domain Bacteria; phylum Pseudomonadota; class Gammaproteobacteria; order Thiohalobacterales; family Thiohalobacteraceae; genus JAHJQQ01. Next base: position 15,073 of record JBGSOE010000310.1, on the reverse strand, counting down.
GGCACATATCCAGAACCCGATCCACGGCGAGAATCAAACCCACTGCTTCAAGTGGCAAACCAATGGCTGCCAATATTATCGTAATGGCCACCAGACTCGCCGCCGGGATACCCGCGACACCAACCGAGGTCAGCAACGCGATCACCACAACCGTAAATTGCTGAGCCATACTCAGTTCCACACCATAGGCCTGGGCGATAAACATCGCCGCGACGCATTCGTACAGGGCAGTCCCATCCATATTCACCATCGCCCCCAGCGGCAACACGAAACTGGTGGTGCGATTGGAAACGCCGGCTTGGCGTTCAACACAATCGAGTGTCACAGGCAGCGTCGCGGATGATGAGGCCGTCGAGAATGCCGTCAGCAACGCGGGCGCCATGGCCTGATAGTGGCGCAGCGGGTTTACCTTGCCCACCAGTAACAACAATAGTGGTAATACCACCAGAAAATGTACTGCTAACGCGAGCAGCACGGTAACGGTAAAGGTCAGCAGCGGTATAAAGACTTCGAGACCTGTCGTAGCCACCACCTTGGCGACCAGGGCAAACACACCGATAGGAGCAAATTTCATCACCCAATCGGTGATTAACAGCATAATCTCGAAGATGCCTCTCCAGAAGCCATAGACGGAGCCTGCATATGGTTCGTCAATGCGGGTCATGAAATAACCGAACAACAGACTGAAAAAGATCAAGCCGAGCATCTGACCGTCTGCTGCGGCGGCAACGATATTAGGCGGAACCATGCGCAGAAAGACTTCAACCAGATCACCCGTACCACGACCTTCAACTTTCGCGGCGATATCAGCGGTGTCGACCGACAAGCCAATCTGATCACGGGCCGGCTGACCGTCAATCAAGCCGGGTTGAATGACATTTACCAGAACCAACCCGATCAAGATGGCGATCAGGCTGGTAGTCGCGTAATAGAGTAGCGTCTTGCCGCCCAGGCGGCCAAAGTCGCGCGACTTTCCGACGCCCGCAATACCGGTGATGATGGAAGAAACAATGAGAGGAACGATAAGCATCTTCAGGGCATTCATGAACAATGCCCCGAAAAAATCAAACACCTGAACAAACCGCACGCCGAACAGGCTGGCCGTTTCACCGCTCAGACTACCGGCAACGACTGCCAGCAATAAGGCCAGTAAAATTTGCCAATGCAATTTGAGACGCAATACGGTCATGCCTTAGCAGCGACTTCGCCCTTCCCTCGGGTGTACCTTTATAAGGATAGCGCTCAGTCCAAGCGCTCCACATCCATCTCGATCTCAGCTTTGGCTTTCAGCTGTTCAATAAAGGCTGTGGATTCCAAGGAACCGTACAGTTGGTCCAGATTGTTCCGGAAGGTTGCACGCCCGGCTTCATCAACCCCGGACAAATCACCGTCACGTACGGCATCGACCTGCAATAGCACGTAATCGCCATTGGCCAAGCTGGCACCTGCAGTAGACATCTTACCTGCCTCAGCACGCGGCACGCGGAACGCCTCCGCCACAATCTGTCGCTCATGCTTGCTATCACCGCGACTGATAAAGCCGGCATCCTGTACCTCAGATTTCAACGCTGGCGCAGCATCTTCTAGCGTAGACCCGGCGTTGAGTTTCTCGATCCATTCGATACCTGCATCCATCGCGGCTTTGCGCGCCGCTTGCTGCTTCAGATTGGTCTCTAGGGCAGGACGCACTGTCTCCAGCGGCAGTTGCGTTGCGGCCTTGTGCTCCAGATTACGCACCACGAACACATGGTTCGGCTCGACCTCGATCACGCCGCTGTTGTTGCCACCGTTAAGCACATCTTCGGCAAACGCGGCCTCCATGACTTTCGGGAAAGCACCAACACCTTCGCCACCGGCGGCAGGTAACCAACCACTTTCCTGGACTTTCAAACCTAGATTCTCTGCCGCGAACGACAGCGTGTCCGGATGTTCAAAGGTCAGATTACCTAGCAACTCAGAGCGTTCAAAAAACAGCTGTTCTGCCTGTCTACGCACGATTTCTTCCGCAAGCTGCGCGCGCACTTCATCGAGGCTGGGTACTTTAGCAGGCTGTATGTCTGTAACCTGAATGATGTGGAACCCGAACGGGCTACGCACTGGGTCGCTGATGGCGTTCTTCTCCAGAGCAAAGGTTGCCGTTTCGAATTCCGGAACCATCATGCCCTTGCCGAACAGGCCCAGATCACCACCCTCGGCAGCGGAACCCGGATCTTCGGAATTTTGTTTTGCCAGTGTCGCAAAGTCCTCACCCGCACGCAGCCGCTTCACCAGATCATCTGCCTTGGTCTTTGCTGCATCCACGATGCCGTCGGCAGCGCCCTCATCGACCTTGATAAGAATATGCCGCGCCTGGCGCTGCTCTTCGATACCTAAGCGCCCCTTATCTGTTGCGTATAGCTGTGCGATCTCATCATCCGTTGCCTTGAGATCCGCGGCTATGACATCCAGCGATAGTTCCAGATACTGCAGGCGCACCTGCTCAGGCTCGACAAAGCGTGCCTTGTTGGCCTCGTAGAAGGCGGCAACTTCTTCTGGCTTGACCTCTGCGGTCGCGAGATAATGGGAAATAGGAATACGCAGGTAACGCAGCTTGCGCTCCTGGCCCTGCAGACGCAGACCCTGATCAACTTCCTGCGGCGCAACGGCGGCGCTTCCGGAGATGCTAGCGATAAGTTGGTTGATCAACAGACTGCGGCGCAGTTGATCCTCAAAGCGCTGTGGGCTCATTCCTTGCTGGATCAAGAGTTGTTTATAACGATCCTGGGAAAATTCACCGTCCTGCTGGAAATCGGGAATGCTGTGGATGCGTGCAGCTAATAAAGAATCACTAACCGTCAAGCCCTGTGCTGTTGCGGCTTGAACTACCAGTTCCTCTTCGACCATCCGTTTCAGTACTGCAGATTTGAATTCCGTGGTCCCGGACAGTGTCGCGTCGTATTGATCACCGAGCATGCTACGCATGCGGTTTACCTGTTGCTGCTTGGTAAAGCGGTATTCAGGCACAGAGATTTCGACGCCATTCACCATGGCAGCGAATATTTTTGCATCGCGCTGGAGATAACTGTCGATACCCCAGAGTCCAAAGACGACGATAATTAGACCGACAATCAGCCAGGCGATCCAGCCTGTCACACGATCATGAATGGCCTGTAGCATGGTGGTTTTCCTAACTCTGTTGTTGTTTTCGATTGGCCTGTGGGCGGCCAATCCCGGGTCCGCGGACTTTACAAAGTAAAAAGGCGCCCATCAAGGGCGCCCTTTAAAGATATGGCGGAGTGGACGGGACTCGAACCCGCGACCCCCGGCGTGACAGGCCGGTATTCTAACCAACTGAACTACCACTCCACATAACCCTGGTGGGTGCTGAGGGGATCGAACCCCCGACATTCGCCTTGTAAGGGCGACGCTCTACCAGCTGAGCTAAGCACCCCGAGCAGCGCGCTAGTTTACGGCATCCTTAAGTGCTTTGCCAGCCTTAAATGCCGGTGCCTTGGAAGCCTTAATCTCAATCGCAGCACCGGTTTGGGGATTACGCCCGGCCCGTGCTGCACGTTCACGAACTTCAAAAGTACCGAAACCAATCAGCGTAACCTGCTCACCTTTTTTCAAGGTTTCGATAATACCATTCAACATCGCATCTAATGCACGAGTCGCCGTTGCTTTGTTCAGTTCAGCTGCGTCGGCAACCGCTTCAATTAATTCTGCCTTATTCATAAATAAATGCTCCTTCCCCCCGCACAAAATCTGGGTGGGATGCGCCTTGTTCTTACGGATATGGAGATCTGGGAGCCCGGATAAATCGGGAAACCAAAAAATGTTTGTGCTGTTGCGCGGGATTTACATTATTAATGAAAATTATCCGGGCAGGCACGCGGCACTTTATACCAAGGTGCTAGAAGTGCTGTCAACAAAGGACTCATAAGAAAAGGCGGCAATGTATGCTATACATCGCCGCCCTCGTTGATTGCAGAATGAATTTTCAGTGTGCGCGAACAGAGGAACGCTTGCGCTTGGCTTTTGACTCACCCTTCTTTTCATCTGTACCGACGGTTTCCTCGGCCTCGCCTGCGTCAGTAACCGCAGGTGTCGGCATATGTTGCAAGGCAACCTGCAACACGTCATCTATCCACTTGACAGGACGGATGTCGAGGTGATCCTTAACATTCTTGGGAATATCTGCCAGATCCTTCTGGTTTTCCTCGGGAATCAACACCGTCGTAATGCCGCCGCGATGCGCTGCAAGCAGTTTTTCCTTGAGGCCGCCAATGGGCAGTACTTCGCCGCGCAAGGTTATCTCACCGGTCATGGCCACATCGGCACGCACCGGAATTTTCGTCAACGCTGACACTAGCGTGGTGCACATACCGACACCCGCACTCGGTCCATCCTTTGGAGTTGCGCCTTCCGGAACATGCACATGGATATCGAATTTCTGATAGAAATCCGGATCTATGCCGAGTACAGCAGCCCGACTGCGCACGACGGTCATCGCCGCCTGAATGGATTCCTGCATAACATCACCGAGCTGGCCGGTGTGTATCAGGCGTCCTTTACCGGGCACGATTGCCGATTCGATGGTCAGCAGCTCACCGCCAACCTCAGTCCAGGCAAGACCCGTAACCTGCCCGACCTGATCGTGCACTTCGGCACGTCCATAACGGAAACGTCTTACACCAAGATATTTTTCCAGATTCTTAGGCACCACACTGATTTTGTGCTGGTCTTTCTTGAGCAGAAGTTCCTTGACCACCTTACGGCAGATCTTGGCAATCTCGCGTTCCAGATTACGCACACCAGCTTCGCGCGTGTAGTAACGCACAATGTCACGGAGCGTTGTATCACCAATACTCACCTCATCTTTTCGCAGACCATTGTTCTTGATCTGTTTCGATAACAGATAACGCTTGGCGATGTTGATCTTCTCATCTTCGGTGTAACCCGGGATGCGAATCACTTCCATACGATCCAACAAGGGTCCCGGTATATTCAGTGAGTTGGCCGTTGCTACAAACATCACATCCGATAGATCGAAATCCACCTCGAGGTAATGATCGCTAAAGGTATTGTTCTGTTCCGGGTCGAGCACTTCGAGTAATGCCGACGAGGGATCGCCACGGAAATCCATCGACATCTTGTCGATCTCATCCAGCAAGAATAACGGATTTCGCGTACCTATCTTAGAGAGGTTCTGCACCAATTTACCCGGGAGCGATCCGATATAGGTACGGCGATGGCCACGAATCTCGGCCTCATCGCGCACACCACCCAACGACATGCGCACAAACTTGCGATTAGTGGCGCGCGCGATGGAACGACCTAGCGAGGTCTTACCTACACCGGGCGGCCCAACCAGGCAAAGGATGGGGCCCTTCAGCTTGCGCACGCGCTGCTGTACAGCGAGATATTCAAGGATGCGCTCTTTTACCTTATCCAGCCCGTAGTGGTCTTCTTCCAGCACCTGTTCGGCCATGGCGAGGTCATGACGAATCTTGGTGCGTTTTTTCCACGGCACACTGACCAACCAGTCGATGTAGTTACGCACCACGGTTGCTTCGGCAGACATGGGTGACATCATCTTCAATTTATTGAGCTCGGCATTGGCCTTATCGAGGGCCTCTTTGGTCATGCCGGCCTTCTCGATTTTGCGCTGCAGATCTTCAATTTCGTTCGGCGCATCTTCGAGATCACCGAGTTCTTTCTGAATCGCCTTCATTTGCTCATTCAGATAGTACTCGCGCTGACTCTTTTCCATTTGCTGCTTGACGCGGCCACGAATGCGTTTCTCGATTTGCAGAATATCGATCTCGCCTTCGATCAGACCCATCAGATGTTCGAGACGCCCACGCACCGAATCGATTTCGAGAATATGCTGCTTTTCTTCGATTTTCAGCGACATGTGCGCCGCAATGGTATCGGCCAAACGACCGGCATCGTCGATACCCGATAACGAGGTCAATATCTCGGGTGGGACTTTCTTATTCAGCTTGACGTACTGATCGAACAATGCCAGCAATGAGCGCATCATCACTTCGACTTCGCGGTCATCAGTCGTGGCGGTCGGTTCGGCAGACTCGATCTCCGCAGAGAAAAATTCTTCGGTTTCGTCAAAACCAATGATACGAGCGCGCTCAGCGCCCTCCACCAAAACCTTGACGGTGCCATCTGGCAGCTTGAGTAGCTGCAGGATGCTGGATAGTGTCCCGATGCTGTGTATGTCTTCAACCTGCGGATCGTCGACATCGGCGCTGCGCTGCGCAACCAGCAGAATACGTTTGTCATTCTGCATGGCTGTGTCCAACGCGCGAATGGATTTCTCGCGGCCGACAAACAGCGGAATCACCATATGTGGGTAAACCACTACATCGCGCAGCGGCAGCACAGGAATCGTCGCTTTCGTCTTATCTGTCATGGTGATTTTCTCGTCCTTATGCTCCATTCGGGATTCCCTCGTTGTGTGCGAGTTGCGCGTGCCTGCAGAGCCAACCCAATAAGTCACCCCGGCACGCATTCATATATGTGGGCACAGCACGTCCGATTCAATGCCAAAATCGGGGGCGTCTCACGCAATTTAGTAACGCAAGTTCTGCGCCAGAATCGGTGGGAGCTGCGGTTGGGAAAAGAGCGCGCCCGGCCAGTGCGGCCGGGCAAGATATCAATCAGAAACGGCGCGTTGTTCCGATGCGTCGAAGAGCATGTAAGGCTTTGACTCACCACTAATAACAGATTCGTCCACAACAACTTTGAGGACGTTCTCCATGGATGGCAGGTCATACATCGTATCGAGCAGGATCTGCTCCAGAATCGTGCGCAAACCACGTGCGCCAGTTTTCCGTTCCATAGCCTTGCGTGCAACCGCCCGTAAAGCGTCATCGCGGAATTCAATTTCGCAGCCTTCCATCTCGAACAGCTTACCGTACTGCTTGGTAATGGCGTTGCGTGGCTCGGTGAGAATCTGCACCAAAGCTGATTCATCAAGCTCTTCCAGGGTAGCAACCACAGGCAACCGGCCAACGAATTCCGGGATCAAACCGTAGCGAATCAGATCCTCAGGCTCAACGCCATACAGTATCTGTCCAACATTACGGGAATCGTCTTTGCTCTTGACCTCTGCAGAGAAACCGATCCCGCCCTTCTCAGAGCGGCCGCGGATGATTTTTTCAAGGCCCGCAAAGGCACCGCCACAGATAAACAGAATATTGCTGGTATCAACCTGCAGGAATTCCTGCTGCGGATGTTTGCGGCCACCCTGCGGTGGCACCGAGGCGACCGTGCCTTCGATCAGCTTGAGCAAAGCCTGCTGAACGCCCTCACCCGATACGTCACGGGTAATTGATGGGTTATCCGATTTTCGCGAGATCTTGTCGATTTCGTCTATGTAGACGATACCGGTCTGCGCCTTCTCGACATCGTAGTCGCATTTCTGTAGCAGCTTCTGAATGATGTTTTCGACGTCCTCACCAACATAGCCAGCCTCAGTCAAGGTCGTGGCGTCAGCAATGGTAAACGGCACATTGAGCAATCGCGCCAGAGTCTCAGCCAGCAGCGTCTTACCGGAACCTGTCGGGCCGATTAGAAGAATATTGCTCTTGGAGAGTTCGATCTCATCCTTGCGGCTGCGTGCCTCAAGGCGCTTGTAGTGGTTGTAAACAGCCACAGCGAGCACTTTCTTGGCACGTTCCTGGCCAATGACGTACTCATCCAGGACCTGCTTGATCTCTTGGGGCTTGGGCAGCTTGTTGCCACTGGCCGTGGCCTTTTCCTGCATCTCTTCGCGGATGATGTCGTTGCAGAGTTCGACACACTCATCGCATACGAACACGGAAGGTCCAGCAATCAGCTTGCGCACTTCATGCTGGCTTTTGCCACAGAACGAACAGTACAGCAGTTTGCCGTCGTCACCCTTGCCGTTACGGTCGTTACTCATATTCCACCCTCTTTCAGCTCAGGCACAGATCGGCCACATCACCTGGGAATTTGCCAAGGTGGCACATACATCCCTATTTCTGCCACCCATAACGCCCATCCCGTGCCCATTCAACTACGGTTCTGCTGTAATGACAAGCAATCCCTGTGCCTATCTGGGGAATATTCCCTGTATCATCAAGCCTTAACCACTTCACCAGCACGCTGGTTCAGCACCTTATCGATCAAGCCATAATCGCAAGCCTGTGCAGCACTCATGAAATTATCGCGATCGGTATCCTTCTGGATCTGATCCATGGGCTGGCCGGAGTGCTTGGACAGTATGGTGTTCAGGCGTTCACGAACCAACAATATCTCTTTAGCATGGATATCGATGTCCGAGGCTTGACCCTGGAAACCACCCAATGGCTGATGAATCATCATCCGCGAATGCGGCAAGCAGTAGCGCTTGCCGTTAGTACCACCCGCCAGAAGTATGGCGCCCATGCTGGCCGCCTGTCCGATGCACATGGTGCTGATGTCAGGTTTAACAAACTGCATCGTATCGTAGATTGCCAAACCCGCACTGACTGAACCACCGGGAGAGTTGATATACAAATGAATGTCCTTATCCGGGTTCTCCGACTCCAGGAACAGCAACTGGGCGACAATCACATTCGCCATATAATCTTCGACCGGACCCACCACAAAAACCACGCGCTCTTTGAGCAGACGCGAGTAGATGTCATAAGCACGCTCACCGCGCGCCGTCTGCTCTATCACCATTGGCACCAAGTTCAGTGCCGTGGCGTGTTGCGCTCCAGGCTTACCATAGATATCGGTCATGGGTATCGATCCTTTAGGCATTCAATGTCTTACGAATTTCAGTCAACTCATCGAAAGTATAGGTCTTTTCTTCGACCTGAGCTTGACTGAGTATCCACTCTACTACCTGCTCTTCGAGCACCAGCGATTGGGCGCTGGTCAGTGCCTCGCGATTTTCATAGTACCACTTGACCACTTCATCCGGATTTTCATAGCTTGCAGCAAGAGTCTCGACGGTGCGTCGGACTCGCTCGGGATCCACTTGGATACCATTGCGCTTGATGATTTCGCCGATAACCAAGCCAAGGCTCACACGCCGGCGCGCACGATCTTCGAACAGATGGCGCGGTAACTTGACGCCCTGCTTGTTACCACCCAGCTGCTCATGAGACTCATTGGCAAGACGATCGATTTCTTCATTGAGCAATGCGTCCGGTATTTCGATCTTGTTACGCCCGAGTAATTCATTAAATGCGCGCTCTTTAACGACTGCCGTGATCATCTGCTCGAGTTCGCGGCTCATATTCTTGGAGACTTCATCGCGCAGGGCCGCCGCACTATCCACACCCAGGGATTTGGCGAATGCATCGTCGATCTCAGGAAGAACCTGTGCATCGACATTAGTCACCTTAACCTTGAACTGAACCGGCTTACCCGCGACATCAGTGCTGTGGTAATCGTCTGGGAAGCGCAGATCCAAAGTGGCTTCATCGCCAGCCTTGAGACCAATCAACTTCTCCTCAAATCCTTCGATCAAGCGATTACTACCGATCTCCAGCTTCATGCCTGAGCCACTACCTCCGGGGAATTCGGCGCCCTCAATCGTGCCTGTGAAATCGACCGTGACCTGATCGCCCTTCTGAGCGGCACGCGCGACCTTTTCCCAACTCGCACGCTGCTGCCGCAGTTTGTCGAGCATGCCAGCAATATCCTCCTCTGTGATCGCTGCCACCGGCTTTTCAAGCTTGGTGCCGCTCAACGATACCGGTTCGAATTCAGGGAAAACATCAAACACCGCAACATATTCCAGGGCCTTGCCCTGCTCTACAGTGCGTGGTTCGAGTTTAGGTTCGCCGGCCGGGCGCAGATTCTGCTGAGACAGCGCCTCCTGCAGCGTAGAACTCATCACGTCACCCGCAACCTCGAGGTGTACCTGACGACCGTAGCGCTGCTGGACAACCTTCATTGGCACCTTGCCCGGCCGAAAACCGGCCACGCGTGCGGAACGCGACAATGACTTCAACCGGCTTTCTACTTCCAGATCGATCCGTTCTGCCGGCACCTGCACGGTCATGCGCCGACCCAGGGTACCCATCGTTTCTACAGAGACTTGCATGTGTTCACCTCTACCTAAAAAGGTGACCTGATGTCACAGAGGACACCGACCAGCCACCACCCTATTGACCAGGAATACCGATTGTTTAACCCGGTTTCATTATGCCCAGCGGCCAGTCGCGCCCCCTAGGATGTAAATGGTGCGAACGGAGAGACTCGAACTCTCACGGGTTACCCCACTGGAACCTAAATCCAGCGCGTCTACCAATTCCGCCACATTCGCTAATCGCGCCCCTCGTACTCGCAAGCGGCGAAATCGCGGGCATTATAGCGCCATGACCGTGCTAGGCGTAGCCCTAAACAGGCTGAAAATTCATGAAATATCGGTGAGAAATCGGAACGCGGCAGGAAGACTGGAAATAGTTGGTGGGCCGTGTAGGAATCGAACCTACAACCAATTGATTAAGAGTCAACTGCTCTACCAATTGAGCTAACGGCCCGTAATCGGGCGGCCATTGGACCAGAATTCATGCCCTGATACAACAACCTGACCAACCTGGAAGATGGCCTAAAATGGGGTGGACGATGGGACTCGAACCCACGACGACCGGAATCACAATCCGGGGCTCTACCAACTGAGCTACGCCCACCATAAAACGACCTGGAACTCACCGAACTTTGCGTGCGGCGAAACTGCTTGGGCCAGGGCCCATGCCCTACTGAAAGTCAGCAATATCACCTTAAAGTGCTGACGATGGCGAATCAGGTCTGCGCCATGTATCCAGTGTCATACCGGCTAGAGAGCCACCTGCGCGTCGACTCTTACATAGAGCCACCCACCTGTACGCTCTGAACCGGTGGTATTGGCGCGCCCGGCAGGACTCGAACCTGCGACCCTCGGCTTAGAAGGCCGATGCTCTATCCAGCTGAGCTACGGGCGCAAAGGTTGCATCCTGTCACGGGCAGTAAACTGGCCAAAATCTGCGGCCAGTGAATTGGTCGGGGTAGAGAGATTCGAACTCCCGACATCCTGCTCCCAAAGCAGGCGCGCTACCAGACTGCGCTATACCCCGCGGCCTACCAACGTCCTACACGAGGACGGGCAAGGGCGCAGATGATACGCGTAGCCCCTGCGAGGCGTCAACGCCATGTAGTCCGGAATAATGAGCCGTGCACGTCAGCGGTGGCACGCCCGCTTGTGGATCCCGCGGACAGCGTGCGAGAATCGCGCCCTCTTCACATCCTGCACCGCCGTAACCTGGATCAACCACTGATGACCGCCCAACTGATTGATGGTAAAACCATCGCAGCCGACATTCGGCGCGAGCTACGCAGTCGTATCGACGCTCGTACCTCTCGTGGCCTGCGTGCGCCAGGGCTGGCCGTCATTCTGGTCGGAGACAACCCGGCTTCCGAAGTCTATGTGCGGAACAAACGAAAGGGCTGCGAAGAGGCGGGCATAACATCATCCGCTCATGATCTACCCGCCGAAACCCTTCAGGATGAACTGTTGGCGCTGATCGATACGTTAAATGCCGATCCCAGTATCGATGGCATATTGGTGCAACTACCATTACCCGCCCATATAGACACTCAAACGGTTGTTGAACGCATCCGTCCAGACAAGGATGTGGACGGATTCCATCCCTACAATATCGGACGGCTCGCAATACGCATGCCGATGTTAAGGTCATGCACGCCCTACGGCGTCATCACCTTATTGAACAAAATCGAAGAAGAATTCTATGGTCGCGAGGCCGTCGTGGTCGGCGCTTCAAATCATGTCGGACGCCCGATGGGGCTGGAACTATTGCTTGCTGGCAGCACGGTCACGACCTGCCATCGCTTTACCAAAGATCTCGCTGCCCATGTCGCGCAAGCGGATATCCTGGTCGTTGCCGCGGGCAAACCCGGTTTAGTTAAGGGTGAATGGGTAAAACCCGGCGCGACGGTCATTGATGTCGGTATCAATCGCACGACAGAAGGTCAATTGGTCGGTGATGTGGAATTTGAAACCGCCCGTCAACGTGCCGCTTGGATTACCCCAGTCCCTGGAGGCGTAGGCCCAATGACCGTAGCCGTATTACTGCAGAACACATTACTCGCTGCCGAACAATTTCACGACTGAGTGTTACGCAAAACCCTGGCCTCAGCCAGCTCCGTTCTGTAATTTCAGCTCAGAATGCATGGAACCCAGCATCTGTATGAGCGGTAACGGCCTGGCGATGCCATAGCCCTGCGCATAATCCACCTTCAAGGTACGCAAAACATCCAAGATCTGTTCATTTTCCACGAACTCGGCAATCGTGCGGATACTCATCACATGCCCGAGATTATTGATAGCCTCAACCATGGCCCGATCAATCTTATCGGTAGCGATATCCCGCACAAACCCACCGTCGATCTTCAGATAATCCACTTCAAGATTTTTAAGGTAACCGAACGAACTCAAGCCGCTGCCAAAATCATCCAGGGCAAATTTACAGCCTCTGGACTTGAGCATTTTAATGAAACGCCCCGCCCTACGCAGGTTGGCAATAGCTGCCGTTTCGGTGATCTCGAAACAGATTTGTTCGCCAGGGAATTCAGTTTCGTCGAGTTCCCGCGAAATCAGCTGCAGAAATTCTTCATCTCCCAATGACCGCCCGGAAATATTGATAGTCCAGATAGCATTGTGCAGATTCATGCCAGACTGCTGCACTCTGCGCAAAACGTTCTGAACCACCCAACCATCAATCATAGGCATCAGGTTGTAACGTTCAGCGGCAGGAATAAAGGCCATTGGCGGTACTTCCTGACCATCTTCATCCTGAATGCGCAGCAATATTTCATAATGATTTGGCAGCACAGACTGCGTATCCACCGGCAGGATCGGCTGGCAATACAGCATAAAGCGGTCTTCGACCATTGCCTTATGGATACGTGAAACCCAACGCATCTCTCCCTGTCGCTGCTGTAATTCATGGTCGTCCGGGACATACAGATGCACACGGTTACGCCCACCTTCCTTGGCCGCATAGCAGGCCACATCGGCCGCACTCTGCACCTCGACCAGATTATGCGTGTGCCCATCCACAGCTACCACACCGATGCTCACGCCGGTCTCAAAACTATGCTCGTCGCAAATAAAACGGTAATCGCGCACAGTGCGCCGCAGGTCTTCGGCAATCACACGTGCCTGCTCAAGCGAGCAATAGCGCAATATCACGCCGAATTCGTCCCCCCCCAGGCGAGCCAGCACATCCGCTTCCCGGACCTTGCTTAGCAGCAGATTCGCGAGCTGCTTAAGCATTTCATCCCCTGCGATATGCCCGCAGGTATCGTTGACAATTTTAAACTGATCAAGATCGAGGTAACACAAGGCATGCTCACGCTCCTCTTCACGCGCCGACTCCAGTGACTCTTTAAGTTGTTCCTCAAAGGCACGCCGATTGTACAACCCAGTAAGCGCATCATGAGTCGCCTGATAGGACAACTGGCGAGCCAGCTTGCGTGCATGCCCAACGTCATGGAATACCATCACGGCACCGATGATACGCCCAGCGCGGTCGCGAATTGGGGCCGCAGAATCCGCGATAGCAACTTCATCGCCATCATCGCGGATCAACAAGGTGTGTTCCGCCAGTTCCAATATTTCACCACACTTCAAACACAGTTCGACCGGATTGGCGACCGGCTCGCGAGTATTCTCGTTGACCAAACGCATCACTTCACTCAGTAGCTTGCCTTGGACATTATCCAATGACCAACCGGTCAGCCGCTCCGCGACTGGATTGAAATAATCAATGCAGCCACCTTCATCCGTGGTGATGACGGCATCACCGATCGAATACAAAGTCACTTCGGCACGCTCTTTTTCCTGATACAGAGCAGTTTCTGATTCGCGCACCCGATTTAGCGCCTCGCGTAATTCGTCCTGCTGGACTAGCAGGTAATCGAGCGCCTTGTTGAAAAATCTCCCGAGGAACCCGAATTCATCGACCCGCTGCTCGTCAAAGCGCGCATTCGTGTTCCCATCTGCGAAACGTTGGGCGGTATGTACCATGTTCAGGAAGGGGCGGGTCAAGACCCGCTGCAATATCCATTGCAGAATAAAACCAAAGGCTAGAAAGAGTGCGCCCATCGTAATTAATAATTCTTTACGTTTTTCGCCGATGGCCTCTTGGATATCCTGGTGATAAAGCCATAGCCGAGTTAGTCCATGTGCCTGCTCAGGAATGGCATAATCCACCATGGACTTGTCGATATAAGGTCTACCATCAGGCGTATCACCAATGTGCAGCAGGCCATCCTGGCGGTGTAGCACAACGCCGGTAAATTCGTATTCGTTCAATTGAGATTGGATAAATTCACGCAGCTGATCCGGAGTCGTGTCCGAATCGAGAATGAGATGTTCGCTTAGCGATTTAGAGAGTCGATCGGCATTGAGGACATGACGCCCAATCAGCTGATCCTCTAGGGTTTGCAGCTGGATCAGCGAAAAGATCAAACCCACCAGCATCATCCCCCAAAAGACGATACCCGTGATTTTTATCGGCAGGCGTCCGCGGAGACCCGCTGCAACGCCGCGCTCCGCCCTCGGCAGATTCATTTGAAACCTATGAGCTTAAGACTGATCAATACCGGACAAACACCGCTCAAACCAGCACCAAAGATGGCGAAACCCATAAACCAGGGGAAGAACCACAGTTGTTCGTTGAACACAAAAACGGTGATTGCCAACATGGCAGCCACGACTAAACGCCAAGCACGTTCGGCATCAAAGGGAATGCGCGCGAGATACGCCTCAGGCGATAGCTCACAGCTATCACCAAATGCGCTTTGTTCCGCCAAACGCATCTGTGACACGACCTGTGGAATTCGGTAATTAGTGATCCCCTCTAACAGGAGGACACCGATGAGAACGGGAATTGCACCGGGTATTTCAAAATACAGGAACGCCAACAGCAGCGTACCTACGATTAGCCTGAAAAATCGTTCGCTCATACTTGCCCGCCCGTTACGGTACGTGCCACTGGTCCTCAGCAACACCTAGTATCTATTGTTAATTCATTGATTTATAGGCAATCTA
>JBGSOE010000272.1:0-10999 GCA_041739295.1 Thiohalobacterales bacterium | reverse complement strand
CGATGAGGCGCGCGGCTCGATGGTGCTGGACATCGGCGGCGGCACCTCCGAGGTGGCCGTGATTTCGCTCAACGGCATTGTGTATTCCGCCTCGGTGCGTATTGGTGGTGATCGCTTCGACGATGCCATCGTCAATTATGTGCGCCGTAACTACGGTACACTGATCGGTGAGGCAACCGCCGAGCGTATCAAACACGAGATCGGTTCAGCATTCCCCGGCAACGAAGTGCGGGAAATTGAAGTGAAGGGCCGCAATCTGGCGCAGGGCATCCCGCGCAGTTTCACGCTCAACAGCAACGAAATCCTCGAAGCATTGCAGGAACCGCTGGCGGGTATCACTGGCGCAGTCAAAACAGCATTGGAACAAACCCCGCCCGAGTTGGGCTCGGATGTTGCCGAACGCGGCATCGTACTGACCGGCGGCGGCGCGCTGCTGAAAGATCTCGACCGTCTGCTGATGGAAGAAACCGGTCTGCCCGTGGTCGTCGCCGACGATCCGCTCACCTGCGTCGCCCGCGGTGGCGGCAAGGCCCTGGAAATGATGGACGAGCGCGGTGGCGAGGTGTTCTGCGTAGAATGACTGCAGGTGCTAGGTTCTAGGCGCTAGGGCCGAGGGAAAGCCCGGTTTTCCTAGAACCTCGACCCTAGCACCTCGTCCCTTGTCAGACGAGGCTCAAACACCATCAAACTATTATTCACACGCGGCCCGTCGATTACCTCACGTCTGGTGGTCTGCGCGCTCGCCTCTGTCATCCTGATGACGATCGACCATCGCCAGCATCATCTGGATGCGTTGCGCTCCAGCATCTCGGTCGGACTCTATCCGATCCAGTATCTGATCGACTTGCCCAGCACCGCCGGAGGCTGGCTGCAGGAATCTTTCTCCAGTCGCCGTACCCTGCAGGAAGAAAACGCCAGGCTACACGCACAGCATCTGCTGCTGCAGGCACGGCTGCAGAAGTTCGAGGCGTTGGAAGCGGAAAACCTTCGACTTCGCGAATTACTGGATTCCTCGTTCAAGGCCAGCGACCGGGTATTGATCGCGGAACTGATGTCGGTGGATCTCGATCCTTACCGGCATGAAGTACTGTTGAACAAGGGCAAGGCGCAAAAAGTTTACGTCGGTCAACCGTTACTGGATGCCTTTGGTGTCATGGGCCAGATCGTCGAAGCAACGCCCTACACCGCGACGGCCATGTTGATAACCGATCCGGCCCATGCCATCCCCGTGCAAGTGAACCGCAACGGTCTCCGCAGCATCGTGGTCGGCACCGGCTCGCTACAGGAGCTGTCGTTGCCGTACATTCCGAACTCCGCCGATATTCACGCCGGCGATCTACTGATCACCTCCGGCCTGGGCGGCCGCTTCCCGCCCGGCTATCCCGTTGCGGAAGTGGTAAGTGTCACCGTTGATCCCGGCCATGCGTTCGCCAAGATCAGCGCGCGCCCGCTGTCGCATCTTGATCGCAGCCGCGAGGTATTGCTGGTCTGGCCACCCGCGCCTCGACAGGCCCCCGTTGAGCCTACCGCAGCCGAAGATGGCACCGACGCGCCATCCGACACACCCGCGACTGCAGATGTGGACACTAGTACCGAGCCGGTCATTAGCATGCCGGCAACGACGGCAGCACCCGCGCCTGCCGAATCACTACCGGCCACAGGGGAGACGCCGGAATGAGTGCGCTCGCAAAACGCCACGGTGGCGGCATCATCTTTCTGTCCTTGACCGTGGCCCTGCTGCTGACGACGCTACCGCTGCCCGAGCACTTGCGCCTGTTGCGTCCGGATTGGGTATTGCTGGTGTTGATCTACTGGGCCATGGCGTTACCACACCGGATCGGCGTCGGCATCGGCTGGATCATGGGTCTGATCAATGATGTGCTGACCGGCATGCTGCTCGGTCAACATGCCCTGGCCTACTGCCTAGTGATCTTCCTGACGCTGAAACTGCATCAGCGCCTGCGACTATATCCACTGTGGCAACAGGCACAAAGCATCCTGGTTCTGCTCACGCTCGGCCAGCTGTTGCTGTTATGGGTCAACGGCATGATCGGCCGCCCTATCCATTCCTGGCTGTATTGGGCCCCATCTGTGCTCGGTGCGCTGCTGTGGCCGGTGCTGTTTGTGCTGCTGCGTGGACTGCGGCGCGCGTTCCGGGTGGTTTGATGCAGCAACAACTCGCCACAGCCGATTAACAACGCTATGCCACGCCTGTTCAGCGCCTTCAAAGACAATCTGCAGGAAAGCCGGCTGTTTATGTCGCGCGCCATTACTGCGCTGTTCTTCAGCAGCTTGCTGATACTGGCATTGATTGCGCGACTGGGCTATCTGCAGGTCGTCTCGCATGAACATTACCAGATGCTCTCAGAAGACAATCGCATCAAACTGCAGCCGGTGCCGCCCAACCGCGGCCTGATCTACGATCGCAACGGCATCCTGCTGGCAGAGAATCTGCCATCCTATCGCCTGGAGATAACCCCGGAACAGATAGAGGACATGGACGCCACGCTCGACAGCCTGTCCAAACTGATCGAGCTTCGCGACTTCGATCGCGAACGCTTCGAAAAGCTGCGCCGCCGCATGAGCCGTTTTGATGGTGTTCCGCTGCGCTTTCACTTGAGCGATGAAGAGGTCGCCAGCTTTGCCGTAAACCGTCACCTCTTCCCCGGCGTCGACATTCAGGCCGGTCTGTCGCGGCACTATCCGCTCGGTGACCATGCGGCGCATGCAGTCGGTTATGTTGGGCGCATCAATGAAGAGGAACTGCAGGTTATCGACCCAGCCAATTACCGTGGCACCACGCACATTGGCAAAGAGGGTATCGAGAAGGCCTACGAAGAGCAGCTGCACGGGAGTGTCGGTTACGAGCAACTTGAAACCAATGCGCAAGGCCGTGCCCTGCGCTCCTTGTCGCGCCAGGCGCCAATCCCCGGCAGCAGTCTTTACCTGAGTCTCGACGCCCGTCTGCAACAGGCCATTGAACAGGCCTTTACCGAATACAACGGCGCTGCAGTCGCCATTGATCCACGCACCGGTGAGGTGCTGGCTTTCGTCAGTGTACCGGGCTACGACCCGAACCCCTTCGTCAACGGCATCGACTACAAGGATTACCAGACACTGAGCGAAGACCCCAATCAACCACTGTTCAACCGCGCCTTGCGCGGGCAATACCCGCCGGGATCAACATTGAAACCCTTCGTCGCCCTGGCCGGCTTGGAACTCGGCGTCACCACGTCGAGCAGCCACACCTATTGCCCCGGCTTCTTCATGTTGCCCGGCAGTGAACACAAATATCGTGACTGGAAGCATGGCGGACACGGCACGGTTGATCTGATCACGGCCATTTCACAATCCTGTGATGTGTATTTCTACGATCTGGCGCGATCGATGGGCATCGAGCGCCTACACGATTATCTCGCTCCGTTTGGCTTCGGCGCCCAAACCGGCATCGATCTGGTGGGTGAAAAACCCGGCCTACTGCCCAATAGCGCCTGGAAACGCAGTGCCCGCAAGGAACCCTGGTATCCGGGTGAGACGCTGATCAGCGGCATCGGCCAGGGCTTTAATCTGACCACGCCACTGCAATTGGCGGTGGCCACCGCCACGCTTGTCTCCTACGGCCAGTATCATCAGCCACACATGGTGCATGCTGCGCGCGCGCCGGATGGTGCACTAACTCCCCTGCCTACAGCACCAACCCGTGAGATTCCCATCCATGACCGGAGCAACTGGGAGAAGGTCATCGACGCCATGATCGAAGTGGTGCATGGCGCACGCGGCACGGCCAAACGCATCAACAAGGACCTGACCTACAGGATCGGTGGTAAGACCGGTACTGCCCAGGTCTACGGCCTCAAACAGGAAGAGGAATACGACGCCTCGTCTATCGATAAAAAACTGCGCGACCACGCCCTGTTCATCGCCTTCGCACCGGCTGAGGCGCCGCGCATTGTGGTGGCCGTGGTCGCCGAAAACGGTGGCTCCGGCAGCGGCACGGGCGCGCCGATTGCGCGTATCATCCTGGACCGTTTTTTCGAGGACAATCCGCTGTGATGGACGAAATCAATCCCGGCTCCGGCACGCGCCGCAGTAGGTTACAGCGCATTCATCTTGACGGTACCTTGCTGGTTGGCTTAATCGCCGCCTGCGGCCTGGGCTTGGTGATCCTGTACAGCGCCTCAGGCGGCAGCCTGGATGTCATGGAACGTCAGGGCCTGCGCCTGGCGCTGGCGTTCGGCACCATGACCCTGATCGCACAGATTCCACCGCAATATCTGCTGCGCTGGGCACCCTGGTTATTCGGCGCCGGCGTTGCACTGTTGGTAGCTGTGCTGGTGGCGGGCGATATCGGCAAAGGCGCGCAACGTTGGCTGGATCTCGGCATCCTGCGTTTCCAGCCGGCGGAAATGCTCAAACTCACAGTACCGATGATGCTCGCCTGGCAAATGGCCGATGCACGCATGCCGCCCAGTGCCGGACGGTTATTGATCGCCGCCGTACTGGTGCTGGTGCCAACGCTGCTGATCGCGAAGCAGCCCGATCTGGGCACCGCATTGTTAATCGCCAGCTCCGGATTCTTTGTGATCTTTCTCGCTGGCATCTCCTGGCGATTGCTGTTCAGTCTCATAGTAACCTTCGCGGCCAGCACACCGGTCGCCTGGTATTTCATGCACGATTATCAGCGCCAGCGTGTGCTCACCTTCCTCGATCCGGAACAGGATCCACTCGGCACCGGCTATCACATCATCCAGTCCAAGATCGCCATCGGCTCCGGCGGACTCTATGGCAAGGGTTGGCTGAACGGCACGCAGTCGCAGCTGGAGTTTCTGCCGGAACGTTCCACCGATTTCATCTTCGCCGTATTGGGTGAAGAGTTCGGCTTAATTGGCATTCTCATCCTGTTGGGCGTGTATAGCTTCATCATCACGCGCAGCGTGTATATCGCGACCCAGGCCCAGGAAACCTTTACGCGTCTACTTGCCGGTAGCCTGGCCTTCACCTTTGTCGTCTATGTGTTGGTGAACACCGGCATGGTAACCGGATTGCTGCCGGTAGTCGGCGTGCCGTTACCCTTGATCAGCTACGGCGGCACCTCCATGGTGACCCTGATGGCTGGATTCGGTATCCTGATGTCTATTCACACACATCGAAAGCTGCTTATTAATTAAGTGGCGAGGTTTAAATCAAGCATGTCAGCGTTCTTTGTACGTCCTTATTCTCTCGCCTTACGCAGCTGCCTGTTATTACTGCTGCAGGCGCCTATTCTGAGTAGCTGCGCAACCACACCCGCATCCAAAGCCACCGCAGCAGGCACAGATGAAAGCTATCTCAGCCATCCGGACGCAGAGCAGTTCATTAACACCATGGTGAATCAACATCACCTGCCGCGCGCCGAGGTTACAGCGCTATTAGCACAGGCTAAGAAACAGCAGAGCATTCTCGACGCCATTTCACGTCCGGCCGAAGGCAAACCCTGGCGCGATTATCGGCCGATCTTCGTCAACTCCTCGCGTATAAATGGCGGCGTGGAATTCTGGAACACCAATGCGGCGATACTGAATGATGCCCGCACCACCTTTGACGTGGATCCACAGGTTATCGTTGCGATCATCGGCGTCGAAACCCGTTATGGCAGCAATACTGGCAGCTATCGCGTGTTGGACGCCTTGAGCACACTGGGCTTCGACTATCCCAAACGCAGTGAATTCTTCCGCGGCGAACTGGAACAGTTCATGTTATTGGTACGGGAAGAGAACGTTGACGCACTCACCGCCAAGGGCTCATATGCCGGCGCCATGGGGCAGGGCCAGTTCATCCCCAGCAGCTACCGTGAGTATGCCGTGGACTTTGATGGCGACGGCAAACGCGATCTGTGGCATAGCGAACGCGACGTCCTCGGCAGTGTCGCCAACTATTTCAAGGTCCACGGCTGGCAACTCGGTGCGCCGGTCGTCGCACGCGCGAAGGTCACCGGCACTGCCTATAAGGCGTTGCTCGACAAGGGTACCCAACCACATATGCCGGCCAGCGAGCTGCGCAAGTATGGCGTATCGATCACCCCGCCAGCCGATCCCACTACACAGGTCGCCCTGATCGAACTCGACGGCGCCGATGGCCTGGAACAATGGGTGGTGTTCAACAATTTCTACGTCATCACCCGCTACAACCGCAGCCCGCTCTACGCCATGTCCGTGTTCCAGCTGTCTGAAGCGATCAAGGCAAAGCGGTAAGCGAACCCTTCGGACGCAGCCGATGGGTTACGCTGCGCTCAACCCATCCTACGCTCTGATAAATGCAGGGTGGGTTAGCGTCACACGCGTAACCTACCAGCGTTGCGCAGCAACACAACGCGTTTTCGAAGCTGCAATCTGAATTTGGCTGTGTGAAATGCTGACGTGGCCGGCTATCTGTCAGCGCGCAACGATCTTCATAAAGCCGCCGCAAACTGGAAATCTATCGCAATATCGCCGATAGTATGTGTATGCAGATGATTATCCAGAAGCTTTGGCGTGGGCACCGTTACGGACTGATCTTCGTCGCGCTGGCGCTTGGCGCCTGTAGCAGTGACGGCCCGGGCACGCGCACTTACCAGGATGGTTATCCTTCCCAGCCACCACGGGATGTGATGTCGGCTCCCGATGCGGTGCCCAAGGTCGAGCCGCGCAGCCGCTACGGCAATCCGAACAATTATGTCGTGTTTGGCAAACGCTATTACGTGATGCCCAGCAGCAATGACTATGTCGAACGCGGCATCGCCTCCTGGTACGGCACCAAATTTCATGGCAATCGCACCTCCAGTGGCGAGAGCTACGATATGTATGCCATGACCGCCGCACACAAAACCCTGCCGCTGCCGACCTATGCGCGCGTCACCAATATCAGCAACGGCCGCTCTGTGGTCGTGAAGGTCAATGATCGCGGTCCGTTTCACGACAACCGTGTCATTGATCTCTCCTACACGGCGGCGGCCAAGCTCGGCATTCTTGGGGAGGGCACTGGACTGGTCGAGGTGCGCGCACTGGACCCGCGCAAAGCCGATCCTGGCCCGCAGCTGATTGAGGCCAAACGGCCCTCGGCTGCACCCGCTGCCCGGGAAAGCAAAACCGCCCCAGCGACCGTCGCCCACACTACGCCCGGGTTGTATCTGCAGGTCGGTGCCTTCGGCAAGCGTGAGAATGCCGAAAAACTGCGTGCCAAGCTGGATCAAGTGAAGATCCCCGATATCCAGATCAGCGAAGACCACCAGAACCAGCGTTCGGTCTATCGGGTGCGCATCGGTCCGCTCGCCAGCGTCGCCGAGGCCGACCGCATGGCCAGCTCCTTGGAACGTTACGGCATCACCAATCCCCACGTCGTCATCGACTAATCATGGTTTTGGCGGCCACGTCCCTGCGTCCAAACAACGGGATGAGACCAGGACAACCCAAATCCATGCCGGCATCACCGCTGGCCCGCATTTGCAAATCGAAACCCGCACGCGGACAATTAGCGCGCTGTTTTCCGCATTGAATCAGACCCAATTCCTGCTCAACGGATAGATAAAACCCATGCCACGATTGCCCGTACTATTGTTCATCACCCTGACGAACCTGCTGTTCCTGCCCGTAACCAATGCGGCCGATATGCCGGTGCCACAATCTACGCCCGCCGTTATGCCTATCCCCAAGCCGCCCGCGATTGGCGCACGCGGCTATGTGCTGGAAGATTTCCACAGCGGACAGGTCTTGGGTGAATCCAATGCCGATGAGAGGCTGGAACCGGCCAGCATCACCAAGGTCATGTCCTCCTACGTTATCTTCAAGGAACTGGCCGCCGGCAAGATCCAGCTCACCGATATGGTGACCATCAGCGAACGCGCCTGGCGCATGGAAGGCTCGCGGATGTTCGTCGAGGTCGGCAAACAGGTTTCTGTAGAAGATCTGTTGATCGGCATGATCGTGCAGTCCGGCAATGACGCAACCATGGCCCTGGCGGAACATATCGCCGGCTCCGAGGACGCCTTCGCCGCCTACATGAACCGCTATGCGGCACAGCTCGGCATGACCGGTAGCCACTTCATGGATGCCAGTGGTCTACCGCATCCGGATCACTACATGACCGCGCGGGACATCGCCACCATTGCGCGTGCCCTGATTATGGAATTTCCCGAATACTACAAGTGGTACTCGCAGAAGGAATTCACCTTCAACGGTATCGTCCAGCACAACCGCAATAAATTGCTGTGGCGGGATGCCTCGGTCGACGGCATCAAGACCGGCCACACCGAAGCGGCTGGTTACTGCCTGGTGAGCTCCGCCCAGCGTGACGGCATGCGCCTGATCGCCGTGGTGCTCGGCGCCGATGGCGAAGAATCACGCGCCTCGGCCAGTCAGGCCCTGCTGAATTTCGGTTTCCGTTTCTATGAAACCCACAAACTCTATGATGCCGGCGCCAAACTGGTCGATGCGCGCGTCTGGAAAGGCGAACAGGAAACCGTGCCGCTGGGATTGACCGCGCCACTGTACGTGACCATCCCACGCAATCAGTACAGCCTGCTCAAGGCGAATGTACAGATGCCCGGCCAGATCATGGCGCCGGTCGCGGCCGGCGCGAGCCTGGGCTCGGTACTGGTCCGACTCGGCGATGAGACCTTGATGGAACCGCCACTGGTGGCCTTGCAGGCCGTGAACGAAGGCTCGATCATGCAGCGCGCCATTGATTCCGTGAAATTGTATTTCGAATAAAGGCAGATACTAGAATCTAGGTGCTAGGTTCTAATTGTTATCCACCTTTTCTGAAATCCTAGAAACTAGAACCTCGGCTCTAATATCTGAATGTCTACTATCTATCTGAACGGCCATTATCTCCCCCCTGAACAGGCCATGGTCTCGGTCATGGACCGCGGTTTTCTGTTCGGCGACGGTGTCTACGAAGTCATTCCGGCATATGGTGGCCGCGCGTTCCGATTGGAACCGCACCTCAAACGCCTGCGTAACAGTCTCGATGCCATCCGCATCCGCATGCCGCTGAGTGATGCGCAATGGCGCACCGTGCTGGAAGAGTTACTGCGACGCAATCCAGGTGAAGATCAATCCATCTACTTGCAGGTCACGCGTGGCGTCATGACCAAGCGCGATCACAGCTTCGATGACAGCCTGGTACCCAGCGTGTTCGCCATGGTCAGTCCAATCGCTGCAGCCGATCCGGCCGTCGCGCGCGATGGCGTCAAGGCCATCAGCTTGAATGACATCCGCTGGCAGAATTGCAACATCAAGGCCATCACGCTGCTGCCCAACGTACTGTTGCGTCAGCAGGCCATCGATGCCGGCGCGGTCGAAGCGATTTTAATCAAAAATGGCTACGCCACCGAAGGTGCCGCGAGCAATCTGTTCATCGTCAAGCGCGGCATGTTGATCACGCCGGCAAAAGGTCCGCGACTGCTGCCCGGCATTACCCGCGACCTGATTCTGGAACAGGCCGCCAATCACGCCATCCCCTACCGCGAAGCGGACATCAGTGCCGAAGATCTCATCAGTGCCGATGAGATCTGGCTGACCAGTTCGACCAAAGAGATTCTGCCGGTCACCACGTTGGACGATGCCCCGGTTGGCGATGGCAAGCCTGGCCCCCTGTATCAGCGCATGAGCGAGCTGTATCGACAGTACAAAGAACAGGTACGCCTTGGCGCGGCCGAGTAACGCGTCACCCACGAGCTGCGTCATGTCAGAATCCGAATCACTGCTGAAATTTCCCTGTGACTTTCCCATTAAGGTGATGGGGCTGGGTGATGCCGACTTTGAAGCGCTCGTGGTAACACTGGTGCGTGAACACGCACCCGACCTGGGCGAAGCCGCGGTGCGCAGTCGCCCCAGCCAAGGCGGCAAATATCTCGCCGTCACCGTCACCGTGCGCGCCACCAGCCAAGAACAACTCGACTGCATCTATCGCTCTCTGTCGGGACGCGAAGACATTCTGATGGTGCTGTGATGAGTAAAAAGGGGTCAGTACCCTTTCCCAATCATGTTGCACTGGCAACAGGGCCTAAGCAGCTGGAAAAGGGTACTGACACCTTTTTATTGGTACGCCGACTCGGTCGCGTTGACTACGAACCTACCTGGCGCGCCATGCAAGACTTCACGGCCGCGCGCGACGTAGACAGCCCTGACGAAATGTGGCTGCTCGAACACCCGCCCGTTTTCACGCTCGGCCTCAACGGCAAACCGGAACACCTGCTCAATCCCGATACAATTCCTGTGATCAACATCGACCGTGGCGGCCAAGTGACCTATCACGGCCCCGGCCAGCTGATCATCTATGTGCTGCTCGATATCGCGCGACGCTCGCTGGGTGTGCAGCGCCTGGTGCAGCTGATGGAACAAGCCGTCATTGAGCTGCTGGCAGAACAGCATATTGAGGCCATGGGCCGACGCGATGCCCCGGGCGTGTACGTCGCCGACCGCAAAATTGCTGCGCTTGGCCTGCGCGTGAAACGCGGCCGCACCTATCATGGCCTGGCGTTGAATGTGGGCATGGACTTGGAACCGTTCAGCCGCATCAACCCCTGCGGTTATCCGGGCATGCAGGTCACACAGCTGCGCGATCTGGGCATATCCCTCGATATGGACGCGGTTTCAGGCCGCCTGCTGTCACACCTGACCCGCCTGCTGGGGTACACTTCGCAGCAATCCGGCGACCGTCATTTTTGAACCACATTGAACCGCCAAGAACGCCAAGGTCGCCAAGAAATCCTGGAGAACCGCCAAGACGCCAAGAACGCCAAGAACATCTATTGAAAAATCTTTATTTAGTTTTTAATTAATCATACTTGGCGACCTTGGCGTTCTTGGCGGTTCAAAATTGTTTTAATGGCTTTTGGAATCTTGGCGGTTCCCAGCACAGCTACCACTATGACTGACTCTAAACATCAGCGCGGCGCCGCCAAGGTCGCGCGCATCCCGGTTAAGATCGAGCCGACCGTCAAGCCGATGCGCAAGCCGGCGTGGATTCGCGCCAAGTCGCC
>JBGSOE010000256.1:0-4250 GCA_041739295.1 Thiohalobacterales bacterium | reverse complement strand
GTTTCAATATCCTCCCCGATCAAGCCTACGACCAGATTGATTCCAAGACAGCCCTGGCCGCGACTGCAGAGATGGCACTGGCCCTTCTATATTGCGGTAGTCTGATCACGCGCAATCCCACTTCTCACGACACTCTGATTGCATTACGTAGCGCAATCGCCGCGCCGACCTTCGTTGATATCAATCTGCGTGCCCCTTGGTGGGAGATTGCGCGGGTAGAAATGCTAATGCGGTCGGCGACCTGGCTGAAAATTAATGATGATGAACTGCACACCTTGCGAGGAAAGGCATCATCGCTGGCGGAAACTGAGGCGCAGGCAACAGGATTGCGTGCGGAGTTTGATATCGAATGGCTGATTCTGACCCGTGGTGCGGACGGTGCAGCGTATATTGGTGAGGAGATATACCGCGGCAAACCGCCGGCAGTTACGCTGCTTGTCGATACTATCGGTGCCGGCGATGCCTTCAGCGCCGTGACCATTCTGGGACTGCTGCAAGGTTGGACGATGCCGTTGACACTAACGCGTGCCCTGGAATTTGCCGCACGCATCTGCGCCCAGCGTGGCGCAACCTTACCGGATCGCGCACTGTACGCCGAGCTGAGGCGAGCATGGGGACTATGAGCCTGCACAAGGGACGCTACCTTATCCTTGTCAGCGTACACGGGTTGGTGCGCGGCCATGATATGGAATTGGGGCGTGATGCCGATACCGGTGGCCAGATAAAATATGTCATCGAACTCGCGCGCGCACTGGCACAACATCCGGATGTATGGCGCGTCGATGTATTGACCCGTCAGGTGATTGATCCCAAGGTCTCGGTGGATTACGCCGAACGCCTGGAACCGATCAGTGATGGCGCTTTCATTGTCCGACTACCCTGTGGGCCACGTCGCTACCTGCGCAAAGAGGTGTTGTGGCCGTACCTCGACAGCTTCACCGATCATGCGCTTCAGCACGTGCGCCGGATTGGCCGCATTCCTGATGTGATTCACAGCCATTACGCCGATGCCGGCTACGTCGCCAGCCGTTTGTCTGCCCTGCTGGGTGTGCCAATGCTGCACACCGGTCATTCCCTGGGCCGCGAAAAGCGCCGCCGCCTTCTGGAGCAGGGGCAAAATAAAGATGTCATCGAGACTCAGTACAATATGAGTCAGCGCATTGAGGCCGAGGAGCGTGCCTTAGATCATGCGCAACGGGTCATCGCCAGCACTCAGCAGGAAGTCGAAGAGCAGTACGCGAAATACGAAAACTATCAGCCAGAGCGCATGGAAGTATTAGCGCCCGGGGTCGATCTGGAACGCTTTCATCCGCCCTTGGTGGACGAGAGTCATGGTGCTGCCGCGAAATCTTTAGAGCCGTTTTTGCGTTATCCCGAGCGGCCACAGATCTTAGCGCTGTCGCGCGCGGACGAACGCAAGAATATTTCGACACTGCTACGTGCCTACGGCGAACATCCGACACTTCGCAACCAGGCCAATCTAGTCGTGATTGCCGGCAATCGCACCGACCTGGCCGCGCTGGATCGAGGCGCGCGCAGTGTGCTGACGGATATGCTGTTAGCCATCGACCGTTATGACCTGTACGGACATATAGCCTATCCAAAACATCATAGCGCCGATGATGTGCCGGAATATTATCGCAACGCGGCACGCTTACATGGCCTGTTCGTAAATCCGGCGCTGACCGAGCCATTCGGCCTGACCTTACTGGAGGCAGCAGCCAGCGGATTGCCCGTACTGGCGACGCGCGATGGCGGTCCGCGTGACATCCTGCGTTTATGTCGCAATGGTCGCTTGATAGATCCACTCAACGCGAAGGCAATGGGGCGCTCATTGACCGAGATGCTGAGTAACGCCGATGATTGGATGCGCTGGTCGAAAAATGGTATTGCCGGTGTGAATCGAAATTATTCCTGGGCCGCGCACGTGCACAAATATCTCAAGGTGATCGATCGCTTGCAGCGTGGCAAGCGCGAGCAGAAGCTGACGACACAACGCAGTCGCATGCCGACAGTCGATCGGTTGATCGTTACCGCCCTGGATAACATCTTGCTAGGAGATGCGGATGCAGCGCGCGCTTTTGCGCAGAAGTTGAATGCGCATGACCGCATCGGTTTTGGTATCGCGACAGGCCGCTCGCTGCAAAGCGTACTAGCGGTGATTGTAGAAAATAGTCTGCCGCAGCCAGATCTGTTGATCACGTCGGTCGGTGCCGAAATCCACTACGGCCACCAGATGGTTGTGGATCAGAGCTGGGCACGGCATATCGATTACCGCTGGGAGCCTAAGCGCTTGCGTGCAGCGCTACGCGGTATTCCAGGGCTGAAACTGCAGGCTAAATCTGAACAGCATCCCTTCAAGCTGAGTTACTTCATCGATCCGACCAAGGCGCCCAAGGTCAGAGAGTTGGTGCGTATGCTGCGGGAGCAGGATCTGCACGCGAATGTCACCAGCTCACGCAATATGTTCCTAGACTTGTTGCCGGTGCGCGCATCGAAGGGGTTGGCGCTGCGCTACGTGTGCGGACGCTGGGGGATCATACCCGATAGTGTGCTGGTAGCCGGCAGCTGTGGTAATGATGAATATATGCTGCGCGGCAATACGCTGGGTGTCGTGGTGGGTAACTACAGTGTCGAGATTGAACGCATGCGCAACAATCCACGGATCTATTTTTCAGCGGCGAAATATGCCGCCGGCCTTCTGGAGGGCATAGAGCATTATAATTTTTTCGGCGATATTCACTTGCCGGACGATGAGGAAATAGCATCATGATGCAAAGCCTCCGCGATTATCTGCATGAACATCGCGAACAGGTTTTCGTGCTGCTGCGGCATTACAGTAAGCTGGGGCGGCCGTTTCTCCTGCAGTCGGATCTGTGGGATGCCTTTAAGGATTTCTGTGACCAATCGGATAATCAAGCAATATGCGAATCCGCCTTGGTGGATGCCATTGCGCGTACTCAAGAGGCGGTCGTCGAATCGCCTTGGGTCTATTTGGCAATACGCCCCAATATCGCGCGCTGGTTATATTTACGTTTCCATCTGGACACGAACCAGTATGAAGAAGTCAGCGTATCTGAATTTCAGGCTTTCAAGGAACGGCAGATAAACGGCCGCGAGCATGCCGACGATTGGACGCTGGAAGTGGATCTGGGCCCGTTTAATCGCGACTTCCCCAAATTACAGGAGGCGCGTTCCATCGGACGTGGCGTTGAATTTCTGAATCGGCGCTTGTCCAGTCAACTGTTTGATCAGCTCGGCAAAGGCGATCGCCGGTTGCTGGAATTTTTGCGCGTGCATCAGTGTCAGGGACAGCAGCTGATGCTCAATGACCGTATCACCACAGTACCCGATCTGCGTCTGGCTCTGCGCCAAGCCGAGGAATATCTTGCGCTCAAGGATGATGACACGGAATGGGATCGCGTCAGACACAAGATGCAGACATTGGGATTCGAACCCGGCTGGGGGCGTCATGTTGTGCGCATGCGCGATACCTTGCATCTGCTGTCGGACATTCTGGAAGCACCCGATCCGCAAAATCTGGAGCGGCTGCTAAGTCGTATCCCGATGATCTTCAATCTGGTGATCTTGTCACCGCATGGTTTTTTCGGTCAGGCGAATGTATTGGGCTTACCGGACACCGGCGGTCAAGTGGTATACATCCTTGATCAGGTGCGCGCACTTGAGCGTGAGATGCGCCGTCGGATTGAGGAACAAGGCCTTGATATCGAGCCGCAGATCCTGATCATCACGCGCTTGATTCCGGAGGCGCGTGGTACCAGTTGTGATCAGCGTATCGAGCCAGTGCTCGGGACCAAGCATGCGCGCATCCTGCGCGTACCCTTCCGTGCCAGTTCAGGCGGGGTGTTGCCGCAGTGGATCTCACGCTTCCAGGTATGGCCCTATCTGGAGCGTTTCGCGGACGATGCCGAGCGAGAACTCCTGGCCGAGCTCGGTGCGCGGCCTGATCTCATCGTTGGCAATTATTCCGATGGCAATCTGGTGGCGACGTTATTGGCGCAGCGACTGCGCGTAACCCAGTGCAACATTGCTCACGCGCTGGAGAAAACCAAATATCTATATTCCGACCTTTACTGGCGTGAGAATGAGGAGAGCTATCATTTCTCGGCGCAGTTCACCGCCGATCTGATCGCCATGAATGCGGCTGATTTCATTATCACCAGTACCTATCAGGAGATTGCTGGCGACCGCAAGAGTGTCGGCCAGTATGAAAGCTATGGTGCTTTCAC
>JBGSOE010000248.1:0-3388 GCA_041739295.1 Thiohalobacterales bacterium | reverse complement strand
TCGCGGACGTTGCGTGGTGTCTTTGACCGGTGCTGCCGGCGGTGCGACCGCAACCGTTTCCACCGGGCTGCCAAACAGATTGCTCCACAGGCGGCGGATAAATCCTGGTTGGCCACTGTCTGCAGTCGCTGCAGCAGCCACTGGCATAGCTGTTCGCACAGGTGCGACGGGTGTCGGCATGGGTGCCGGCGGGGCGATGAATTTCACCGCCGGTTCATCTGCTGCGCTGCGGGTCAGCGGTGTACCGAAATCGGCTTTTTCCTCTTCGGTCACTTCCTCCGGGATCAGGGCGTAGCTGGCGGCCGGTTCTTCCGGCAGTTCATCGGTGCGCATGCGGCGGATTTCATATTCCGGTGTGTGCATATGCGGCACCGGGATCAGCATGATCGATACCTTCTGACGCTCTTCGACGCTGTGCAGGATCTGCCGCTTTTCGTTCAACAGGAAGGTGGCGACCTCGACCGGCAGACGCGCGATGATGCGGCCGGTCTTATCCTTCATGGCATTCTCTTCAATGATGCGCAGTACCGAAAGGGCCAGTGATTCCACACCGCGGACCGTGCCCTGACCTTTGCAGCGCGGGCAGACGATCTGGCTGGACTCACCGAGCGAGGGACGCAGGCGCTGGCGCGACATTTCGAGCAGACCAAAGCGTGAGATGCGGCCGATCTGCACTCGGGCGCGGTCCATCTTGAGTGCTTCACGCAGCCGGTTTTCCACTTCGCGCTGGTGCTTGGTGGGCTGCATGTCAATAAAGTCGATGACGATCAGGCCGCCCAGATCGCGGATGCGCAGTTGGCGGGCGATTTCGTCGGCGGCTTCCAGGTTGGTATTGAGGGCCGTTTCCTCGATGTCACTGCCCTTGGTAGCACGCGCCGAGTTGATGTCGATGGAGATCATCGCCTCGGTATGGTCGATCACGATGGCGCCGCCGGAAGGCAACGTCACTTCGCGCTGGAAGGCGGATTCGATCTGGCTTTCGATCTGGAAACGTGAGAACAGCGGTACGGTGTCATTGTAGATCTTGAGCTTGTTCAGGTGATGCGGCATGACCAGCTGCATGAAGTCTTTGGCCTTCTCGAAGATCTCTGGATCGTCGATCAGGATTTCACCGGTATCGGTACGCAGATAGTCGCGCAGCGCGCGGATGATCACGTTGCTTTCCTGATAGATCAGGAAAGGGGCGGCGCGTTCCTTGGAGGCGACTTCAATAGACGACCAGAGCTGCAGCAGGTAGTCCAGGTCCCACTGCAATTCCTCCGTGGCGCGGCCGACACCGGCGGTGCGCACGATCAGCCCCATATCTTCGGGGATGTTGAGGGCGGCCATGGCGTCGCGGATCGAGCTGCGATCATCGCCCTCGATGCGCCGCGATACACCGCCGGCGCGTGGGTTGTTGGGCATCAGAACCAGATAGCGACCGGCCAGGCTGACGAAGGTGGTCAGCGCCGCGCCCTTGCTGCCGCGCTCTTCTTTCTCGACCTGGACGACGATCTCCTGGCCTTCGCGCAGGGCGTCGCGGATATTGACGCGGCCACCGCCTTCACGGGCTTCTTCGGAGAAATAGCTGCGGGAGATTTCTTTGAGTGGCAGGAAGCCATGGCGCTCAGCGCCATATTCAATAAACGCCGCTTCCAGACTGGGTTCTACGCGGGTGATTTTACCCTTGTAGATATTGGATTTTTTCTGCTCCCGGGAGGGTACTTCGATATCCAGGTCGTAGAGTTTCTGGCCGTCGACCAGGGCTACACGCAACTCTTCGGGCTGAGTTGCATTGATCAGCATTCTTTTCATAGGTGGGTTCTCGCAGGCGCTCTAACCTGCACACAGCCGTATGCCGCTCAGCCAAGCAGCCGTCATGCACTGGCAACAGCAGTACACGCAAAAGCTGGGATAGGCCGAACCGAACGAACAGGGATAACACCTGATCGCCGTAGCGGTAGTCGGTAGTGAGCATGGGAGCGCTGATATTCATCAAGTCAGGATTAACTTGTCGCCTTACAACATTTAGCATCCGATCATCAAGCAACCTCTGTGGTACGGGTCGACAGGTGCCGATGCGATGAACAATTAATGCAGCGGCGGTCGTCCGTCACAACACAGGTCCTTGGGTCATCTCTGGGCTGGCGGATGGTTTGCTGGCCTGGGGATCAAGACGATCCGGATACGTGTGGAAACTCGTGCGTGACTCGGCCGGCAACCAGACTGAACTTGTTACCTGTCTGGTGCCTGAAATTGAGCACGCCACCGGAATATAACAACTATCCTTCTGCCCATCAATCGCTTAGCCGTTATTTTTCAGCCGGTACCCGGACAGGGGATGGAAAACCGTCGGTTGTTGCTATCATGCGCGCATGACAACCCCCACCACCCCGGCCAATCCCGGCGTCCGTATGCTCCAAGTCGAGGCCGAGGACGCCGGTCAACGTATCGATAACTTCCTCATGCGCCACCTCAAAGGGGCGCCGCGCAGCCTGATCTACCGCATCCTGCGGCGCGGTGAGGTGCGCGTGAACAAGGGCCGGATCAAACCCGAGTACCGGATCCAGGCCGGCGATCAGGTACGCGTCCCGCCCGTGCGCACCGCCGCACCAACCCCAAGTAATGTCGGGGAAGGGGCCGGCGATCGGCTCGAACAACGTATCCTTTATGAGGACGAACGCCTGCTGGTGATCGACAAGCCTGCCGGAATGGCTGTACACGGCGGCAGCGGTCTGAGTTATGGCGTCATCGAGGCCCTGCGGGCGGCACGTCCCGATGCCCATTTTCTGGAACTGGTACACCGCTTGGATCGGGAGACCTCCGGCTGTCTGCTTATTGCCAAGAAACGCAGCGAGTTGCGCATGCTGCATGAACTCCTGCGCGAGAGGACTGTCGAGAAGCGTTATCTGGCGCTGGTAAAGGGGTGCTGGGATCTGGGCGACAAGCGGATCAAAGCGCCGCTACTCAAAAACCAGCTGCGCAGTGGCGAACGCATTGTCACCGTCGATCCTGAGGGTAAGGCTGCGGATTCCCGCTTCCGACCGCTGGAGATTTTCAATGAGGCCAGTCTGGTCGAGGTTGATTTGGGCTCTGGTCGTACCCATCAGATTCGCGTGCATGGCGCGCATGTCGGGCATCCACTGGCCGGTGATGAGAAATACGGCGATGAAATATTTAATCGGCGCATGCGTGAATTAGGCCTCAGACGCCTGTTCCTGCACGCGCATAGCATCGGTTTCCGCGATCCAGTCAATGGCCGTGAGATTAATGTGAGTACGCCTTTGCCCGCAGAATTGCGGGCTGTGTTGGATAAGCTGGGGGGTTGATATGCCCTTCAAGGATGCCTGACTGATTCAAGCATATGAGCAGGGAAATGTCGGACGCGGCCTTCGGCCTGAATCCGACC
>JBGSOE010000211.1:0-18011 GCA_041739295.1 Thiohalobacterales bacterium | reverse complement strand
ACGACCACCACCACCCAGAGTGCCGCGTTCGAGAGTGCGAGTGCGTCGCTCACCGTACGCTCACCGGGTGCGCGAGCAAAGCATTCGCAGCGCTGTACAGAATGGCCGTCGCGGCCACGAGCGCGACGAGCGTCCACAGATCGAGCCAAGCGAGCGCGCGCGTCGCCACCGGTAACGCGCTCGCGAACGCAGCACTAACGAGCAGTGCATTGCGCAGTACCAGGCCTTTGGAAAGTGCCTGCCTCCCGAGCGGGCCACCGCAGCCGCAGTCGATGTCTCGCCGACCGCGTGCGAAATTGATAGTGATTGCGACGCCATAGAGCGACAAGAGCAAAGCGATTCCGAGCGCGCTGAGCGTGCGCAGCGACGGCAGCCAGAGTCCCAGTGCGAGCGCGATCTCTGCGGTGATGAGGGCAGCGGCAGCAGGGCGGGCGAGCGCGGCCGGCAGTAACCGATAATCTGCCAGTGTCGCGCTGAAGCCGCCGAGGTCGCGCAGCTTCGCCACGGCGGCGCTCGCCAGCAGTAACCCGAGCACGGCTCGCAGCGCGAGGCTCCACACTGGGTCGATCACGGCACCACCAGAAGACCGCCGCCGATGCCGGTCTCATCAAGGTCATGTAGGTGCGCGCCTGTGGTCGAATCGTATACGCCGATCAAACCGCACTCGCTTGTGCTGGCCAGCAGCAGCGGCATGTTGTCCTGGGTCACGGCGAGCGTGTCGGAGCCGGGGTTCGGCAGGACATGCCGCAACAACCAGTCGGAGATACCGCCGGCCTCGATCCCGAGCTGCGGGCCCAGGCATGTGGCGGTGAGATTCTCCAGCTCGATGCGCTGCACACGGATGTGCTGCGCGAGATCGTAGACCCAGACCTCCGGCCCCGGGTCCTTGTGACTCCCCACCTCGCCCTGGTGCACCACCGAGTAGAGCCGCCCGCTCTTCTCGTGCAGCGCCAGGTGCTGGATACCGCCGATGCGCCAGTCAGCACGGCGTTCCGCGTCGCTGAACAGCGACCAGGGCTCGGCGGCGACCGGCGTTGCCGCTCCAAAGTCGATGCTATGGAGAAAGCCCTCGAAGGAGGCGAAGTGCCAGCGGCTGCCGGTGCGCACACCCTTCTCGGTGAGCGGATCCAGCGTGGGGTCAAAGAACTTCGCGCTGCGCGTGCGGCCGACCTCATGGCCGGCCTCATCGAGTGTGATGGCAATTGCGCTGCCGTCGCCGCACAACATGCCGAAACGCCGCGGCCCGACCGGCAGCACCAGTGCGCAGCCGCCGGTCGGGATCTCACCCACGAAGCTGCGGCTCTCGAGGTCCACTACCGAGACCGACATCCCTGGGTTTTGATTGAACACAACCAGGAAGCGGTCGCCGTCGAGCAGCGCAGCTATGCCGACGCCGTTGCTGTTGTCGGCTCGCTTCGGCGGGATCACCACCTCACCGCTCACGGCCAGCGTCTCGGCATTGTAGATCGTAACAAGATCCGTGCGTTCGCCGCGGTGGCCTCGCGCGTAGACCGTCTCGACGACGTACACCTCGCCGCGGATGCGCGACACGTGCGGGCGCTGCGGCGATACACCCTCGCCGCTATCCACCATGCCGAGCATGTCGCCGGAATCGATATCGAAGAGGGCACTGCGCTTGAGCAGCACATCGGACACCCAGACCCAGTGAATACCTGTCTCGCCGGGGAGCTTTACCACTTCACCTGCGCGCTCGG
Organism: Thiohalobacterales bacterium; assembly: GCA_041739295.1. Taxonomy (GTDB): domain Bacteria; phylum Pseudomonadota; class Gammaproteobacteria; order Thiohalobacterales; family Thiohalobacteraceae; genus JAHJQQ01. The sequence goes on along the minus strand of JBGSOE010000211.1, from coordinate 16,296 downwards.
GTGGGATCTCCGCAAAAGCGGTGCTCGCACCGAGCAAGGCGGTTGCGAGGAAGGCATGTCGCAGTGCGGCACGCAGCATTCCGCTGCCTGCGTGCGTGTGTTCCGTAAAAATTATCTGATTCAACCTGATGTCCTGGCTCCATCCGCCGTGAAAAGGAAGAATAAACATTCTATTGGTGAAGTCCACAGATCGTTCATTGGCAGAGGACCTCTTTTCCCTTTCAACCTCGGATTACGTATCAATGCGGTCAGTAATTGAAAGTCGCCGCGTGGAGTCGGCGTGGTGTGAATATTGAAAATACTCTGGGAGCCTCAGGTTTGAAACCGATGCTTATTCAGAACCACCGCTTAGCCCGGAACAACGCCAGCATCCCAATTGCCAGAAACACCATGCCGCCGAGGGCAAAGAAGTAGGCGTGTTGGAAATGCAGTTCCGGCATGTTCTCGAAGTTCATGCCGAAGATGCCGGCAATCAGTGACAGCGGCAGGAAGATGGCTGACAGCACGGTGAGCACGCGCATGATTTCGTTGGTGCGGTGGGCGACGGCTGCGAAATGCAGATTCACCAGTGATTCGACATCGCCCTGATGATCGGCGGTGAAGCGTGACATGCGACCGATGTGCTCGGTCAGGTCATTGAGCCGTACCGACAGGTGGTCATCGATTTCGATGTCGGTGGCCTCGCGCCAGGCCAATATGGCCTCTTCCTGCTCCTGAAACACCACCTGCATTTTCCGCAGTTGGCTGCCGTAGTTCATGATCGTCATCCAGTCATCGAAAGGATGATTGGGGTCCAACAGATCGCGACGCCAGGTTTCCAACTGCTGCGTAAAGGTCTCGCGTGCCGATAGGTAGCGATCAACCTGAGCTGACAGAATCAGGTGCATCAACCCGGCGGGGCGGGTCGGAATCCGGCAGGTCCCATTGAGCAAACTCTCGCGGATTTGTTTTATGGCGACGCTGTCTGCCGGTCGTATGGTAACGAACAGATGGCCGAGCAGAAAAAAGACAGTCGGTCGGGTTTCGAACTCTCCCGAAGCACCATTGGGTGAAAGCCCGCGGAAAATGACCATTTCATAATTCCGGGTCGAATCCGAGTACGACGGGTGCTGAGGGTTGAAGCTGTCGCGAACATGGCCTTCATGGATGGTGATGCCACTCAAGCGCTGAACGATCTGATCCCAGCCCTGGGCTTCGTCGCGTACGAAATCCAGCCAGACAAAGCCTTCATCCGGACGCTTGTCGATACTGTCCAGGACTTTCGGTTGTTCACGATTGGCCAGGGAGATAATGTCCATGCGTTACCTTTAGGTCGAGAAGATATGTGGCAAGAAAATAGGGGTCTGAGACGAATGGCGCTTACTTACGTTCAACCTAAAAAAACATTTGCCACGGAAACACACGGAAGACACTGAAACACAGTGCCTTCCCGGAGCGATTATTCACCACCTTGCGGGTGATGGCGGTGCCGGCGTGAAGCTTATGATCTGGTCCGTGTATTTCCGTGCGATTCCGTGGCAAATGCGGTTTATAGGTTCAATGTAGGTCGGGTTAGCGCAGTTTGCGTAACCCGACAGGCGTTGCGCAGCAACCCAACGCCGTTGTAAAGATGTGCCTGACGGCACGCTTGGCGGGTTACGGCGCAAACAACGCGCCTAACCCGCCCTACATCGGATATGGATAGGCTTAAGTAAGCGCCATTCGTCTCTGGCCCCTACTTTCTTTCAGAAGAACGTTCCATCAACCGGTGATGAGGCGCTGGCGAAACGTTTGCGCGGGATGCGTCCGGCGAGGAAGGCCTCGCGTCCGGCCTCGATGGCCTTCTTCATGGCGGAGGCCATCAGTACGGGATCTTGGGCGCCGGCAATGGCGGTGTTCATCAATACGCCATCGCAGCCCAATTCCATGGCGATGGCGGCGTCGGATGCCGTACCTACACCTGCGTCGACCAGGATCGGCACGCTGGCGTTTTCAACGATGGTGCGGATGTTGTAGGGATTGCGAATGCCTAAGCCCGAGCCGATCGGTGCTGCCAGCGGCATGACCGCGACACAGCCCATGTCTTCGAAGCGTTTGGCGATGATCGGATCATCGTTGGTGTAGACCATCACCTTGAAGCCATCTTTGATCAGCGTCTCGGCGGCGGCCAGCGTTTGGACGATGTCCGGGAACAAAGTCTTTTCATCGCCCAATACTTCCAGCTTTACGAGATCGTGACCGTCGAGCAGTTCGCGCGCCAGACGGCAGGTGCGTACCGCGTCCTCGGCGGAATAACAGCCGGCGGTGTTGGGCAGATAGGTGTATTTCGACATCGGCAGCGTGTCGAGCAGGTTGGGCTGCTTGGGGTCCTGGCCGATGTTGGTGCGCCGGATGGCGACGGTAATGATCTGTGCGCCGCTGGCTTCCACGGCGCGTTTGGTTTCGTCCATGTCTTTGTATTTGCCGGTGCCAACCAGTAGGCGCGATGTATAGACGCGCCCGGCGATCAGCAGGCCGTCGTTGTTCGAGGTTGTTGGTTTCATAACAGTCGACATAGCGTTTTCCTTAAAGGTAACGTAGGGCGCATCAGCAAAGCGTAACGCGCCGAATGGGTTTGCCAATTCATTCGGCGTATTACGACCTGCGGTCTAATACGCCCTACAATAATATTGTTCAACCGCCGCCAATCGCCTGGACGATCTCTATCTGGTCGCCATTGCGCAGCTGGTGTTCGCCGTACTGGCTGCGCGGCAGAATCTCGCGGTTGATTTCCATTGCCAGGCGGCGGCCGCCAAGTTCCAGCAGCTCGACCAGTTGGGCCGCGGTCAGGCCGGGATTGACCTCGCGGGGTTCTCCATTGACAACAATCTGCATGTAGTCGGTCATCGTAGTGGCTTTGGTCTATGGGCGCTGCGCGAATCGTGCGAATATGGCCCCGAAAATTCCACACTCACCCCAATCTTATCCGGGCTTATCCGGGACATTTGTCGGGGATTGCGGCGGGTGGATACGTTTCAGGATTCTACAACAAATCGCGCGGGGCTGGCGTCGAGGCGAAGGTTATGCAGGACCGGACGGAAGACATCATCCCTGTTGAGGTGGCGGAAACTCTGGGTGGGTTGTTTCAGGAGCGCCTACGGCACAGCCCTTCACGTCCGGCCTACCGCTATTTCGACAATCAGGCGGAGCAGTGGTGCGAGATCAACTGGCGCGACATGGGCGTTCTCGTGGCGCGCTGGCGCGCGGCATTGGCGAGTGAGGGTTTCAATCCGGGTGACCGGGTCGCGATTCAGCTGCGCAATTGCAAAGAATGGGTGTGCTTCGATCTGGCCGCGCAGTATCTGGGGCTGGTGGTCGTGCCGTTGTATGCCGACGATCGGCCCGACAATGTGGCGTACATCCTCGCTGATGCGCGCTGTCGACTGTTACTGATGCCGTCCGCAACGCAATGGCGACGCTTGGCGCCGGCCGTCGCCGGTGTTGGTTGCCTGACACGCGTACTGTTGCTGGAGCGTGAGGACGCGATCGATGATCCGCGGCTCAGCATGATCGACGCCTGGTTGCCGCAACAGGCTCTGCTGACCTCGCCGTTATCCTCCGATCCGCATGCATTAGCCACGATTGTCTACACCTCGGGCACCACCGGTCGTCCCAAGGGCGTCATGCTCAGTCATCACAACATGCTCTCGGTCGCGCATGCGGCGTTGACCATGGTGGATGTCTATCAGGACGACCTGTTCCTGTCGTTTCTGCCGCTGTCGCACACCCTGGAACGCACGGGCGGCTATTATCTGCCGATGATGGCGGGCTCCTGTGTTGCCTATGCACGCTCGATCACGCAACTTGCTGAAGATCTGCAGGTGGTGAAGCCAACGGTGTTGATCGCCGTGCCGCGTATCTTCGAACGCATTTATGTGCGCATACAGGAACAGATGGCTCAGGCGCCCTGGTATCGGCGCGCGCTGTTTAATCTGGCGGTAAACATAGGCTGGCAGGTGTTTGAACGTCAGCAGGGGCGTGGGCATTGGTCACCGCTGTTGAGTCTGTGGCCGCTGTTGTATAAGGCGGTTGCCTCTCGGGTGCTGGAAAAACTGGGCGGTCGTTTGCGCGCCACGGTCAGCGGCGGTGCCGCCTTGCCGGTTCCGGTCGCGCGCCTGTTCATCGGACTGGGTGTACCCCTATTACAAGGCTATGGGCTGACCGAAACCAGTCCGGTACTGAGCGTGAATACGTTTGACGACAATGAACCGGCGAGCGTCGGTGTGGCATTGCGCGGTACCGAACTGCGCATAAGTGAAAATTCCGAATTGTTGGCGCGTGGTCCTGGCGTAATGCTTGGTTATTGGAATAATCATTCGGCAACCGCGCAGATGATCGATAGTGATGGTTGGTTGCATACCGGCGATCAGGCGCGCATTGAGAACGGCCATATCTATATCACCGGACGCATCAAGGATATCCTGGTGTTGTCCAATGGCGAGAAGGTCCCACCCTGTGATATGGAATCGGCCCTGTGCCTCGATCCACTCATCGATCAGGCCTTGGTGGTGGGTGAAGGTCGGGCCTATCTGTCCGCGCTGCTGGTGCTCAATGCCGAACACTGGTTTGGTGTTGCCAAAGAATTCGGTTTGGATCCTTACCAATCCGAGAGTCTCAACGACGAACGGCTAGAGGTGAAAGTGATCAGTCGGTTACGCCATCAACTGCGCGCCTTCCCTGGTTACGCCAAGATCCGTCGCGTCGCACTGTTCCTGGAACCCTGGAGCGTCGAGAATGGCCTGCAGACACCGACGCTGAAACTCAAGCGCGCGGCGGTGTTGGAGCGATTTGCGGACGACGTCGAGCGGTTGTATGGCAAGGCTTGAAGATATAGAGCATCCGTCATTCCGGCGTATGCCGGAATCCATAGCTTCGAAATGCATGGATTACTCGCTCCGCTCGCCCTGCGGATCGCCTAATCGGTGTTCAACGCGCTTCGCGCTTTTGTCCGGCCTACGTCGGAATGACGAAGTAAATAAGGTGTTCCCTAGATGATACTAGGGTGGGAGGCAGATAAGCACATTTGGCGTATTACGGCCTTCAGCCTAATACGCCCTACGGGTAAAGCAGGCTGGATACGGCAGGATTTGGCTGGAAACCCAGTGGCAGACCCACTAGAATCGCTGCGGCAGGCGGGTGTAGTTCAATGGTAGAACTGTAGCTTCCCAAGCTACTAGCGTGGGTTCGATTCCCATCACCCGCTCCATTTTTATCCTCACCCCAGGTTTTGTAATTGGGGTTCTTCCTGAGTATCAAACGTTCCGCGCTAAACCCTGTCGGGCGCGGCCTTCGGCCTGAAACCGACCTAAGTTGGCGTTGCGTATACACGTAGGTCGGGTTCAGCGGCGCTAGCCGCGCGCCCGACATTGCTCAAACATCCGCAGTTTCCTGAATACGCCACCGGGCGCACAAGGCGCCCGGTGGGTCATGCTATTGCTGCCATGAACTCAGCTGGTGGGTGAGCGGCGCTGCGGGAGTAGCTGCTCGCGAGCGAGATGCTCGTGCACTTCGAGCGCTGACAACTTTGATAGGTCCTTGGCCAGCTCTTTAATATCGACGCCAGTCTTGATCAGTGCGTCCAGCTCATGCCGCAGAAAGCCAAGGATGCGCTTTTGCGCCACCACCACCAGTTGCCGGGCACTGTTCTTGCTGAGTAGACGAGATGCCTCGCGGGCAACATCACGGGCAAAGCGTCGTTCGAACTCATCCTCATGCTGGCTGCGATGATCATCGTAGCCGTGGGCCGCGCCGTTGCTCGCGCGGTTACGTCCGGATTTGGTGTCACTCCACTGGTCAACTCCGTGGACGGTTTTTTCGGAATTCACCAGATCATTGATTTCGCAAAGATTGGGGCCAGATTGCAGGCCCGGATAGTCGGCCTCTTCCAGGGTGAAGAACCGGGCGCGGGAACCACCGGCAACCACAACGCAATTATGCTGCATGGGCGTACTCCTTGGTCAGTCACAAAAAACGGCGGCGTCTGCTGGCGCGCGCCGGGAAAGTCTGTGCTTGAATGGGGCGCTTTGGGTTGGGTATGAAACATCAGCGACCCTCTCTAAGTTGATAGTCGCGCCAGGCGCGGAATTCAAGGTCAGTGACTGACAAATTACCGGTCTGTAACGGATAACAGTGATCCTAAAAAAATCATTGTCAGCCACGGAAACACACGGAAGACACTGAAACACAGTGCATTCCGGGAGCGACTATTCACAACCTTGCAGGTGATGGCGGTGCCGGCGTGAAGCTTATGATCTGGTCCGGGTTTTTCCGTGTGATTCCGTGGCAAATGCGGTTTATTAGGCTCAATGTAGGTCGGGTTAGCGCAGTTTGCGTAACCCGACAGACGTTGCGCAGCAACACAACGCCTTTGTAAAGGTGTGCCTGACGGCACGCTTGGCGGGTTACGGCGCAAACAACGCGCCTAACCCGCCCTACATCTTACGTTCAACCAAAAAAATTATTTCAGCCACGGAAACACACGGAAGACACTGAAACACAGTGCATTCCGGGAGCGACTATTCATAACCTTGCAGGTGATGGCGGTGCCGGCGTGAAGCTTATGATCTTATCCGTGTTTTTCCGTGTGATTCCGTGGCAAATGCGGTTTATAGGTTTATTGCCATAGGGAATAGCCGAGTGGACAGGATGTTTCATTGATATTTCGTGTATGACGGTGGTTAGAACCTGTAGCCTAAGGAACCTCTGATTAATTTGATCAAGCGAGCAGATGCAAGGCGCGGACGGGCGAAAAAACGGAGTTTACACAGCGTAAATGAGTATTTTGAGCCCGGCTGCAACGCGGCAGATGCCGCTTCAGCGAATTAATCAGAGGTTCCCTAAGTGTTTTCCTTGCCCAACTCCGCTCAATACCCGTGGCTTGCCAGGGCATGACCAGGGACATATTCCAGTGGCGGTTCATGCGTGCGCAGAAACCAACGATCGAGTACTTGGTGTCGGACGAACCAAGGTTGAGACAATAATTTTACGGCCAGTCTGGATTTCATGCCTGAAGGGATGAGGTTCGACCAATCGCGCACGTCGCGCGCGCCGAAGCGTGTCGTCAGACGGTTGATATAGGGATCTAAGGCGATTCGCGAGTAATGGCCTTCCGCCTGAAGGATCGTGGCGGCCGCCAACAGTCCGGATTCAACGGCGGGGCGGATGCCTTCGCCACTTTCAGTGCAAGCCAAGCCGGCGGCGTCGCCAATCAACATTACGCCATCACTGACCAGTTCACGGCGCGCATGTTGGTAGAGCAGATAGGCATGACCTTTGAAGTGCGGTTTGACGTCTGCAGGTATGCGCCCGGTCCGGGCGAGAAAATCCAGGAAGCTATCGACATGGCGTGCGAGCCTTTGGTTGTCCTCGCGCCCCAAGCCGATGTTGATGAACGCACCCTTGCGGATACACCAGCCATAGCCTTTGAGATCCGCGCAGAAATACAGTTCAGGTACGCTGGCTTCGATCGGGTAGGCCGCCTGTTCCGACGGCCCGATCTCGAACTCGCATTCCTGTGCGTTAACCGCTCGCTCGGCACGGCCGACATCGGCACCCAGATAACGCGCGACCGGGCAGAAATGCCCGCCGGCCCCGACGATCATAGCTGTCTGTAACGTGTCGTTGACCAGCCAGCCCGACTCGGTGCGTGTCAGCTTTTCGAGCGGCTCGCCCAAGCGCAATCGCGCGCCTGATCGGTGGAGGAGGTAATCATCAAATTCACAGCGGCGAATACCATAACTGACGCTGCGCCCATAGCGGATATCCAGCGACGGGCCGTCCACCAGTCCGACGCGAAAGCCGACGATGGGTTGAAATGTGTGTTGTTGACGATAGGCTTCTATATCCAGTTCGAGCACATCGATGAGCATCGGCGTGATCCATCCCGCACAGACTTTGTCACGCGGAAACGTATTCTTATCGATGACGACAACGTCGAGGCCGGAATTGCGCAGCGCCCAGGCACAACTGCTGCCGGCGGGACCGCCACCGACAATCAGGACATCGCAGCGGTCCATGTCCGCTCATCCCTTGTTGACATACAGGTGATCACGCGTCCAGGCGATGTTGTTCTGACCGCTGCGCGTAAACAGGATCTGGAAGAGTTGCAGCCAACCGGTGGTGAAACCGGCCAGTGAACCTGCAAGATAGAGGCGCCAGGCTCTGACGAAGTCATCATCGAAGCGGTCACGCACGAGATCCTGCTGAGCATCGAAACGTGCCAGCCAATGCTCCAGGGTCTTAGCGTAATGTAAACGCAGATTCTCCATATCCAGCACCGAAAATCCCCAGGGTTCGAAGATATCCATCATCTCGCGCAGCGTCGGCGGGTATGAGCCAGGGAAGATGCGGCGCTCGATCCAGGCATTTATGGGATAGGGTTGGTCGCGCGCGATGGTATGGATCAAGCCTCTGCCATGCGGCGCCAGGCATCGATTTATGAGCCCACCCAATGAAGAGTAGTTCTCCCGTCCGACATGCTCCAACATACCTACCGAGACGAACGCGTCGCAGTGCCCGGTGATATTCCGATAGTCGTCCTCGATGTACTCGACCTGCCTGGTTAAACCTTCCGCAGCCGCACGTTCGCGTGCAAATTTGACTTGCTCATGGGAGAGGTTGAATGCACGTACTTTCACACCATGGTGTTTGGCCATATGCCGTGCGAGTGCGCCCCAACCGCAGCCGGCTTCGATCACAGTCTCACCGGGCTGTAGCTGCAGTTTGCGGCTGACATAATCCATTTTCGCCCGCTGGGCCTGTTCAAGACTCTGCGCTGGTGTCGGGAAGTAGGCGCAGGTATAGACCATCTCTTCGTCCAGCCAGAGCTGGAAGAAATCATTGCCTAAATTGTAGTGGTGATGGATGTTGTAGCGCGAATCGCCAGTCGTATTGGGACCTGCACGATTTATCCATTGCCAGAATCGTTTGGCCAATGGAACTTGCTGGTCGCCCTTGGGTACGGATCGGTATAGGGTTTCGAGAAAACTGACCAGATCGCCTTCCACCTCTACCAAGCCTTGGGTGTAGGCATCGCCGAAAAACAGGGTTGGATTGTACACCAGTCGCCACAGGGTATGCCGGTCGTGAATGTGTAGCCGTTTGTACAGCTTCGCGCTCGAGTCCGGCAGCGTCTCGCCATTCCAGAGTACAAACTGAATGGCAGGGTTTCCCAGCAACGCAAGCAATTTGCATAGTGCCCACCGTTCAATTTGTGACGGCGACGTGCCCTCTGGTATTAATGGGTCAGTGTGGCGCCATGATGGAACACCGAGAACATCGGGCGAACTTTCCTGAAGATGGTTTTTATAGCGTGTCATGGCAATCACCTTTTGATCAGTGCTTGTTCTGATAACTTGATTCTTCCAGCGAAATACCCCTCTTGGCGGGATGTCGAGAAATACAAATTCCATTCACCCCGTGCTTAGAAAAGAAGGTCAGCCGTTCGTGCAATGGATAAGAAGTGATTTCCTCTGACTCACTCACATGGCCAGATAGACGCGCAGCGACGTCACTCCCGCTTTTTGAATTATAGCTCTTGGTGGGAAATGGGCTGGAATTCGCTTTGTTGCCAGCTAAATAGCGCGTTCCTGCTCTCTGGCTATACTTCGTGCTGGACTTGCAATTTACCCATGATGGCTTGCTTTGATTTGGATCAATCATAAATTTTCCGTCCAGATCACACTTAAGGAACCTCTGATTAATTGCCAACCCGTCATTCCGGCGTATGCCGGAATCCATAGTATTCAAGGCGCTGGATTCCGGCATACGCCGGAATGACGGATAAATCAGAGGTTCCCTAAGCGACAAGGTGCGCGACTTGGTGATCGGCGAGATGGATAAAAGTCTGGTGACGCACACGACCGAAGAGGTGCAGCAGCATCTGTCACAAGTCGTCTGATTTATTTCTACAGCCGCAGCAGCGGCACGGGAGGTGGCAGCATGACTGCCAAGGACATCCGTTTTGGGAACGAGGCCCGCCAGAGCATGGCCGAAGGTGCACGGATTCTGGCACGTGCCGTAAAGGCGACATTGGGACCGCGCGGCCGCAATGTCGTGATGCAAAAACCGTTTGGCCCACCGGCCATCAGCAAGGATGGGGTCTCGGTGGCCAAGGAGATTGAGCTCGAAGATCCCTTCCAGAATATGGGCGCGCAAATGGTTCGGGAAGTCGCCGCGCACACCTCCGATATCGCCGGTGACGGCACCACAACAGCCACCGTCCTGGCTGAATCGATCTTGACCGAAGGCATGAAGGCGGTCGTCGCCGGCATGAACCCGATGGATCTGAAACGCGGCATCGACAAGGCCGTGGATGCAGCGCTGCAGGCGCTGGTGAAGATCGCTGTCCCGTGTACCGACAGCACGGCCATCGCCCAAGTCGGTACCGTTTCCGCGAACGGCGATGAAGAGGTGGGCCGTCTGATCGCCGATGCCATGGCCAAGGTCGGCAAGGAAGGTGTCATCACCGTGGAGGAAGGTTCCGGTCTGGTGAATGAACTGCAGGTGGTCGAGGGCATGCAATTCGATCGCGGTTATCTATCGCCGTATTTCATCAATAAACCGGAGAACATGACCGCGGAACTGGAAGACGCGCTGATTCTGGTTATCGACAAAAAGCTATCCAATATTCGCGAGGTATTGCCGCTGCTGGAGGCGGTTGCCAAATCCGGCAGCCCGTTGTTGCTGATCGCTGAGGAGGTGGACGGTGAGGCGTTGGCAACCCTGGTCGTGAACGCTATCCGCGGCATTATCAAATGCGTGGCGGTGAAGGCGCCCGGCTTCGGTGACCGGCGCAAGGCCATGTTGCAGGACATTGCTATCGTCAGCGCGGCAACGCTGATCAGTGAGGAGATCGGCCTTACCCTGGAAAAGGCCACGCTGGAGCAACTCGGCAAAGCGGCCAAGGTGATTGTCGATAAGGACCACACCACGATTGTTGGTGGTGCCGGTCAGCAGGTTGAAATCCAGGCGCGCATCCAGCAGCTCCGCAAACAGATCGATGAGGCTAGCTCCGATTATGACAAGGAAAAGTTGCAGGAACGCGTGGCCAAGCTGGCCGGCGGCGTGGCGGTGCTCAAGGTCGGTGCGGCGACAGAAACCGCTATGAAAGAGAAAAAGGATCGTGTCGAGGATGCTATGTACGCCACGCGTGCCGCCGTCGAGGAGGGCGTGGTCGCCGGTGGCGGTGTCGCCCTGGTGCGCGCCCAGCAGGCACTGCTCAAAGAGAAACTCAGCGGCGACAACCATGATCAGGATATTGGTATCGGTATCGTTGTGCGCGCCATGGAACAGCCACTGCGTGAAATCGTCGCCAATGCGGGCATGGAACCCTCAGTGATCCTGAACAAAGTGAAGGAAGGCAGTGCAAATTTCGGTTACAACGCGCAGTTGGATAGCTTCGGCGACATGATGGAGATGGGCGTGCTGGACCCAACCAAGGTGGTGCGTGTTGCGCTGCAGAATGCGGCATCCATCGCCGGTTTGATGATTACCACCGAGGCCATGATCGCGGAAAAACCCAAACAAGGCGCGCCAGTGATGCCGGGCCCGAGCGAGTGGGAGGGCTGAATGGGCTTACGGCACTGGTCAGAATCGAACAACAGCACGAACAGGAGCGTCTTAGCCGCCGTTGAAATCACGTCGCGTCTTACGCAATGGGTAGTGAAGAATCACCGAGGAGATATAATTATGGTCACTCACATTCATGTACCGCAGGTGGGTGCGCCGGACCCTGAGCTCAACAACTCGCCTTTCGCCGAAGAAACCGACGAGGAGTATGAGGTGTTGCGCCGCGAGGTCCCCGGTGAGCCGGTGTGTTATTTCAACAACCAAAGCTATCCGCATGACAGCTATGTGTGCAGCGGCAGTGCACTGATGCGCTGCGACTACGGCATCTGGGTGCGGATGGGTTCATGCGATCCCGATAATCCCTGAGGGCATGTCGTGTTGTGTGGAGTACTGATGCGGGCGTCCAGTGAGTACTGACGTAGATCAGGATATAGCGGATTTGCGAGAGTAATGCAGCGGAAGAAGGGGAGTGCCCGGTAGTGAAAGTTGCCTCACTATCGGGCACAGCAGACCTCGCCCATCGAGGTCTGCCCCTGTTGACTAGCGAGCGATGTCTAAGTCGCGCTTCTTGGTGTACAGCAAGCGAACCAACTCATACTCGAACGGCGAACCGGTATCGTAATAACGGAAACTGGTTTTGTGACGTTTGTCGATTGCATATAAGAGATTGAAGGCAAGCTGTCGATCTTCATGATCGTCGAAATTGAACGGTTCGACTGCGTTGAAGGCGACGGAGTCGGCGACCAGCCCCGTCGTGTCACGCAGGTTGGATGGCCCCGCAATCGGTAACACCAGATAAGGACCATTGCCTACCCCGTAGTGACCGAGGGTCTGACCGAAATCCTCCTCATGCTCGTAGATGCCCATCTTGTCGGCCACATCAAACAGACCCAATACACCGACGGTTGAGTTGATGGCGAAGCGCCCGAGGGTACCGACGGCCTCTCTCGGCTTCAGCTGCAACACCGCATTGGTGAAGTTAGTGAACTCGAAAATGTTGCTGAAGAAGTTTGATATGCCGTCTTCGACAAAATCCGGCAATATTGTTTCATAGACGCTGACGACAGGTAAGAACACGTACTTATCGAAGCCCGCGTTGAAACGATACATCCCTCGGTTGAAGCCTTCGAAGGGATCATAAACATCAATTGCAAATTTCCCATCTTTGCTCACGTCTATATCGGATGAGCGCTGGGCGGGTAACTCGTTAGCCTGTTTTACCGGTGCGCCACTGCAGCCAGACAGCGAGGCCAGAAGTGCGATAGAGGCGAGCAGGGAAGCACTGCGTAAGGTGTGTGTAAAAGAGCTCACGGACGTGCCTCCCCATTCTTGAAGTAGTTAACCATATATTCTTCGTTGTCACGGTAGGCCATGTTTCCGCAGTGACCACCGGTCGGATAGATATGCGCGCGTGACTGGAAGACTTCACGGAAGAAATTGATCTCGCCGGGTGCCAGGATGACATCGTCCTCATTATGAACAACGGCGATCTTCTGAGAGGTGCGCAGATAGTCGGCAATGCTCTTCAGGCTGGTGGCGTTGATCAACTCATCCTCGGTTAACGCGGGGTTCTTCGCATGGAAGAATGGGTAGAAGCGCTCGTGGAAATAGTCGGCGAAGCTTGTGCGCATGGAGGTCTTGAAATAGCCGGTAGTCGATTCAGTCCGCTCCAGCACGTGATTCTTGGGCAGGATATAGCCGCCGTTGGTCATGATGTCCGAGGCGAATATCATGTTCGACGATGACAGTCGGAACGACATGCCGATGAGTGAGGCAGCTCGCGTTGAGTCGACTTGGTCATGCTTATCTTGATAGATGCGGTAGAGGAAATCGTCATTGAAATCGACTTTCTCCAACTTGGTGTAGGTTTTAGTGAACTCATCCATCAATTGATTGAAGAAGGCATGGGCGTTGGCAGGGCCACCTGGAATGTTGTCATCAAGCATCTTGTCCAAGATGTTGACCGAGGTGAACAGAGTGACCGGTGGGTTGATCATCAGCACCTTTTTGAAATTGAAGCTGTGGCGCTCGTCGTCGAGCTTGGCGACGAATGCCGCCTGTGCGCCACCCAGGCTGTAGCCGGTAACGTAGAACTCAGTGACCTTAACCTTGTCTTTGACCTTCGCGTAAATCGCTTCCATTAACCGATATAGGTCTTCGCTGTCCTGAACGATGTGCCCAGGGACCTGTGTGGTAGAAGCCGAGCCGATGAAGTTCGCATAGGTCGGCGACGGCAATGACACGACACTGAAACCTGCCTGGTAAAAGGCCTTTTCCAGGTATAGCATCTTAGGGCTGCGTTGGCTGGCGCCCGTGCCGGCGATGGTGAAAATCAGCGGCGCTTCATGCTTCTGCGGCACCAGGGTGAAATTCAGTTCCTTCTTGGGGGCAAACACCGGAAGTACCCGATCGGGGAACATGACGATCTGCATTTCTTTGCGCGGGATATGTTTGGGCAGTGCCGCTTGAAACTCTTTTGGCGTGCCGATAATGGTTGCCGCCAAGGGGTTGTCGATTGGGTATTGGTATCCGCTACTGGCTCCGCACAGGGAGCTGAACAGCAGCGTAATTGTTGCAAGCAGGTATCGTTTCATGTCGGGTCCTTCGTTCAGATCCTTAGAGCAGTTAACTGACGTATGTGTGTGCAAGCATTGTAATCCGATCACTCTGCCAAATGGTGGCATATCCCGTCGGAATTTTTCTTGAGCAAGGTCAATATACTGCCTGCCTAGCATGGGCTATCCACGCACAGCGGCAAGGTTACGTGCCAAGACGTTCGACTGTCCACAGGTAATTGTGTTAATTCGTAAATTTTATGTGTCTGCCCTGAGGTGGTGCGTATGCCCGGCGGGAAGGGCCTGTCATTGATACCTGGATCATCCTTCTTAGACACCAAGCAAGTAAGACCTGAAGGAATCCGGTCGCGTTTATGGTGATGTGTCATTTGAGTGACCACAGGTGTGGCCAGAATGGAAAAAATGACTTCTTGATGGAGCCCGCATATTTGCATAGTATCGCGGGCACTGCTAAAGGATTGCACATGTTTGAAAGCAATCGGTTATTTTCCTTCCGTTCCAACGGTGCCTTCCCAGGCAACCTATTTGGTTCAGGAACATTTATGTGTCCCTCGATCATCACCTGATGTCAGCGACTATCGCCAGGGTGAAGTGCTGTATGTGGCAACTGCTCACAGCGAGTCTGTTTCTTCTGTCTGTCTCACCCGCTTACGCTCAGATGCCCGCCTCTGCTGATCGGGTCAGCAAAAATACGATCAACGCAAAGATCGGCGAGATCGCCACCGATACCGATTTGGATGAGGCCACTCGCACCAAGCTAAACAATCTCTATCAGAAGGCCCTTGGCTTCCTGGAGATAGCGCAGTCCAGCGCGGCTGCCAGTGAATCTTTCCGACAAGCGAGGCAAAGCGCTGACGCAGAAGCCCGGTCGATTAGCGATATAAATAAAGCTGTCTCACAGACGCCGGCGAATGCTGAATTGCATGTCTCAGAGTCTTCCCCTGTCGCGGATATCGAGCAATCGCTTCTGAAGCAACAGGCTGATCGCGCCGCGGTTGCGGCAAAACTTTCGGATCTGAATGCGCGTCTGGCGATGGAATCAGGCCGGCCTGCTGCGGTGCGTGATGAGATTGGCCAGCTTACCCGGCGCCAGGATGCGTTAGAGATGGAGGTCGTGGATGCCACCCAGGAAGGTGAATCTGCGCTCTTGATTGAAGCCAGAAACTGGGTGTCAAAAAGCGAAGGCATGGCGATTGCCTCGCAACTGCAGATGCTCGATCAGGAGCTGCTGAGTCAACCGATGCGCGTTGCTCTGCTTAAGACCAAGGCCGACAAGGAATCCCTCTCATTAAATCGCATTGACAACAGAATCCTACTGTTGGAACAGATGCTCAACATTAAACGTACTTCGGAAGCAGAAACCGCCAAACGAGAGACATTCCAGGCAGCACAGGAAGCCAAGGGAAAGCACCCGCTCGTGCAGCAGATAGCCGAGCAAAACGTCTTGTTGAGCGAGGAACTCAGTGGGCTCGCGAATAAACTCGAGCAGGTTCGTGCCGATGAGGCGGAGGCGGTCAAGGATGCTGGTCGGATCAAAAAAGATTTCAGCAGTACCAAACTGAAACTTGAACTTGCAGGCATCAATCAGGTGCTAGGCGTAGCCTTACTCGAACAACGTCGGGCATTACCGGATGTACGCCAGATTGACCGGGAGGCATCGGAAATAGAAAAGACCATGGTGAATGCAGGACTCCAATTAATCCAGGAGGAAGATGAGCGGCAGCAATTGCAGGACCTCGTCGAGTATATGAATAACTTGACGGAGAAACTGCCATTCGACCAAAAGGTAGCTATCCATAACGAGCTCCAGGGACTTGCCGAGGCCCGCCGAGACCTCCTCGACAAGACGCTCGCAATGCGCCAGATACTGGTGCGTGCCCTCAGCGAATTGGATGTGGCTCAGCGCCAACTTTTGGATGTCGTGACAGGGTATAACGCATTCCTTGCCGAGCGATTACTGTGGATTCGTAGCGCCCCAGCGCCATCACTACAGATGCTGCTGCTGTTGCCGGAACAGTTCATGCCGGTGCTGTCCTTGGAGAGCTGGAAGGGCATATTTAGCGTCCACTTTGCCGATTCCGAAACGTTATCCATTACGATGATCTGTCTGTTTGTGGTTGGTGCACTGCTCTGG
>JBGSOE010000182.1:0-2083 GCA_041739295.1 Thiohalobacterales bacterium | reverse complement strand
TTGTTATGACTCTTCCCAGCATACTTGTAGTCGTCGCAACACTTCTGTTTCTGATACTGGAAAGAATCTTCCCTGGTCGTGAGCTGCCAAATTCGAAAGGCTGGTACGGCCGCGCTTTGCTGGTAAATCTGGCGCAACTAGTGATCACGCTCGCCACGGCCAGACTCTGGATCGAACTGTTTGGCGAGCTGTCGATCTTCCACCTATCGACTTGGGACATGCCGCTTGCAGAAGGTTTTGTTGGATGGTTTATCGGTACGTTCTTCTTTTATTGGTGGCACGTCGTAAGACACAAAAAAGGCTTTTGGCTGGTGTTCCACCAAGTCCATCATTCGCCCTCGCGCATTGAGATTCTGACTTCTTTTTACAAACACCCGATTGAAATACTGAGTGACGCGATCCTAAGTGCCATTATCCTTTACCCCTTGCTGGGCTGCTCTATGATGGGCGCCTTCTGGTATAACTTCTTTGCCGCGACAGGCGAGTATTTCTATCACGCGAACATCCGCACACCGAAATGGCTGAGATACTTTATCCAGACGCCGGAACTACATTCCATTCATCATCAATACGATGTGCACAAATACAACTACGCTGACCTGCCAATTTGGGATCGTCTGTTTGGGACCTACAAGGATACGACCGAATTTACCGAACGCTGCGGGTTCCCAGAGGGCGCCGAAGAAAAGCTGGGCGCCATGCTGATGTTCAAAGATGTGTACCGCAAGCAACCTGTACTGCAAGCGGTAATTGAGGATAGCAAACCTTAATCTAACCTAAATCATTTCAGCCACGGAATCACACGGAAATACACGGAAATACACGGACAAGATCATAAGCTTCACGCCGGCACCGCCATCACCCGTAAGGTGGTAAATAGTCGCTCCAGGGATGCACTGTGTTTCAGTGTCTTCCGTGTGTTTCCGTGGCAAATATGGTTTATAGGGTTAATAGACCATCACAACCATCGCGAAAGTTTGCTCCTAGATGTACCCGCCTAGTCCGCGCTATCCAGTGTCGTTGCAGGGTTCGTCCAATTCATCCAACTCACACCACACCCACCGCCCGCGCAAACATCAGGATCAGATGCTGCACCAGATCCTGCAGGCTGTAATCGCGAAAGCGGTCGGCCTGATAGATGATCTTGGCATACAGCGCTTCACGCACCATACCCTGAAACATCAAGGATGCGACGCGGCCGTTGACCGGCCCGATCTTGTGTTCTGTGGCGAGTTCCTTGAGCCCGAACTCGATGTAGTCGGCGAACGGGCGCCAGCGGTTTTCGAAGAACTGCCGCGCCGCCTGACTGCCTTCCAAGGCAGCGTTCAGTTCCATGCGCAGATAATCGGGATCGCGTGCGACGCTTTCGACATACATCAACGTCATGCGCGCCAGCATGCCGGTGAAATCGTCCGGCCCGCGCACCACCACATCGACATAATTCTCACGCGTGCAGGCGATCTCGCTCAACACCGCTTCATAAAGTTCCTGCTTGGAGGCGAAATGACGGTAGAGCACCGCCGGACTCACGGCCAGGCGTGTGGCGATCTCATCAACCGACACGCCGTGATAACCCTTGTCGGCAAACAGCACCTTGGCCACTGCGAGGATCGATGCACGGCGTTCGGCGGCCTGCAGACGTTTGGCCATGAGTCCGGCAGACCTCAGCCGGCTTTGCGGATCAGGAATTCAAAGTCGCCGCCATTCTGTCCGGATGACACCAGCGTGTTGCCGGTCTGCTTGCAGAACGCCTCGAAGTCCTTCACCGAGCCGGGATCGGTGGCCAGGATGCGCAACACCTGACCGCTGCCGAGTGCCGTAATGCTTTTTTTGGCGCGCAGAATAGGTAATGGGCAGTTCAGGCCGCGGGCGTCGAGTTCTTGGTCAAAGTTAGCCATGTCAGTGCTCCTTTTCATAAGTTAGTGAACGTTCACTTAAGATAGGTCCCGGATCAGATCCTGTCAAGCAATCCCCTGGATAACTTTCAACCATATGATATTAATATAATTAATCGCCTTCTGTGGATTTGTTGCTGCTAACGACACCCGCATCGACGATCTAAGAGGGAGTCGGAAAAGATAGT
>JBGSOE010000167.1:0-3428 GCA_041739295.1 Thiohalobacterales bacterium | reverse complement strand
TTGGCGTCTTGGCGGTTCGCATTTTTGTTTCTTGGCACCCTTGGCGTCTTGGCTGTTCAAGCAGCATTTATGCTTTGTATGCGTGGGCGTGCCCATGAGCAACTCGGCGCAATTCGGGAAGGTGGCGGTGTTGTTCGGCGGGACGTCGGCAGAACGCGAGGTGTCGCTCAAGTCCGGGCTTGCCGTGCTTGAAGCTTTGCAGAGCCGGGGTGTGGATGCGCATGGGATTGATGTTGTCGATACTGCCATCCTGGAACAGTTGCGCACAGGTGGTTTTGCGCGGGCCTTCATCGTCCTGCACGGTCGCGGTGGTGAGGATGGCGTGATTCAGGGCGCGTTGGAGACCATCGGTCTGCCCTATACCGGCAGCGGTGTGCTGGGTTCGGCGTTGGGTATGGACAAGGTGCGTACCAAACAGATCTGGCAGGCAGCCGGCTTGCCGACACCCAAATTTCTGGTGCTGGAATCCGAATCTGATCTCAAGCGTGTTGCCGCCGAGTTGGGGTTCCCGGTCATGATCAAGCCGGCCCATGAAGGTTCGAGTATCGGCATGAGCAAGGTGGAACGTACAGAAGATCTGCCGGCCGCCTGGCGTGCGGCCATGCAATACGATCGCGCTGTACTGGCCGAGGCCTGGATTACCGGCCGTGAGTACACGGCATCAATCTTAGGCGACCAAGCGCTGCCCCTGATCCGATTGGAAACGCCACGCGCTTTCTATGACTACGAGGCGAAGTACCGCGCCAACGACACACAGTACCACTGTCCCTGCGGGCTCGAAGCGGAGCAGGAACAACAGTTCCGCGCATTAGCACAGCGTGCATTTCGCGCGGTCGCGGCACATGGTTGGGGGCGCGTCGACTTTATGTGTGATCACAGCGATCAGCCGTATCTCATTGAAGTGAACACCGTGCCGGGTATGACGGATCACAGTTTGGTACCGATGGCGGCGCGTGCGGCGGGTATCGACTTTGAAAGTCTGGTGTGGCGCATTCTGGAAATCAGTTTGGCGCGTGATGTACAGCGTGAAGCGGTGACACAGCATGCGTAAAACAGCCGGACAAGCGCGCCTGAAACAACCGGTGTTGCCGTTACGGGAACGCATGTTGCCGTGGTTGAAGTTGAGTTTGCAGGCGATATTAATTCTGTTGTTGGGTGGCGCAGTCAGTTGGAGCGTGACGTGGCTGCGTAACCCGCATAATATGCCGCTGCGCTCAGTGCAGATTGAAGGTGAGTTTCGCAAACTGAGTACCGATGCGTTGCAGAAAGTGGTCGGTAACGCGGCACGGGGCGGCTTCTTTACAGTGAATGTCGCTGCCGTGCAGCGTGCTGCCGAGTCTCTGCCTTGGGTCGCTTCAGCAACGGTGCGGCGAGTGTGGCCGGATACGCTGCAGCTGCATATTGTTGAACGGCGCGCCGCGGCACGCTGGGGTGAAACGGGATTGTTGAGTATGAGTGGCCAGCTGTTTGTGCCGGATGCCGAAAGTATCCCAGCCAACCTGCCGCGCTTGAACGGTCCTGACGAATTACGCCGGCGAGTTATGGAAACCTACATCGCCATGACGACGGCGCTGGCGCCGATCGGTCGTCGGGTTGCCGAGTTGCAGGTGGATAAGCGCCGCGCCTGGTTGTTGCGGTTGGACAGCGGTGTTGAATTGCGCTTGGGTAAAGACAATACGCTGGACCGTGTGGAACGCTTCGTGCGGGTTTATCCGACGGTGTTCGCGGTGCGAGCGAGCGAATTAAAAACAGTTGATCTGCGTTACAGCAACGGATTTGCGGTGCGCTGGGCCCCGTCGCCTGAGACGCTTGGCCAACAGCATGAGGGCTGAATACAAAATGTCCAAGAAGTCAGAGAAGAACATGATCGTCGGCCTGGATATCGGCACCTCCAAGGTGGTCGCGATCGTCGGCGAGGTTACGACGGAAGGCAGTATCGAGATCATTGGTATCGGTTCCCACCCCTCACGCGGGATGAAGAAGGGCGTAGTGGTCAATATTGAGTCGACGGTGCATTCCATTCAGCGCGCTATCGAAGAGGCCGAGCTGATGGCAGGTTGCCAGATCCATTCGGTGTACGCGGGGATCGCAGGCAGTCATATCCGTAGTCTGAACTCGCACGGCATCGTGGCGATTCGCGATAAAGAAGTCACCCCGAGTGACGTCGAGCGGGTCATTGATGCCGCGCGCGCGGTAGCGATACCGGCTGATCAGAAGATCCTGCACATCCTTCCGCAGGAATTCATTATCGATAACCAGGAAGGCATCCGCGAGCCAGTGGGTATGTCCGGCGTGCGCCTGGAGGCCAAAGTGCATCTGGTGACCGGTGCGGTGAGTGCGGCGCAGAACATCATTAAATGTGTACGTCGCTGCGGTTTGGAAGTCGACGACATCATTCTGGAACAGCTGGCCTCCAGTTTCTCAGTGCTGACCGAGGATGAAAAAGAGCTGGGCGTGTGCCTGGTCGACATTGGTGGCGGCACGACAGACATCGCTGTGTTCACGGAGGGTTCCATTCGCCATACGGCCGTTATCCCGATCGCGGGTGATCAAGTCACCAACGACATCGCGGTTGCCCTGCGTACACCGACCCAGTACGCCGAAGAGATCAAAATCAAATATGCCTGTGCACTTGCGCAACTGGCGAGTTCCGACGAGACCATAGAGGTGCCCAGCGTCGGTGACCGTGCATCACGCCGCTTGGCTCGCCACACATTGGCTGAGGTCGTCGAGCCGCGTTACGAAGAGCTGTTGGCGCTGGTACAGGCCGAATTACGCCGCAGCGGTTTCGAGGATTTGGTAGCCGCCGGTATTGTTCTTACGGGTGGTAGTTCCAAGATGGAAGGTTTGGTGGATCTCGCTGAAGAGGTGTTCCACATGCCGGTACGCTTGGGCACGCCACAGTATGTCGCCGGCCTGGTCGACGTGGTGCGTAATCCAATTTACGCAACCGGTGTGGGTCTGCTGTTATTCGGTAACCAGAATCGCACGCAACGCAGTATGGAGGCGCAATTTGGCAACGGCATGCGCGGTGTATTGGCGCGTATGAAGAGTTGGTTTCAGGGCAATTTTTAATTGGCAGGGACGAGGTTCTAGGGGCGAGGTCCTAGGAGAGCATTAACGATTTAAGCGCGAACCACAGAAGTAGGGCAATGAAGTGAGGTGCGAAGTTCGGGGAAAAAATTAATGGGTGACAAACCCTAGGCCCTAAAACCAAGCACCTGATACCGGAATTAAACAGAGGAGACGAGACAATGTTTGAATTAATGGATGCATACAGTCAGAACGCAGTAATCAAGGTTATGGGCGTCGGCGGTGGTGGTGGTAATGCCGTACAGCACATGGTCGAAGCTAGCATTGATGGTGTGGATTTCATCTGCGCCAACACCGATGCCCAGGCGCTGCTGAACATCAATGCCCGCGTGGCA
>JBGSOE010000381.1:0-4368 GCA_041739295.1 Thiohalobacterales bacterium | reverse complement strand
CATAGTACGAGCTATGGCACCAAGCCCGATCGACAAATCCCTTCGATATAAAAATTATTTGCACCCCACGCTTAAACCTATTTGTGTTCGGCTGCGGGTTAAAACTTGTATTCCACCTCCCTGCTCTATCACGTGAATCTAATAAGAATGGGCCTTGACGAGCGGAAATTAGTGTGTCGAAAACTCGTCACGAAAGCCGGCTAAAACAAATAGCGCACTAAAACTCACTTAGCGCACGAAAACTCAAACGACATAGGATGCCCGCATAGAGTGACGCCACTATGCTGGTGATGATTGAGAAGGGGGTTAGTCAGACCAGAAATCGTTGAACCGCGTCGAACTCAATGCGGTATAGCGTACGGTATTGGTGATGGATGCATGCCCCAGGTATGCCTGGATGCTCCTGGTGTCGATTCCACGGTTGGCCAGGTAGTAGCCGCAGGCATGACGCAACTGGTGAGGATGAACTGGAAAACCCAGATCTGCCTTGATCCCAGCTCTGGCCACCATCTTCCTCACGTTTGACGCTGTGAGTGGGCCTTTGCGTTCGGTGGTGAAGACGTAGGGGTTGGGATCATAGTCTCGCTGTAGCCGCCGCAATGCGCGTATCTCAGGGCCTCTGAGTGGGTGCACAGCATCGATGCTTCCCTTGAGCCTGGTCACATGTAGTGATCCCTGCTTTAAGTCCACTGCTGACCATCTCAGGCTGGTCAGCTCACTAACTCGCAAGCCATGTCTGAATGCCAGCATGATCAGCGTGCTATCCCTATGCCTATGTCGTCCAGTGCTCCGTGCTGCCTTCATCAAGGCTGCTACCTCATCAGGTGTCAGGTACTCACGATCTCTGACATCGCTGTATGTCCTGTTTACTTTCCTGCTTTCACTCATCGGTGCCCGTGCAATGCATGGTTGTAAGTTGGTGATGTTGTTCATGACCAGTCCTTAAGCATTCCCGCTTATGAAATATAAGTATGAAAGTTAGTGAGCTGTTCTGTGCACGTCAAGCGAATAAATTAGGAAGGTATGGGGGTGGGGGGTCGGCAAGAGCGAAGGCGTTCAGCCCGGCGGGGAGGTGGGTCTCCGGATAACTGCAATGTTTTTGAAGTTTCGATTAAGAGGCGATAGCGCGACGCGCCGACTCGGCCGTGTTGACACCGTTACCCTCGTGATCCCGACACAGTTGCTAGGGCTTAGATACACGGCGGTCCGGCAGTGATCCACGGCCATCCACGGCCATCCACGGCCATCCACGGAACGCGGCGGCGTTCTGATGTTGTTTTGTCTTGAATATCCAGCAACCATAGCGTCCAACGCTGGGCTGTTAGCGAACTACAGAGGACTGACGAATGTATAACGAGATAAACCAATTACAAAAAATCGTCGATAGCCGGTTGAAGCTAGCCGAGACGGTGAGAAACGACAAGCCTCTTACCGAAGCCCAGATAAAAATGGGATTGTTCGCTACGGCTAAATTCGATCAGGATAATTTCCCGAAACTGCTCGCAGAGCATAAAAAACTGGCTGGCGGCGACGGGATCGTTTCCGACGTTGCGGTGCCGGCTATCCACGAGAGAACCATTGTTCGCGAAACGATGTATGCGATGAAAGGCCTGGAGTTTGTTGATTCAAATGTCGAGTCCTTCGCGTCTGCGATCGTTATCCCCTACAGTTATCGAGACCCTACTGCCGCGGGTCGAGCGAATACTCGTGCGTACGAAGGACAGGAAATATCTCGATCGGGTGTCATCCAGACTTCCGAATCAGCCTACCCGATTCCGCAGAAGCTCTCGTTCGGATTTTCCGACGAGTTGCGCTATCTGACCTCGGCGCGCCACCTCGATTGGAGCGCGGAAATCGAGAACGTGAAAAACTCAACCCGGATCGTCGCTGAAGACACAGATCAATTAATTCTAAACGATATGATCCACTCCTCTGATGAGTACAGCGCGGTCGCCGTGCCCAACGAGGACTTGGAGCCTCAAGCAAACGATGTAAATACGGTGCTGCTGCTTGCACATTTCCCGGTCGTGCGCCCGCGGCGCGTGTTTGACCTGCGGGGTAACCAGATCGGCGCGGCTGCGAATCCTATCGCGGTAACCTACAACGGGACCGCCCGGGATGAGTACGACGGAACCGGTACGCAAGCGGCGGGCATCTATTATTCACTTGACTACGACATTGGCGAACTTAGCCTGGTGGCTGAGGACGGTGCTACGCTGGTTCCAGCTGACGGCGTGACCTACACCATAAGTTACGGTTACGTCACCAATGTCTATGCATTCGACATCGACGAAGGGACAGTAGAGGCCGGTGTTCACTGGGATACCTTCCTTTATCGCTACGCACTGCGGAAATCAGCCATCGAGGATAGTCGTTACCACAAGGTCAATTTTGGGCTGATGAGTGGAACAGTACAGACCATGATCGCGCAAGCAAAAACATTTGCCGCGAACTTCCTGAAGCCCGGCACCGACCTTATGTCCACTGGAGATCTCGGTCGCATAAAAGATGTCCCAAATTTTAAAATTTACGGGCCGGGGCTATGGTACGGCGACCGCCGCGTACTGATCGGCGAGCGCGGCATCACTCGATATCGGTTACTCAAGCCATGGCACGTAAGCATTTTGACTTCTGAACGTGGACCGAACGGCCGATTCACTGGCAGGAAGGACGCATATGGCGACCAGTGGATTGCTGTACACACTCCCACACAGCTCAAGGGTGCCTTTACGTCGATGGTCCTCTATTCGGGCGCATCACGTGTTGCGCGAGTTGGCCCATAATCGAGACTAGCGACGCGCCTCATAGTGTTATGACTAAGCTAAGTAGCTGATTGAGCCTTTTGCGCAATGATTTCCAATGGCAATTAAGGAATAAGCATGACTAAAAATGTAGAATCCGAAGTGTCCACGAGTCCTGGTGATTTTCCTACTGAGCGTGTGATCAATATCAACGGCGAGGCTATCACAGTACAGAAATTCACGTTTGCGCAGGGTCTCAAGGCCGAGCCGCTGATACAGCCAATGATTCATGACATGCGTCGACTATTAGCTGGAGATGCTGAGGAGGCTATTGAATATCGCGCCTTGGCGGACATCTTCGGTCGTCACGCTGACGAATTTTTGGAATTGATTGCGATCGCTTGCGGACGCCCACGTGCGTGGATTGAAACACTGACAGATCGAGATGGTCAGCTATTGGCAATGACGTTCTGGACTGTGAATTCGCGCTTCTTTACTGGGCAAATCATCATGTCTGACATAAAGGGCCTCAATCAAACGAGCGAGACGGATGCTAAGCGGGAATCAGGAGACCATCCCGACGTCTTTATTGCATGAAATTGAAGTTGTATCCAATTCGCTGAGGTAAGCCCATGGCCGACGATAAAGAACTGCTGATCCGGATCCGCGCTGACATTCGGCAATCGTTAGATGAGCTAAAGAAGGTCTCTGCAGAGATCTCTAATACCGATAAGGCGTCTAAAGGAGCCTCTCGCTCTGTTGATGGGTTGGGCTCGTCTACGACCAAAGCTGGCCGGGACACGGAACAGCTCGTCAGGGCACAGAGAGACGCGGCGCGATCTTCGAACCTCTTGCGGGATGCCGTTGCCAGCGTTGCTAGTGCCGTCACTGCAGTGAAGATCGGCGCGTTGATCAAAGACAGTGCGTTGCTAGCCGCGAATGTTCAGACACTCGATGTTGTTTTGGCCATAGTGGGGCGCAATGCCGGTTACACCCAAGGCCAGATGCAGCTGTACACCGAGCAGGTTAAGGCTATGGGCATCACTAGCCGCGTCGCGGCTAGTTCGGTCATCCGCATGACCCAGGCGCAGTTCGATCTTGGTAAGGCGTCAGAGTTGGCGCGTGTCGCTCAGGATGCGGCAGTCGTTGGGAATATCAATTCTAGCGAGGCGTTTGACCAACTCCTGCATGGTATTGTTTCTTTACAACCCGAAATACTTAGAAACATTGGGATAGTCGTCAATTTAGAGAACGAATATCTTAAATTTTCCAAGCAAACAGATCGTACGGTCGAATCACTCAACGGCCATGAGAAGCAACAAATCGCGCTGAATGCCGTCCTACGTGAAGGCGAGTCGCTGAGTGGCACCTATACGGCATCGTTGGATACCGTTGGTAAGAAGCTCGGGACCATGGCGCGCCTGTCAGAAACCGCGTCGGAAGAACTCGGCAAGTTGTTTCAGCCGGCCTTCGGCTGGCTGGTTGATGAGGCGTCCACGGCCGTGAATATGCTGGCCGAAGAGTTGCGCGGCCTGAATGCGGTCTTGGGAACGTCTGGCATCGAAAAATATTCATTGGAGAAAGTTGATTCAGAGATTGCGCGTGTCAGTAAACGACTGGATGAGCT
>JBGSOE010000164.1:0-1976 GCA_041739295.1 Thiohalobacterales bacterium | reverse complement strand
AAGGGGGTGAATAGTCGCTCCAGGAAGGTACTGTGTTTCAGTGTCTTCCGTGTGTCTCTGTGGCTGAAATGATTTTTTAGGTTTATCGTACACACCGCTGGCACGACGCCGTTCCGCATAGGCCCTGAGCTTCTGTTCACGATCCTGAGCTGTCATAACAGTATCTCCCATTCAGCTTGAGGCGTTGCAACCAGCGCCTGCGCAGGGCTTGATATGCCCGGTTCACGATGATGTCATTTTAGGTCACGCCGTCGGCACAGAATGCAAACATTTGGCAGCTCTTCAAATACCTTTAAAACCAGCAATTACGTAGCACAATCCACACCATATTCGCGACAACACTGCGTCACACGAAACCGCTCTGCACGTGTATAGGTATTAACTCACCTATCGTGCAGGTTCACAAATAGGTTCCGAGAAAAATTGCAAGACTACCCTCACCAGTTCGCTCTGCTAGACTCTGCCCTGCACGCGGCCGGATCCGCCCACCCGCACCAGCAGCCACCTTTGCGAGTCCTCATGATTGATCTGATTCAACGTATTGCCCAGGAATTGTCCGTCTTACCTCAGCAGGTCCAGGCCGCTGTCACACTGCTTGATGAAGGCTCCACCGTCCCGTTTATCTCGCGCTATCGCAAAGAGGTCACTGGCGGTCTGGACGACACGCAGTTGCGCAATCTCGAAGAACGCCTGGGCTATTTGCGCGAACTGGAAGAACGGCGCACATCGGTACTCAAGAGTATTGATGAGCAGGGCAAGCTGACACCCGAGCTGAATGCCGCCATCCTCGGCGCTGACACCAAGACACGCCTGGAAGATCTCTACGCACCTTACAAACAAAAACGCCGCACCAAGGCGCAGATTGCGCGCGAAGCCGGCATCGAACCCCTTCTCGATGCACTGCTCGCCGATGCAACGCTGGATCCGGATGCCAGTGCCTCTGACTATCTCAATGTCGAGGCCGGTTTCGCCGACAGCGCAGCGGTACTCGAAGGCGCTCGCCAGATCTTCATGGAGCGCGTCTCTGAAGACGCCGACCTGGTCGGTGAAATGCGCACCCTCGCCTGGGACACTGGCATAATGCTCTCCGTCCTGGTCGACGGCCAGGAACAGGCCGGCGCGAAATTCAGCGACTACTTCGCCTTCTCGGAACCCCTGCACAGAATTCCCTCGCACCGCGCACTGGCCATGTTTCGCGGTCGCACCGAAGGTGCGTTGCGCTTGAAACTCTCGGTACCCGGTCAGGATGATTTGGAGGCAGGCAGCGTCCCCGGTCGCTGCGAAGCGCGTATCGCTGCACGCTTCGGCATACAGGATCAAGGCAGACGCGCCGATGCCTGGCTGCAAACCTCGGCCCGCTGGGCGTGGCGCGTGAAGCTGCACATGCAACTGGAAAGCGAACTGTTTATGCGCCTGCGTGAGTCCGCTGAAGAAGAAGCTATTCGGGTATTCGGCGAAAATCTGCGCGATCTGCTGCTGGCCGCGCCAGCTGGTCCGCGCACCACACTCGGCCTTGACCCCGGCTTACGCACCGGCGTGAAAGTGGTGGTCGTTAACAGCACCGGTGCGTTTGTCGATCACACCACTATTTACCCGCACGAACCCAAGAAGCAATGGGATGCATCCATCGCCGCACTCGCCGCACTCATCGCCAAGCACAATGTTGAACTCACCAGCATCGGCAACGGCACTGCCTCACGCGAGACCGACCGATTGATGAAAGATCTCGCCAAACGTCACCCCGAATTGCACATCACCAGCTTAGTGGTGAGTGAAGCGGGTGCCTCGGTGTATTCGGCCTCGGAATTCGCCGCACGTGAATTCCCGGATCTGGATGTGACCCTGCGCGGCGCTGTTTCCATTGCACGGCGCCTGCAAGACCCTCTGGCTGAACTGGTGAAAATAGAACCCAAGGCCATCGGTGTCGGTCAGTATCAGCACGACCTGAATCAAACACGCCTGGCACGCAAACTCGA
>JBGSOE010000163.1:0-3871 GCA_041739295.1 Thiohalobacterales bacterium | reverse complement strand
AAACACCCGCTGAACGATTTCACCAATCTGTTGCGTCCACCGGTTGAATTCGCAGGGGTTGAGCCGCCATTCGCTAACTTTCCGCGAGCTTCGGCTCGTCGGCCTGACCGGCCATTGATAGCTTGTTGCTTGGGCGGCCGCACCTCTTCGCATAGCAGCCGCTCGAACATTCCCAACGAAAAATCAGTGGTGAGAGGACTGAACGGCCACTTCTCGAAAACCTCTACTCACCCTTTCGACCCGAAGCGGACGATCCATTCCGTATCGACCACTCGTTGCTTGCTGATCAAGGTTGATCGAGATCAAATGTGGCCCCAGGCCGAGAAGCAGTCTCTGGAGACGGCATAATAAATTGCAAGTTTGGGCGTCGCGCGGTCAATCCGGACCTGTTGGGTGTGTCGGAAAAATTTACAGATGGACACGGATTGAAATGTCATCACAAGTTAACTTATTGAAATTGCTCAGAACGGTGATTCTTGGCCCAAGTCTTGCGGGTTGCCATCAATATGGTGCACAAGCATCTGCGAGGGGACTGCGATGAAGCACAGACTAACTTTGACCCTGGCCTTGGGCTTCATGGCGATGCCGATGACGGCACAAGCCACCTTCTGGAGCCTGTTCAACATCGAGGGCGAGTCCAGCGTTTCGGCCAATTTCGTAACCTACGTCACACTGGCCGACATGCTCGCCGATACCAACCGAACCGGCGTTTTCACCCCGAACTCCTTTGGCTTCGGTCAAAACATCGTCGGATCGGGCTCGGACGGTAACACCTACTGGAGCCTGTTCAACATCGAGGGTGAGTCCAGCGTTTCGGCCAATTACGTTACTTACGCCACCCGCGCCGACATGCTCGCCGATTCCAACCGAACCGGCGTTTTCACCCCGAACTCCTTTGGCTTCGGTCAAAACATCGTCGGATCGGGCTCGGACGAGATGGACACGGGAATATCCGTCCCCGAGCCAGGCACGCTCGTCCTGTTCGGTTTCGGCCTCGCTGGCCTCGGCTTGGCCAGGCGGCGTTTCAACGCCTGAGCCAAAGAAACGGGAATTAAAGCCAGCCTAGAGCGGTTTTTTGTTTTCCGGCAAACGGCCGCTTCTGGCCGACAGGCGTCAGTTTGGCCTGAACTCAATTCAAACAGTGTAAAGAATTCCGACAAACGGCTTTGGAGGCTTGCGTAGGCTTGCAAATGGCAGGCTGCACCCAACTTGCCCCCTTAAGCAGCCGTTTGCGACTTGGCAAGACAATCAGACTCCCATCAACCACGAAGGAGTCTGACATGGAAGCCAATCAATCTCGGGAACCCTGGAACAAGGGCAAGCTGGTCGGCCAAAAGCCGCCACTGAAGCCCAAGGACATCTGGGCCATCCGAATCCACCTCCAAAACGAACACCAAGTTCGCGACCTGGCCATGTTCAATCTGGCGATCGACAGCAAGCTGCGTGGCTGCGATCTGGTAAACCTACATGTTCGTGACGTGACGCACGGCAGCCAGGTATTGCCCCGTGCACTGGTCGTGCAGCGAAAGACCCAACGCCCGGTCCAGTTCGAACTAACCGAGCCGACCAGATCTGCCGTATCGGCATGGGTCGAAAAGGCGAATTTGAGGCCAGAGCACTATCTGTTCCCCAGTCGCTTGGCGAAATCGCCCCATGTTTCGACTCGCCAGTACGCCCGGATCGTGCATCAATGGGTTGCTGCTATCGGCCTCGATTCAACGGTCTATGGCACGCACACCATGCGACGGACCAAGGCAACACTGATCTACAAGCGAACCAAGAACCTAAGGGCCGTCCAGCTCTTGCTCGGCCATAGCAAGCTGGAGAGCACCGTTCGATACCTTGGGATCGAGGTCGATGACGCGCTGGAGATCTCGGAGCAGACTGAGATCTAACACCTGAAACGTCGGCCGCACATCGCCAATCAAGACACCTCGCGTGCGGCCGCTTTGTGGCGTGATGCCGTATGCGTGCAGTCGGCCAGCAGCAGACATTGTCCACCAGAGACTAACCGACTGTTTTCGCACCTCTAACCGGCCAGTGGGCCAGGCCGGATGCATAGCTGAACGTCCGCTGCCTCAGCCTCTGGCGGCGTAGGCGGTTGCCGCCAAAATGGCGTGCTTCAAGGGCGTGCGAACTGCTGCGGTCCAGAAATCCCGTGGAGGCTGCTGGAACTGCGTCGGTTTCTTTTACAAATTTACACCCGTGGCGCCCTTCGGACACTCTTCGTACATAAGTAGTCGTACTATTTGGTGAGGCACAAGAACACTGAATAGTCTAAGTAATCAATTGGTTATGCTTGACCGCAAACAACGGGAAGACGGATTCAGGTATTGGGCTTTCTGATATGTGGCACAAAACATGCTTCCCCTAGGTGCAGGAAAATTACTCAACAAAAGGAGCAAAGAAATGCCCATCAAGAACCTGACGTCCTTCTTAATTGCAGCTGCGGTCTTGAGTTTTCCGCTCGGCGCAACGGCGACAGTGCTCACTGGTTCCGCAGACCCCCTTCTGGCGGGTGCAACCACGATCACCTTCAGCGAAGTTTCGCTTGGCACTTACGACCCTCTTGTCATCGGCAACGCCACGTTTGATGCGGTTGGGGTGGGCAGTTTGAGAGTCGAGAATAACCCGTGTCCGGAGCTTTGCACACCCGTCACCGGACCCGTACTGGCCAATCAAGACATCGACAGTTCTGGGATTGATTACGACATCATTTTTGGCACCTCGGTGACTGCAGTCGGACTTTTCGCCGCTGCGGTAAATCCACCCGACATCTTGCTTTCGGCTTATGACAGTCTTGATGTGTTTCTCGGCTCCACTACGATTCCTGCGACCTGCATCAGTGATTGCTCGTTCCATTTTGGCGGCTTGGCATTCTCCGATATCAAGCGACTGCGAGTCACTACAACGGACTATATGATTGTTGATAACGTTATGTTTACCAATAACGTACCAGAGCCTGCATCCCTTGCCCTTATGGGGCTGGGCCTAGCGGGTTTGGGCTTCACTCGTCGCAAGGCCAAGATGCTGTAATCACAGCCCCGTACTACACCAACGCCGCCAGCGTTTGACGTAGTCTCCCAAGACACGGGCCACCTCAAACAGGGTGGCCTTTTTCTTTGCCTGTTGCCTTATAGCTCTAGCGCAGTCGTTCCAAGTCCGATTATTTAACAAATCCTGACAGGCTGGTTAAGGTTCATCGCGGTCAATTCCAGCGAGGAAGCAAAAGACCGCTATGGGTCGGGTGCCGTCCCTCGCCGGTGACCAAAGCTGCCGTTCAGACAGAATACTGTGTCAACGGCAGCAACCAGTGCGACACCGGCAATTGGATTAGGTCAGCGCCACCGGCAGCAATGGCCGATGTGCAGTCGCGTGCGCAGCCTAATTGAACGTCTTGTATGCAGCGAAGACCAGACGCGCCACAGTCCGGACTCAGTCCCGCGCTGGTGTCGTTGGCGTCTACCCGTCGGGACCAAATCCATTACAAGCAGCTCGTTCGACCATCGCATGTCGCGCCAGGTCGGCGCGCCTGCCATGGCAGGCGATGGACAGAGGCCAGGCACCTCGTCCATTCCGAAAAGCCATCCGTCACGTGAAAAACGCCCCCGTCTTGCGGCGGGGGCGTGAATGGCGACGCTCAGCTTCGTTTCCGAGTCTGGATTGATCCGCCGAGCAGCTCCATCCAGCGCACCAGCGTCAGCAGCTGGTCGCGGTCAAGCCGCCACGCGTGGCGAACAAACACTGACAGCGCCTTGGCCTGCTCCTCAGTGAGGCTGTTGTCGGTGAGTGAACGTACAAAGGGCGCCAACTGGTACAGCGGGTGCTGTCCGTTTGCGACAGGGTCACCGTAGTAGTCCGCGAGTTCCTT
>JBGSOE010000158.1:0-1651 GCA_041739295.1 Thiohalobacterales bacterium | reverse complement strand
ACTTCACTCACTCGCAGGCAATATCATCACTCACAAAAGAAGCGTCCCCTACCCCTTGATGGGGGAGGGCCAGGGAGAGGGTGATTCTCTAGCAAACAGCTCCCTCACCCTGGCCCTCTCCCGCGAGGGGAGAGGGAACTTACTGCTCTACATCGATTCATCCGGATCCTTCGCGGTCTTTTCGCTTAAACTTACTGCTCACCCATTGATGGACCCAGTCAACCAAATGCCAAACCGTCTCCGCATCGTCATGGCTCAGCTCAACCTGCTGGTCGGTGATGTACTCGGTAACACCCAGCAGGTGCTTGATGCGGCAGTCTATGCGCGTGACAACCTGCAGGCACAGGCGATTCTGTTCCCCGAATTGGCGTTGACGGGTTATCCACCCGAGGATCTGTTACTACGGCCAGGTTTGCAGATGCACGTACTGGCGGCGCTGGAACGCATCAAGCAACAAGTCAGTGGTATTTACATTATCGTCGGGCATCCGCAGCAGGGGACTGGTGGGTTGTATAACGCCGCCTCGGTAATTCGCGATGGCAGCATTCTTGCCACGGCATACAAGCAGCATTTACCGAATTACAGCGTGTTCGATGAAAAACGTTATTTCACGCCCGGCATCGATCCTTGCGTGGTCGATATCGGCGGCGTCGCCTGCGGTATCACCATCTGCGAAGATATCTGGAGTCCGGGGCCGGTGCAGCAAGCCAAGGCGGCGGGCGCGCAATGCATCCTCAATATCAATGCCTCGCCATTCCATGCTGGTAAAGGCGATGAGCGTGAGGCGGTGGTGCGCGATCGTATCAGTGAAGTTGGGCTGCCATTGCTTTATGTGAATCAGGTTGGTGGCCAGGATGAATTGGTGTTCGATGGTGAATCATTCGTCATGGACGCACAGGGTAACGTGACGCAGCGTGCGCCGGGCTGTTTGACGGGCCTCTATCCGGTCGATCTGGACATCGGCGATGTGGTGCGGCCGGTGGCCGCTGAATGCGTGTCGCGCCTTGATTCCGTAGCTAGCATCTATCAGGTTCTGGTGTTGGGTGTGCGCGATTACATTCAGAAAAACGGCTTTACCGGTGCCGTTATCGGTTTATCGGGCGGCATCGATTCGGCACTCACTCTGGCAATCGCCGTCGATGCTATTGGTGCCGAACAGGTCGAGGCGGTGATGATGCCGTCGCGTTATACCGCCGACATGAGTCAGGAAGATGCACGTACCGAGGCGCTGGAACTCGGCGTGGCCTACCGCGTGATTCCCATTGAAGGTGCGTTCAAGGCCTTCCTCACGGCATTGGAAGACGAATTCGCCGGGATGGCCGCGGATGTCACCGAGGAGAATATCCAGGCGCGTTCGCGCGGTGTGATCCTGATGGCGATTTCCAACAAGCTCGGCAAGATCCTGCTGACGACGGGTAATAAAAGTGAGGTCGCGGTCGGCTACGCAACGCTGTACGGCGATATGGCCGGTGGTTTTGCACCGATCAAGGATTGCCCCAAGACACTGGTATACAAGCTTGCCGAATACCGCAACAGTCTGGTTGATGCGGGGAGCGAGGTGATCCCGCGGCGGGTGATCGAACGCGCCCCGAGTGCCGAACTGCGCCCCGATCAGAAAGACGAAGATTCACTGCCGCCCTATTCGGTGTTG
>JBGSOE010000123.1:0-9567 GCA_041739295.1 Thiohalobacterales bacterium | reverse complement strand
TGACATTTTGACTGCCTGCAAGAAGATCGCTTGTGCCGTAAACCGCGGAGGCCTGATCGGCATCCTTGGCTCCGCAGAGACCGAGAACGTGCAGGGTGAGACCCAGAAGAAACTCGATATCATCTCCAATGACGTGATGGTCAACTCCCTGGAGTGGACTGGTCACTTGGCCGGCATGGCCTCCGAAGAGATGGACGATCCGCTGCCCATCCCGGCCATGTACCCGAAAGGTAAGTATCTCATCCTGTTCGATCCACTCGATGGTTCGTCCAACATCGATGTGAACGTCTCAGTTGGTACTATCTTCTCCATCCTGCGTTGCCCCGAAGGTGTGAAGGAACCCAAGGTGGAAGATTTCCTGCAACCCGGCACCAAACAGATCTGCGCCGGTTATGCCATCTACGGCCCGACCACCATGCTGGTAATGACCTCTGGTCATGGTGTCAACGGCTTCACCCTGGACCGCTCCATTGGTGAATTCATCCTGACCCATTCCGACATGAAGATCCCGGTCGACACTTCGGAGTTTGCCATCAATATGTCCAACCAGCGTTTCTGGGATGCGCCCATCAAACGTTATGTTGATGAATGCATTGCCGGCAAAGAAGGTGCGCGCAAGAAGGACTTCAACATGCGCTGGGTCGCCTCCATGGTGGCCGAAGTGCATCGCATCCTGACCCGCGGCGGCATCTTTATGTACCCGATGGACAGCAAGCTAAAATCCAAAGGCCAGACCGGTAAACTACGCTTGATGTACGAAGCCAACCCGATGGGTTTTATCGTCGAGCAGGCGGGTGGTGCCTGCAGCACCGGAACCGAACGCATCATGGAGATTCAACCGACTGATCTGCATCAGCGTGTGCCGGTGGTGTTGGGCTCCAAGAACGAAGTCGAGAAGGTCGTGCAGTATCATCAGGAGGACAGCAAGAAGGCTGTTGCCTGATTCGCTGATCTATTCTGTTGTTGTCTCGAAACAGGCCGTGTCGCAAGACACGGCCTGTTTCGTTTTGGGGATAAAAACGGGAGTTGACCTGTGCGGTTAATAGATGCTCAGCTGTAGGTCATATATTGAGCGAACGTCTGATTAATTCGTCATACCGGCGAATGCCGGTATCCAGAGACTTGAATACTATGGACTCCGGCATTCGCCGGAATGACGTGCATTAATTATTTAGGGTTACTTTAGGGAGCCGTGCATGGAGCGCTTTGATAAATCACTGTTGGATACATTGGCAAACACCGCAGCCAATTCAGTACGCCGGCGCGCCAATCACAATATCCATCCAAGTTTAGATGCACCGGTCCAGCGTTTCTTCAATGCCTTGGAGCCAGATACCTATGTCCGCCCACATCGGCACCGCACACCGCCGCGCTGGGAATTGTTTCTGGTGCTGCGCGGACGCTTGGCTTTGCTGACGTTCGATGCGGACGGGCGGGTGATAGAACGAGAGGAATTGTGCTCGAAAGGCCCCGTCTTTGGGGTCGAAGTACCGGAAAATACCTGGCACGCCTTGGTTGCTTTGGAGTCGGCCGTTGTTTTTGAGCTGAAAGAAGGACCATATCACGCACTGTCCGATAAGGATTTCGCCACCTGGGCGCCGGCCGAGGGCACGCCCGCGTGCGACGTAATGGTGGAGTGGTATCGCCATGCTCAGCCGGGTGATTTGCCGCTAGGAGCCTGTCTGACTTGAGCGATCGTAGCGAGCAAGGTGGGAGAGCGGTCTCAAGTCAGACAGGCTCCTAGTGTAATGGTCTTGTCAGTGGCGGCGTGGCCGACAAATTGCATGCGTTGCAAGCATGATTCGCGATCTGAGAGCCCTTGGACATGACTGATTGGAACTCGGCGTCTCCACTTGAACGTCTGCGCAGCGCGGAAGGTCTGTTCATGGCCGGACAATTCAGCGCGGCCGGCAGTCGCTTTAATGAATTGGCGGAGACAACACAGGACGATTACCGCGTACTGCATCGCCTGGGCGAATTGGGTCTTCTGGAGAACCGCCTGGATGATGCTATTCACTGGCTACGGCGTGCCGAGGCAGTTGCCGGCAGTGAGCCTTTATTAGCCGAGGCCTATTACCGCGCGCGGCGCTATCCGGAGGCAGCGCAGTGCTATGCCCATTTAGGTCAGACGTCGATGGCGCAGCATCTGGCGGCATTCAAGCAGCGTGAACCGTATCGGCTGCATGCAGGCCCATCAATAAGCATTCTGGAGTTTCTGACCCGTGAACCACTGCCGCTGGTGCGCGTGCTGGTCAATGGCATCGAAGAGGCATTGTTTGTCTTCGACACAGGAACCTGGGATACGGTGCTTGATGTGGAGTTGGCAAAGCGCATCGGTCTGCCGCGTGGTTGGCAGGGCCGCGTAAGCTGTGCCGATGGGCGCAATGCCGTGGTCGAATACAGTCGCTTGAGTTGTTTGACCTTAGGTGAGATGGAGCTCGCGGATCTGCCGGTGCAGGTTATGGATCTGGGTAGTGCGATGGCCGGTTTTTTCGAGCCGCATGGTGTGGACGGGGTGTTGGGCCTCGGCGTATTGAGCCGTTTTGGTGTGGAATTGGATATGCCGGCCGGACAGTTGCGGCTATATCGGTGCGCCGACACCATTAATGCCTCTATACCCTGTTGGCTGGGTACCGGACGTCAGCTGCTGGCCTGGGGTGAAATCAATCAACAGCCGAATCTGTGGTTTCTCGATACCGGAATGACTGGTTTCGATTGTCTGCTGCCGGGGACGACGGCTGCGGTGGCGCAGCTGGCGCGTGATGATAAGAACGCCATCGGTTATGGCGGTGGCGGCCAGGTCGCCCTGGCAACCGCCCACGTCGATGCGTTATTGCTCGATGATTTACACAAGACGCCGGCGACCGCCGTGATCAGTCCGGCCTTCGCTTTGGAGCGGCGCTACGGATTCCGGATTGGTGGATTGCTGGCGTTGGAGTTCCTCAAGCAGGCCGTGCTGGCGCTGGATT
The DNA here is from genome assembly GCA_041739295.1 of Thiohalobacterales bacterium. Taxonomy (GTDB): domain Bacteria; phylum Pseudomonadota; class Gammaproteobacteria; order Thiohalobacterales; family Thiohalobacteraceae; genus JAHJQQ01. The sequence continues at coordinate 6,598 of JBGSOE010000123.1, read as the reverse complement.
TATCGGCTATGCGTTTGGCGGTAAGGATCTAGTGGCACTCTGATAATTGAGTTTCCTGCATTGGGCCTGTCGGACGCGGCCTTCGGCCTGAATCCGACCTACGTTTGGTCTACATAGCCGCGCGTCTGATATTGCTCGAGCAGGTTAGGCTGTTGTATGACCAGCTTAGGTTGGGTGCCGTTGCGAGTTTGTTCAACGTGGCCATACTCTGTTTCAGTTGTGGACGCTACAGCCAGCTGTGGTATTGGGCGCATGTTCGCGTTGATCGTGTTGGTTAATCTACGCACTCTGTTGTTATGGCATACTCGCATCTGAATAAACTGCGACGGGTAGCCGATCATGTTGCACTCCGACGATAAGCAGGCGGCCGCAGCACTTCAGCGCTTGCTGGAAATCATGCGCCGGCTGCGTGACCCTGATTCCGGTTGCCCCTGGGATATCGCGCAGAATTTCCGCAGTATCGCTGCCTTCACGCTCGAAGAGGCTTACGAAGTTGTCGATGCCATTGAGCGTGGTCGGCCATCGGAACTGTGTGATGAGCTTGGCGATTTGTTATTCCAAGTCGTGTTCAATGCGCGCATGGCCGAGGAATTGGATGAGTTTGATTTTGCCCAGGTGGCGACTGCGATCAGCAACAAACTGGAGCGGCGTCACCCACATGTGTTTGGCGACGTTGAAATAGCAGATGCCGAGGCGCAAACGCTGGCGTGGGAAGCACACAAGCAAGCTGAGCGTCACCGCCAAGGGCAGCAGGGCCTGTTGGCAGGCATCCCACTGACATTGCCTGCGTTGACGCGCGCAGCCAAGTTGCAACGTCGTGCAGCGCGCATCGGTTTGGATTGGCCAAATATTGAGGGTGTACGGGCGAAGCTTCAGGAAGAGTTGGATGAAGTGGATGCGGCGCGCGCCAGTGGCTCGCGTGAAGACTTGGCAGCGGAGATTGGTGATCTGTTGTTTACCTGTGTGAATCTGGCGCGGCATGCCGAGGTGGATCCGGAGGCAGCCTTGCGAAGTGCGAATACACGCTTCGAGGCGCGCGTGGGTTACGTCGAAGCAGCGCAGGGTGAAGCACCGAAACTCGACAGCGCAGAATTGGATCGGCTCTGGGAGGCCGCTAAACGCTCGGGGTTGTAGATAGTCGATAGCGTTCTTGTGGCAGGCAGCGTCCGACAGGCCCAAACAGAAGCAGATGGGTTTTGTGAGCCAGTTCACAGTTTGCCGGGCAGGAATCCGGATAGTGGTCAGCGCTTGTTCATTTTCTCCGAAGGGAGCTCCTCCTCAGGACTCCCTCTTCAAGACCGGTGAGCGACCTTCGTTCACCGGTATTTTTTTGCCATTTTTTGGAGCATTCCACTCGTGCTGGCCGGGCGTTTGCGGGCATAGGCGCATTTATTTAGTGCGTTTTTCCCAGCGAATCCATCTGGATAGACCGATTTCCATTTTATTGCGTCCTATCCTTCTGTAATATATCGCTTCTTTTTCAAGGCACGGTTCCAGCCTACTGTGCTCTCGTTTCGAACACTGATAAGACCAAAAGAGGGGCGTTTATGGAGACACTACAGGCCGGTTCCGACGTACTTTTCATTCTCCTGGGTGCCATCATGGTGCTCGCCATGCACGCCGGCTTCGCGTTCCTCGAACTGGGGACGGTCCGGGAGAAAAATCAGGTCAACGCCCTGGTCAAAATCATCTGTGATTTTGCCGCATCGACAATTGCCTACTTCTTTATTGGTTACGGCGTTGCCTACGGCCTCGGCTTTTTACAGGGGGCAGAGGCGTTAACCGAGCGTAATGGTTATGAACTGGTCAAATTCTTCTTCCTGCTGACCTTTGCGGCGGCGATTCCGGCCATCATCTCGGGTGGTATTGCTGAGCGGGCGCGGTTTTACCCGCAATTGATTGCAACCTTCTTCCTCGTGGCATTGATATACCCAACGTTTGAAGGTATCGCCTGGAACGGTCGTTTTGGCATTCAGGAATGGATCGAGGCGCAGTACGGTTTCGGCTTCCATGATTTCGCTGGATCTGTCGTGGTGCATGCCATGGGTGGTTGGATTGCGCTGGCGGCAGTGTTGTTGCTCGGTTCACGTCACGGTCGTTATGGAAAAGACGGGACCGTGTATGCCCACCCGCCATCAAGCATTCCGTTCCTCGCCCTGGGTGCCTGGATACTTACGGTGGGCTGGTTCGGTTTCAATGTCATGTCAGCACAGACCGTCCAGGCTGTCAGCGGTCTGGTCGCGGTCAATTCATTGATGGCCATGGTCGGTGGCATCCTCGCGGCCCTGATTGCCGGCCGCAACGATCCGGGTTTCGTCCATAACGGTCCGTTGGCCGGATTGGTTGCGGTGTGTGCGGGCTCGGATGTCATGCATCCCTTGGGTGCGCTGGTGACGGGGTGCGTGGCCGGAGCCATGTTTGTATGGACCTTCACCCTGACTCAGAACCGCTGGAAGATCGACGACGTGCTGGGTGTCTGGCCGCTGCACGGTTTGTGCGGTGCCTGGGGTGGTATCGCCGCGGGCATTTTCGGTAGTAAGGCCCTGGGCGGATTGGGGGGTGTCAGCTTTGGCGCGCAAGTGACCGGCACGGCGCTGGGTATCGGCATTGCTTTGGTCGGCGGCTTTGTTGTCTACGGTGTACTTAAGATGATGCTCGGCTTACGGTTGTCTCAGGAAGAGGAATATCAGGGCGCCGATCTCAGTATCCACCGCATCAAGGCCACGCCAGAGTACGATCGCTGATTATTGGCTTTCTTTAAACAGGGGGTGCTGTGGCGCCCCTCTTCAGTTTGTGCCAGCGAGAACTAATGCGCTAAAACTTATGTGGCTGAGGTCGATAGACCCTATGCAACCTAATGTAAGGACAGCATGCCATGCCTGAGGATCGTTCAGAGCAGTCAGCCCAATCCGCCGCCGATCCCCGCCTATTGGTACGCCTCGTGCCGCTCAATAGCCTCTCGGCCGACAACTTTAAAGATCTCGTGCAGCGCATTCAGGTAGAGCATCTCGCTGTGGGGCATTCGTTGTTTCATCGTGACGATCGTGACACCTGGGCCTTTTACCTGTTGGAAGGCGAGTTGGAGTTACGTGATGGCAGTCAGAATGCCACTGTGCTACAGGGTGGAATGCCTGCGGCACAGCATCCAATTGCGCCGCAGCAACCCCGCCAGCAGCAGGCCGTCGCGCGCACCGATATCAGTTTCGTCCGCATTGATACCACGCTGCTGGATATTCTGCTGACCTGGGATCAGTCTGCGGGGTATGTGGTAGCAGATCTGGAGTCTGAGGTGCCTGCTGAAGACGCGGATTGGATGACACGCATGCTTGGGTCGAAAGTTTTTTATCAAGTTCCACCGGCCAACATTCAGGAGATCTTCAAGCGCATGGAGGCCGTGTCCATGTCTGCCGGTGAGGTGGTTATCCGCCAGGGTGAATCAGGTGAGTATTATTATGTTCTGCGCCATGGCGCGGCCGACGTCATGCGCCGCGCACCTAACGGCGCGACAGTGCGATTGGCACAGCTCAAGCAGGGAACCTGTTTTGGCGAAGAGGCCTTAATGGCCGATTGTGAGCGCAACGCTACGGTGACAATGACCACCGACGGTGTGCTGATGCGCTTGTCCAAGGCAGACTTTGATGCCTTGTTGAAGGCACCGCTGCTGCATGATGTGGATTACGCTACGGCGGCAAGTCTTGTGGAGCAAGGTGCGTGCTGGTTGGATGTGCGCTTGGAGAGCGAACATCACAACGGCGCGATTTCGCACAGTTTGAATCTTCCGTTGTATCTGTTGAGATTGCGGCTGCGAGAACTCGATTCCACGATGACCTATATTCTCTACTGCGACACCGGTCGGCGCAGCGCGGCCGCGGCCTTTCTGCTGAGCGAGGCCGGCTTTGATGTACACGTTCTCTCCGGCGGCTGTCTGAGCGCCATCACAGAAGCTGCCGCCGCCTGATGTGACCCGAAAGGGCACGGCTCTTGCAAAACCTCTCGTGAAACGCTCTGTCACGCCATCTGATTGACGGCGCTCAAGGCGTTTCAATCCAGTGGCACGAGACGGGTTCGTCATGCATAGATTCGTTATAGGGATATTCCTGCTGACAGTAGTGAGCGCTGCTAATGTCCAGGCAGATGCCATCGACGATGCCATCCAGGCGCAACTCGACAGTGGTCAGCCAGAGGCCGCCTGGAGTCTGGCACAACAGCATCTCGCGGATCGCGCGGGTAACCCGCAATTCGATTTCGTGGCCGGTCTGGCTGCACTTGAGGCTGGACAGCCGCAACATGCCGTTATGGCCCTTGAGCGTGTGCTGATGGTCGAGCCTTCCAATCACCGCGCCCGCCTGGAATTGGCGCGTGCCTATTTCCTGCTCGGCGATTACGCGACCGCGCGGCGTGAATTTCAGGCCGTCAGAACGGTCGGGCCACCGCCGAATGTGCTGATGCGAGTCGATTCCTTTCTCACCGAAATCCAGCAGCGTGAAGCGCAAGGTCGCACCAGTGTCACCGGTTATGTGGAGCTGCGTCCCGGCTGGGACAGTAATGTAGCCAGTGCCACCGCAGACAGTACACTGGTGATCCCCGCGATCGGCATGGTTGACCTGGGTGCGTCCAGCCTGGAAACCAGTGACCGTTTTCTGGATAAGAATGCTGGCATCACCCTGGTGCGACCGATCGACAAGCGTCGCGCACTGTTCGCGGACCTTGCTTATCGCGACCGTGGTTATGTCGATGAACATGATTACAGCACGCGTAGCGTCACAATGAGTGGCGGTCTCGCACTGGCGGACGGCCGCGACCGATTGAAGTTACCGATGCAATATCAGGTGTTCTATCTCGCAAACAATGTATTCCGTCGGCTGTTTACCCTGGGTGCCGAGTGGAGTCGTGATCTCAACCCGCACAATCAGCTCCAGGGTTTTGGCCAGTTCGGGACCTTGCGCTATCCCGATGATTCGATTCAGGACGTGAATATCGTGCTGGCTGGGGGTGGTTGGAATCACCGCTATACACATATTCCGCTGCTCGCCTCGGTTGCCAGCTATCTGGGCGATGAGTCTGCACAAGAGTCGGGTGGGGATCTGAACGGCAGATTCTATTACGGCCTGCGCCTGGGTATGCAATGGAATGGCATTCCAGCGCAGACGCCTTACGCCAGTCTGGTCTGGCAACATTCTTTGTACGACGCCGCTAACCAGGTCTTCCTGCGCACACGTGATGATAGTTTCATCGAACTGCGCCTGGGCTGGACCTGGCAACCCAAAGCGCGCTGGACTCTGACCGCGGAAGCCAGCGCCATCGACAACCAATCAAACATTAGTCTGTATGAATACACGCGCAATCAGATCAGTGTCGGTGTGCGTTACCAGTTTGAATAGTCGGAGGTACCGCGTGACTTTGAACTCATTACTTCGCACCGGACTGTCCATTGTCAGCATGGCGCTGTTGTTGTTCACGTTGCGCGTGGTGGCTGCGGAATCCGAGTCGGCCGGACAGGTGATCATCGCGAGCGGTGAGGTGTATGTGGTATCGCCGGAAGGTGTTCAGCGAATATTGCAGCGCCGATCGACGTTTTATTCCGGCGAAACCATTCATACCGCACCGGCCTCTGAGGTACAGTTGCGCTTCACGGATGGCGCGTTGATGTCATTACGCGAAGACACTGAATTCAAGGTCAACGAATACCGTTTCCAGAATCAGGGCGGGGAAGGTGACCGCAGTATGTCCACGCTGATCAAAGGTGGATTACGTACCATTACCGGTGTGATTGGTAAGCATAATACTAATGCCTATAGTGTCAGTACGCCGGTGGCAACCATCGGCGTGCGTGGCACCCACTATGAAGCGGTTCTGGAGTCTCCGGACAGTCTGGTGCTGGCGGCATGGCAAGGTGGCATACAGGTGCGCAATGAACGCGGCGAGATTGATCTAGGCGTCGGCGGTGATTTCAATTTTGGCCGCGTTGAAGCACAGAATTCGCCGAAGGGTCTGTTAGAACCGCCCAAGGTTCTACAGATCACAGCACCGGTGGGGCAACGAGGTCTGCGGCCACCAGAGACGAATACTGCAGTGGCTGAGCAGAAGCCAGCGCAGGAACAATTGCCAGAACAGCAGGCAGGTATGTTCGCACCGAAGGCAGCGGATAAACCGCCATTGGCTATGCAGGATGCGCCTCAACCTCCAAATCAGGAAAAGCCAATGCCGCCTGGTGCCGGTGTCTTTCCAAACGGGCCTCTTCCACCGTTGATCAATGATGGCTGTAAAACCTGCACGCCACCGCAACAGGTATTTGTGACCAGTCCTACTGAATTACTGGAGAGTGCTGATCTGCGATTCAACGCGGCGGAGTGGGATGCTATAAAGACATCGCCCTATCTAGGCGTTGCTACGGAAGCGAATAATGGCCCAGCCTTCGGCTTTAAAGGTGGTCGTGCATTGGGTCATGGAACTCCATCACCACTGATCACCGACAATGGCTATGCGCCGTATGAGCCGCAATTCGCGACGGCGCCCTATCAGGCCGTTATCCGGCGCGGCGCGGCAACAGCAGATGCCTTTGCTAGTCACTTGGTGGATGCTGGGCATACTTTCAATT
>JBGSOE010000099.1:0-5362 GCA_041739295.1 Thiohalobacterales bacterium | reverse complement strand
GATCTTGGCTGGTTTGTCGTCACCTTCGGTAACAGATAGCAAAGTCACATTGCGATGGTGACCTAAATCGAAGCTGGCAGGACAGACCAAGTTGCCGACATTTTCAATGAACAGAACATCGATAGCATCTAGATCCAGTCGGTGCAGTGCATCGTGCACCATATGCGCATCCAGATGGCAGGCAGTGCCGGTCGCAATCTGAATGGCGGGAACGCCTTTGGCGCGGATGCGCTCGGCGTCGTTCTCGGTTTCCAGATCACCTTCGATAACAGCGATACGCAGTTCCCCGGCGAGCGCCTCGATGGTCGCCTCTAACAGGGCAGTCTTGCCGGAGCCCGGCGAGGACATGAGGTTGATCGCCAACACGCCATGACGATCGAAATGTATACGATTGTGTTCAGCCTGCCGATCATTTTCGGATAGCAGTCCTTTTAGTATTGTGATCGCCTCACGCCCATCGTGCGTCTTCTCCAGGCGTCCGTTGGGCTGGAGAAAATGTTTGTTACCTGGCGTGATATTGCAGCCACAGGTGTCACACATACCGAATCTCCAAAATCTGAGCTAAAAGGGGTCAGAGCCCTTTTTTCATAACACAGATTCAAATTTAAATTGCTGATCACAAAAAAGGGCTCTGACCCCTTTTAGGACCCCTTTTAGCGTTGATGTATTCAATGTACGGTCTCGGCTTCGTCCATGCGTTCAATCTCGACATGCGCAAGCAGCATCTCGTCGCCGCTCAGCATCTGGGTATGGTAATCACCACAAACGCCGCATATCAATCGATTGGCGGTCGCCTCGGTTTCGGCGCCGCAGCTTTCGCAACGCACGCGAATTGGAAGACTTTCCAGTACCAGTTCCGCGGTTTCCGCAAGCGTACCGGCACTGGCGATCGGATAGGCATGGCGCAGCAGCTGCGCCTCGACGCCCGACAACGGACCGATCCGTACGACCACCCTGGTGATGCGCGCCGCAGCCTCGCGTTGCGCGATCTCTTTTAGCTGGCGCACCAGCGCCTGACAGACGGACAGTTCATGCATGGACAGGATCGCCAAGCTGTGTAAGCATCTCATCGTACAGCTCCCACGCGGAGCGTGCCTCCTGCTCGGTCATTTTCTGGATGGCATAGCCCACATGCACCATGACAAAGTCGCCAGGTTCCAGAGGTTCGTCCTGTAGCAGGAACAGATTGACCTCGCGAGATACACCCTTCGCCTCGCAACGTGCCAGAAAGCCGTCGATGTCGCAGACCTGCATGGGTATCGCCAGACACATAGTAGTAATCCCTTATATTGAATCATCGCGGGCTGCCGGCGCCATGACTTCATGCTTACATTCCACCCTGCGCCAGACAATGTCCAGTGGTGAAGGGTATGGGCCGGCCGAGATATTTGATGCAGATCATCTCGATCGTGTTATGTCGCTAGAGACATGCGCTAAAGTGTAATACTCATTGCGCACAATATTATGAAATCAGAGTAGCCATTATAAAAGCAGGTGTATCCGAATATTAGTGATATTTGATGCAGGTCAAGGCGGGTTGTTGACCCAGAAGGAATGCAGGCGATACTAAGGCTAGAAATTAAGAAGAAGACACGGAGGACATTCTAGTGGGATGGAACGTACTAGTGTTGGGCTTAGGAAATACGCTGCTCAGTGATGAGGGCGTTGGCGTACATGTCATCCGTTATCTGCAAGAAAAGTTTCCCGAACAGCCGAATGTCGAATACCTCGACGGTGGCACACTGAGTTTCACACTTTCCGAACCGATTGAAAATGCCGACGCGTTGATAGTTGTTGATGCCGCGGAGCTGGGTGCGGAAGCCGGTGTCGTGCGCTGTTACGAAAATCTCGCCATGGACGAGTTTGTCGGTGGCAATCGTAAGCGCAGTGTCCATGAAGTCAGTCTCCTTGATCTTTTGGCCGTAGCCTATCTCACCGAACGACTGCCCAAGCGTCGTGCCCTGGTCGGTATTCAGCCAGATTCAGTCGATTGGGGTGATCAGCCAACTAAAAAAGTGGCCGCCGCGATACCGACTGCGGGTCGGCAGATCCTGGATCTCATAGAGGCGTGGCATTAATGAGTGGCTTGGACAATATACCCATCAACGTCGAAGCGTCTGCCATGCCGTTTGGCTCTGGTAACACCGGGGCAATACTCGCCGAACTGGAAACCAGTCTTCATGAATTGCTGAAATCCGGCAAGGAACACAGCATCGATTTGCGCAGCCTGCCGTTGCTGCCGGGTGAGTTGGATTACCTTCGCGAACGGCTCGGTACTGGCGAAGTTCAGGTCGAAGTCAACGCGCTGGGCCCCAGCACGGTAGTCGAAACCGCCATTCGTGGCGTGTGGTGGGTAACCCACCGCAACACACTGGACAACGTCATGGCGGAATTCCTGGAAGTCAGTTTTTGTCCGGACATCATTCGCGCACAACGCGACGATGTGCGGGAAAGTCTCGAAACACTCAGCGCACTCATGGCGGGTGATCACGACAGTTGACGGTATAAGGAGCTAACCTATGAGTCGACGTCCAACAATAGCCGAACATCTGGCCCGTCAGGGTATCAGTCGGCGTGCTTTCCTGAAATTCTGCGCAGCTACCGCGTCACTGATGGCGTTACCACCTGGTATGGCCCCGGCCATTGCCGAGGCACTCGGTAAAATCAGGCGTCCCTCTGTGATCTGGCTGTCGTTCCAGGAATGTACCGGCTGCACTGAATCACTGACGCGTTCTCATTCACCGACGGTCGAAAGCCTGATCTTCGACATGATCTCGCTGGATTACCATCACACCCTGATGGCGGCATCAGGCGAGGCAGCTGAGCGTGCGCGCGAAGAGGCGATGCAGGAGCCTGGCTATCTGGTGCTGGTTGACGGTTCGATACCCGTCAAGGATGGCGGTATCTACTCGGCCATCGCCGGTATCAGCAATTTACAGATGCTGAAGGATACGGTTGAAAATGCCGCAGCGGTGGTCAGTATCGGTACCTGTGCTGCTTACGGCGGTATACCCATGGCCAATCCGAATCCGACTGGCGCCATGGGTGTGCAGGCATTGATGGATCAGGGCCTGATCGCACGCAAGCCGGTCATCAATGTCCCTGGTTGCCCGCCGATTCCGGTGGTGATCACCGGTGTGCTGGCGCACTACCTTACCTTCAGTGAAATCCCGGCGCTCGATGCGCTGGGACGACCGCTGAATTTCTATGGTGACAGCATTCACGATCGTTGCTACCGCCGGCCGTTCTACGATCAGGGCAAGTTCGCCAAAACCTTCGACGATGAAGGTGCGCGTAAGGGTTGGTGTCTGTTCGAACTCGGCTGTAAGGGCCCGACCACCCACAACGCTTGCGCCACCACCAAGTGGAATGACGGTACCAGTTTCCCGATCGAGTCCGGTCACGGTTGTCTCGGCTGCTCGGAACCGAACTTCTGGGATGCCGGCAGTTTCTATAAGGCGCTGTCCGCGCCAGCCGATCCGCTTACGTTCGCCGCGGGCGCGGTCGTAGCTGGTGCGGCGGTTGGTGTCGGTATGTCGTTTATTAATCGCGCCAAGAAGAGTTCTGCCAAATCGGCTCACGAGACGGCAACGCTGAAAGATTTGGAGAAATGACATGAACGAAATTGAACTCCTTAATTGGGTTCGCGGGCCGGGCTTGAATATCGCAGTTGCCGTGTTTCTGCTGGGTACAATCTGGCGTTTGTTCGAGATCTACAGCCTGGGTCGCAAAAAAGATCTGTCGGCGCCCCGGCATGCGGCGGGTGCATCGGGCTTGCACACTGTCGTGCGACGCTCCCTGCCACCGCCCGGCATGCTCAAACGTTCACCGGTCAGCTATATCGGCGGCTATACCTTCCATATCGGCTTGGCGATTGTGGTGTTCTTTTTCGCACCACATATTGTCCTTATCGAAAATCTGATCGGTTTGTCCTGGCCGGCGCTGCCATCACAGCTGATCGACTTGGCTGCGGTGGTTACCATGGCTGCGATGGTGCTGATGCTGGTTGATCGTATCAACAAACCGGTCAAGCGCTACCTGTCCACCTTCGAGGACTATTTCACTTGGGCAGTGACCTTTCTGCCGGTGCTGACGGGTTACCTGGCGGTCAAGCATCTGCTGCTGCCCTATACCGCCATGCTGGCGCTGCACATCTTGAGTGTCGAAATACTGTTGATAGTGCTGCCCTTCACCAAACTGTTCCACGTGTTCACGTTGTTCGCATCACGCTGGTACAACGGTAATGCGAATGCTCACAAAGGGGTGCCGGTATGAGTGCGTCACTGGAGAAAGGCGTCGCCGTTCTGAAGGAAATGATTGACGCGCCCATCGCGAGTTATTTCAACAGCTGCGTGCATTGCGGTCTGTGTGCCGAGGCCTGCCTGTTCTACACCGAAACCGGTGATCCAAAATACACGCCGATTCACAAACTGGAACCGTTGCGTCGTATTTATTCGCAGGAATATACCTTGCTCGGTAAGTTGGCCAAATTGGTCGGACTCTCTAAGCCGGTCACCGACAACGAGTTGGAGGAATGGAAAGAACTGGTCTACAACAGCTGCACGCTGTGTGCCCGCTGTTCCATGGTCTGCCCGGTCGGCAATGACCTCGTCTATATGATTCGTAAATTCCGCGAAGGCATGGCGGTATCCGGACATGCACCGGAAGGCCTTGTGGGCGCGACGACGCGCGCGGTCGAGATCGGCAGTCCGATGGGTGTGAAACTTCCCGCCGTGCAGGCACAGATGCGGCATGTCCAGGAAGACACCGGCCTCGAGATCCCCCTGGACAAAGCGGGCGCCGAATACATGGTGCTGTTATCTTCGATGGAGATTATCAACTTCCCGGAATATTTGGGCGCCATCGCCAAGATCATGAAACAGGCCGGCAAGACCTGGACACTGTGTTCGACGGCCTTCGAGGCCACCAATTCGGGCATCCAGATCGGCGTGTCGGATCTCGCCAAGGTTATCGTCAATCGCATCGTCGAAGGTGCGGAACGGCTCAAGGTCAAGACCGTCATCAGTCCGGAATGTGGTCATGCCTATACAGCCTTGCGTTGGGACGGCGCCAATCTGATCGGCCGGCCTTATAACTTTGAGGTGCTGCATATCCTTGAAGTCCTCGAGGGGTTCCGTACCCAGGGGCTGCTCAAGACCGAAGGTTTTGAAACCGCGAAGATGACTTTCCACGATCCCTGCCAGTTGGTGCGCCGTGGTGGTGTGATTGAGCCTCAACGCAATCTGATGAATATGGTTGTGAAGGACTTCGTGGAGATGGAAGACGCCGGCAAGTACAACTGGTGTTGCGGAGGCGGTGGTGGCGCCAGTGCGATTGAAGAAGGCGAACCGCTGCGCATAGA
>JBGSOE010000376.1:0-18006 GCA_041739295.1 Thiohalobacterales bacterium | reverse complement strand
CCATCCGCAGTTCAAGGCTCTGACTTCGTTGATCCGATGATGTATTGAACCACCAATGCGCGAAGAGCCTCAACAAAAAAATATTTTGAACCGCCAAGGACGCCAAGAAAATCTTGTTTAGAGTTTTCGTTGGACTAGGTGTTGCGTTGGAATATATCAGCGAAGGGTGTGCAGTACCAAACCAGTAATAACAATAATCATTCTTGGCGTTCTTGGCGTCCTTGGCGGTTCAAATAGCGTTTTCTCGGTGGCATTAGCGGCTTAAACCCTTCCTTTCAGCGCCTCCTCCACCATCGCCAACACCGCCTCGCGTGCGCCCTTATTAGCTTCGACCACTGCGGCACCGCGTTCTCCGGCGGCATTTCTCGCCGTGGGATCGGCCAGCCAATGCACAACGCTATCGGCCAATTGACCACTGTCACCCACTTCGCGGGCGGCACCCGCCTCCAACAACAACTGTGCGATCAGCGCAAAGTTGAACATATGCGGACCAAACAAAACCGGTACACGCTGAGCTGAGGCCTCCAATGGGTTATGGCCTCCATGCGGGATCAGACTACCACCAATGAACGCGACGTCCGTGGCTGCAAAAAACAATAACAGTTCGCCCATGCTATCGCCGACGAAAATTGCCGCATCGGCTGAGGTTGGCACCTGCTCACTTCGCAATACCGTCTTCCAGTTTTGTTCACGGCACAATGACGCCACCCGCGCAAAACGTTCCGGATGCCGCGGCACCAGAACCAACAATGCCGTTGGAAAGCGCTCACGAACACTGCGGTGTGCATCCAAAATCATCTCGTCTTCGCCTTCATGCGAACTGGCGGCAATCCATACCGGACGCTGCATACCCCAATCACGGCGCAGTACCGCCGCGCGCTCTGTGATGCTGGCTGGGATCTGCATATCGAATTTGATACTGCCAGTGACCTTGACCCGCTCTGGCGGCGCACCCAGCTCAACAAGATGATCAGCATCGGCGCGTCCCTGCGCAGCGATGCCGCGCAGGCAACTCAATGTCGCTGCCGTCAACCGATGCACACGCTGGTAACCGGCCGCAGATCGCTCCGACAAGCGCGCATTCACCAGCAACACTGGTATACCGCGCCTGGCGCAGGCGTGATACAGGTTCGGCCAGATTTCGGTTTCCATGATCAACGCCAGCCGCGGTCGCGCACGCGTCAGAAAACGGTGTACTACATCTGGTAGATCGTACGGCATATACACATGCTGCACGCGTGTCTCGAACAGATTAAGCACCTGTTCGGAACCTGTCGGTGTAGTCGTCGTCACCAACAGCGGCACATCCGGATAGCGTTTGAGTAACGCGCGCAGCAACGGTACCGCCGCCTGCACCTCACCGACGGATACGGCATGCACCCAGATCGGATCGGCGCCTTTTGCATCAGGAACGAACCCGAAGCGCTCGCCCCAACGCTGCCAGTAGGCGGGGGCACGCATGCCACGCCACACCAAGCGCAGCAGCACGAAGGGTGTCAGGAGATAGAGAAGAATGGTATAGAGGATGCGCACGCGGTAGTCCGAGTTAATGACAACAACAGTTTAACCACAAAGGATGCGAGGGTGCGCGCGCGAAAACACAAGACGAACGCTAATTAAACAGTCCCCTCCCCCTTGACGGGGGAGGGCCAGGGAGAGGGTGGAGTACTCTCTGACAGCCCCCTCACCCTGGCCCTCTCCCCTCGCGGGAGAGGGAATCCATGAAGCAACAGTAACTCAAGGTTCTCGCACCCACTCTCGCATCCTTATGCGGTATGACTTTCTATTCAGATTTCTGCGTCCGAATCATTGAGCTGCTCCATATACAGCGCCACGCCCTGCTCGACGCTCTTAAACGGCTTATCATACCCAGCAGCACGTAGTGCACTGATATCCGCCTCGGTGAAACTCTGATAACGACCGCGCAGGTGATCGGGGAAAGGCACGTACTCAAGCTCGCCACGGCCGTGCCAGGCGATGACGGCGCGCGCTATATCATTGAATGGCTGACTGCGTCCGGTACCGACGTTGAAAATGCCGGATTTTTCGGGATGATCCAAGAACCAAAGATTCACATCCACCGCATCGCCGACATAGATAAAGTCACGACGTTGCTCACCATCCCCATAGCCATCACAACCTTCGAAAAGTTTAACCTGTCCGGTATCGCGTATTTGTGTATTCAAATGGAACGCGACACTTGCCATGCTGCCCTTATGCTGTTCGCGCGGGCCATAGACATTGAAATAGCGAAAGCCGGCGATCTGGCTCTTGGCGGCTGGCAGGATGCGGCGCACATACTGGTCGAACAGAAATTTTGAATAGCCGTAAACGTTGAGTGGCTCTTCGTGTTCGCGGATTTCCTTAAAGACGCGACCGGCGCCGTATACAGACGCCGATGAGGCATAGATATAGGCGGCCTGTTTGTCGAGACAGTAGTTCAACAGCGTCTTCGAGTAATCGTAGTTGTTGCGCATCATGTAGCGCCCATCCCACTCAGTAGTGGATGAACAGGCGCCCTCATGAAATACCGCCTCGACCCTGGCGCCGAATTTACCGCCGGCCGCGATCTGGGCAATAAAGTCTTCCTTGTCCATATAGTCGGCAATCTCGCAGTCGGCGAGGTTTTTGAATTTCACGCCACTGGACAGATTATCGACAACCAGGATATCCGTGCGCCCACGCGCATTCAGCGCCTTGACGATGTTCGAACCGATAAAGCCGGCCCCGCCGGTGACTATGATCATGTTGCATGTCCTTTCATATACAAACTTTCAACGCGAAGATGCTGAAGGGTAATCCTGATTAAACATTACTGGGTGAATCCCCTCTCCCCTCGCGGGAGAGGGCCAGGGAGAGGGGGCTATCGGAAGACGCATCACCCTCTCCCTGGCCCTCCCCCATCAAGGGGGAGGGGACTTATCTCTTAACACTTGTTAATGGATTTCCTTCGCGCATCTCCTGCGCCTTCGCGTTGAGAAATATGTTAACGCTCGTCCCGCTGACGAATCGCCTCAATAATGCGCGATGTCGACACGCCATCCGCGAAGCCAAGCACTTTGACTTCGCCACCCGCCGCGGTCACGCACTGATGACCGGCGATCTGCTCGGGCTTGTAGTCGCCACCCTTTACCAAAATGTCCGGCTCAACGGCACAGATAATGCGCTCAGGCGTATCTTCAGAAAACGGCACTACCCAGTCGACGCTTTCCAATGCAGCGAGTACGGTCATGCGGCGATCGACGCTATTGATCGGACGGCCCTCGCCTTTAAGGCGGCGCACGGAGTCATCATCGTTCACGGCGATGATCAGTCGGTCGCCCAGGCGGCGCGCCTCACTGAGATAGCCGACATGACCGGCATGCAGGATGTCAAAGCAACCGTTGGTCATGACGATGCGTTCGCCCTGCGCACGCGCCTCTTCGACCGCCACCAATAATTGTTCCTGACTGAGCATGCCATAACCGGCCTCGTGTCGCCCGGCAAGTGCGCGGCGAATCTCGGGCACCGAGGCCGTCGCCGTGCCGAGCTTGGCAACCACGATACCTGCTGCAATATTAGCTAACGCAGTGGCTTCAGCCATTCCCTCGCCGGCAGCCAGCGCGGCGGCCAGCACTGCAATCACTGTGTCGCCCGCGCCGGTGACATCGAACACCTCACGCGCCTGCGCAGGCAGATGCAGTTCCGGCTGGCCTGCGCGCAACAGCGTCATGCCATGCTCACCGCGTGTGACCAATAACGCACCCAAATCGTGGCGACTGATCAGCGTTAAACCCTTGTCGACCAACTCAGCCTCATTGCGGCAGCGGCCAACTACCGCCTCGAACTCGTTCAGATTCGGTGTGATCAGGGTCGCGCCAGCATAGAATGAAAAATCGGTATGCTTGGGATCGACCAGCACGGGTTTTCCTGCCGCGCGCGCTGCATCAATCAACTCGCGCAGCGGCTTGAGCGTGCCCTTGCCGTAATCCGAAATCACCACCGCACCACAGTCGGCAAGTGCCGTTTTATAACTATCCAGCAGCGCGCCTGTATCGAAATCCTCGAAACCATCCTCGAAATCCAAACGGATGAGTTGCTGATGCCGACTGATGACGCGCAACTTGGTGATGGTCGGGATGCCGATCAAGCGCTGGAAAAGGCATTGCACGCCCGCGGATTCCAGACTGCGACTCAAGCTATCGGCGGCCTCGTCGTCGCCGGTCAGACCGATCAAGGTGCTGTCCGCCTGCAGCGCAGCGATATTGAGCGCCACGTTGCCGGCGCCGCCGGGACGTTCCTCGTTCTGCCGCACATGCACCACCGGCACCGGCGCCTCGGGCGAGATTCGCGAGGTCGACCCATGCCAGTAACGGTCGAGCATTACATCGCCCACCAC
Organism: Thiohalobacterales bacterium; assembly: GCA_041739295.1. Classification (GTDB taxonomy): domain Bacteria; phylum Pseudomonadota; class Gammaproteobacteria; order Thiohalobacterales; family Thiohalobacteraceae; genus JAHJQQ01. Next base: position 13,628 of record JBGSOE010000376.1, on the reverse strand, counting down.
CAGGACATGGGCCTTATCGAAGGCAGGAATCTGTAATTTCATGTGTCACACGGCCCCAGGAAATCTGGGCCGAATAATAGCATGGCGGTGCAGTCTGAGCCGCCATATGCCCCCATCCTGAACCGCCAAGAATTCCTAGGGCGAACCGACAAGGACGCCAAGAGCGCCAAGAGCGCCAAGAATGTTAAGGTCGTCATAGGCAAAGGGGTCCGGCGTCTCTATACGGACTGATCGCAGAGCAGTTGTGTCGTATAGAGAACCTGAAAAGTGGTTTCTTGGCGTTCTTGGCGTCCTTGGCGGTTCCAATTTTCTTTTCTTGGCAGGCTTGGCGTCCTGGTGGTTCAGAAAAAGGGTAGGAGGCGACTCAAAGAACCCAACGTGACTCGTGAGCACCGCACCCCAATTCGGTACACTGTGCTTCCGACACTGGATCCCCCTGTGAACGATACCGCTTCCTCACAAGCCTCACTCTGGTCGCCGCGCTATTGGCCGGTGCATGCTGGTATGGCACTCGGCAAGCTAGCGGCACGGCTACCGTTCCGCCTGCAGATGCTGTTGGGCCGTGGTCTGGGAACATTGGCCTATTATCTGATGCCACGCCGCCGGCGCATTGCGCGCACCAACCTTGGCCTGTGCTTCCCCGAACTGGATAAGGCCGCGCGGCGGACGTTACTGCGCGAACATTTCCGTTCACTGGGTATCGGCGTGATCGAGACCGCCATGTGCTGGTGGTCGCCGTCAGAGCACCTGCGCAATCTAGCCCAGATCGACGGCCTCGAGCATTTACAGGCCGCGTTGGCAGCGGGACGCGGCGTCATTCTGCTGTCCGCACACTTCACAACCCTCGAAATCGGTGGGCGTCTGCTGTCTCTGCAGACTCCCTTTCATGTGCTCTACCGCCGCCACAAAAACGCGGCCTTCGAACGCGTCATGCAGAATGCCCGCGCGCGCCATTTCGAGAAGGCCATTTCGCGCGATGATATGCGCGGCATGCTCAAGAGCCTGAAGGCAAACATGCCGGTGTGGTATGCACCGGACCAGAACTACGGCGCCGAACACAGCATCTTCGTCTCCTTCTTCAACATACCCGCCTCGACCATAACTGCCACCGCACGCCTGGCACGCATCAGCGGCGCGCAGGTCGTGCCATTTTTTCAGGAACGCCTGCCGGGCGCAGAGGGCTACCGCCTGACACTGCATCCGGCCCTGGACAATTTTCCGACCGATGACGAAGCCGCCGATACACAGCGCGTCAACGATCTGATCGAGGCACAGGTGCGACGCATGCCGTCGCAATATCTCTGGGCGCATCGACGCTTCAAGACCCGACCGCCCGGTGAGGCGCCGCTCTATAAAGGACGCCTATGAGCAAGGCAACGGGCAAGATTCTGGTCATCACGCTCAGCAACATCGGCGATGCCGTGATGACCACACCCGTACTGGAGGCACTGCATCAACAGTACCCGGATGCCATTATCGATCTGGTCGCGGACTGCCGCTCGGCCGAGATCTTCCGGCATTGCCCCTATCTTGGCCGCATCGTCTTCAAGGAAAAACGCACCGGCTGGCGTGGCACGCTAAAGCTGGTACGCGAACTGCGCAGTACCCGCTACGATCTGATCGTCGATTTGCGCACCGACGGTCTCGCTTATCTGTTACGCGGACGCCGCCGCCTGACCAAATGGCATGCCCGCCCGCAAGGTCCACACGCCGTCCAACAGCATATGGGTGTCATCGCCGCACTCGGTGAGCGCGATATTCCACCTACGCACCTTTGGCTCACACCGGAACTTAACGCGAAAGCGGATCAGCATCTACGCGAGCTCCCGGGCACACGCTGGCTCGCCCTTGGGCCCGGCGCCAACTGGGAACCAAAAATCTGGCCGGCAGCCCAGTTCCAGAATCTGATCGCGCTATTACAAGACAGATTCGATGGCGTCATCCTACTCGGCGGACCGAGCGACGCCTCGCGCTGCACCGCCGTCGCCGCGCATTGTCCACTGCCCTGCGTAAATCTTGCCGGCCAAACCGGATTATTGGAAGCCACAGCTGTCCTCGCACGCGCAACATTGTTTATCGGCAACGACTCCGGGCTCGGCCATCTTGCCAGCGCCGTGGGCGCACCGACACTCACGCTGTTCGGCCCAGGACAGCCGGAACGCTATCGTCCCTGGGGCGACAATGCACATTGGTTGACGAATCCGGAGAAAGATTTGAATCGCTTAAGTGCAGTGCAAGTGGAGAGGAAAGTGAGTGAGATCTACTAATCCTATAAACCGCATTTGCCACGGAATCACACGGAAAAACACGGACAGGATCATCAGCTTCACGCCGGCACCGCCATTACCCGCAAGGTGGTGAATAATCGCTCCAGGAAGGCACTGTGTTTCAGCGTCTTCCGTGTGTTTCCGTGGCTGAAATGATTTTTTTAGGCTAATAAAACCTAGGTTTCGCCACCGCCCGACCCAGATGTGTTAGCCATGACATCAAAAGAAATCAGACCTGTTTCAGCAATGCCTCGAATTCCTCCACGGGAACCGGCTTGCTGAACAGATACCCCTGAAAAGCATGGCAACCGTGTTTATCCAAAAAATCCCACTGCTCCTCGGTTTCAACCCCTTCGGCAATCACGTTCAGCCCCAGCGCCTCGGTCATCACAATGATGGCCTGCACGATGGCGGCATCGTTGATATCAGTGGTTATGTCGGACACAAAGGAGCGGTCAATTTTGATTTGATCCAGCGGCAAACGCTTCAAATATTGCAACGAAGAATAACCGGTGCCGAAGTCGTCCATCGAAAAACTCATACCGAGCATTTTTATTTCGTGCATCTTGCGAATAGTGTCCTCTATATTTTCCAGCACGGTGCTCTCGGTCAATTCCAGCTTGATGTGTGAAGGCTTCGCATCGCTTTCCAGCAGCACTTGCTGCACCTGCTCGGCAAAATCAACCTGATGGAATTGTTTGGCACTGACGTTCACTGCCAATGTCAGGTCGCGGGTCAACGCATCCTGCTGCCAGGCCTTGAGTCGAGTGCAGGCGGTTTTCAAGACCCATAGCCCGATCGGTACTATCATCCCACTTTCCTCGGCCAGTGGGATGAACTCGGCAGGAGATATCACGCCGCGCTCTGGATGTTCCCAACGTAATAACACTTCCGCGCCGGTCACCTCGCCGTAACCATCCGCTTGCGCCTGATAATAGAGACGGAATTGCCGCCTAGCGAGCGCCTGGCGCAGATTCGCCTCCATGGCTGCACGTTTTTCCAAAACCGCCTGCATCTGCGGATCGAAGAAACGAATGGCATTCCGTCCTGCCTTCTTGGCTTGGTACATGGCGATATCTGCATGTCTGAGCAAGTATTCCACATCTTCCAGATGCTCATGGAATAGGCAGATACCGATACTGGGCGAGGTGTGGCACTCAAAATTATTCAGCATGTATGTCTGATCAAGTTCGTTACGGATTTTTTCCGCGACCAATTCGGCTTGAGCGGCGGCAACATCCGGCTGGTGACTCAGTTCTTCGAGTAGAACCACGAATTCATCGCCGCCCAACCGTGCCACGCTGTCACCTTCGCGCACACATTTCTGCAGCCTTTCTGCCACTTCGATTAACAGCAGGTCGCCCACTACATGACCTTGCGTATCGTTCACTGTTTTGAAGTTATCCATATCCAGAAACAGTACGGCACCATACCATCCGCTGCGCGCACTGACTGCTGTTGCCTGCTGCAAACGATCCAGTAACAGACGTCGATTGGGTAGTTTTGTAAGCGGATCGTAGAAAGCCAGCTGGTGTATTTCCTGTTCTGACCGTTTGCGCTCGGTTATATCACGATCAATGCCCCGATAGCCGCAGAACTCCCCCTCCTTATCAAAAACAGGCACGCCGCTGGTTTCTAGAATCACAAGATGCCCATCCTTGTGCAGATTGCAGTTCTCAAGCCCGGTAAATGATTTTTTCTCGCGAATTATTTCCACAAGAAGCTTGCCAACACGTATCTTTTCTTCAGGAGGCATCAAATCGAAGGGTGTTATTCCGATCACTTCATACGGCTCGTAACCCAGTAGGTCTTTGATCCTTGGACTGGCATAGATGTATTGGTCATCTGCATCCACTTCCCAGATCCATTCATTTGATGATTCAACCAGAGACTGGAATTTCTCCATGGCTTCATGAAGGGCTTTTTCTACCTGCTTACGCTCGGTAATATCGCGCCAAACGCAGTAGATGAGCCGCCTGTCCAATGGGTCGATGATCGAAAGCGTAACCTCGGCAACGAAATTTGTGCCATCGGCCCTGGAGTGTATCCACTCAAACCGGTGCAAACCCTCGTCCTTGGCAATGGCCATCATGCTCTCAGCCTTGACGTACGAGTCTTGGCCATCGGGTTGTTTGGGTGGCGAGAGTTTTGAGGGATGGACGTTCAGAAATTCTTCGTGGCTTGTATAGCCCAGGGCTCTAACAGCCGCGTCATTACATTCGACAAACTGGTTGCCGTCTATGATCCAAGCGGGATCAGGTAACGATTCGAACAGCTGCCTAAACCAGCCATGGTCGGATTTGAAATCTGAATGGCGCATTTCGAGTGCCGGTATTTGTGGTCAACGGATGATGCCACCTTGCCCGACTGGGAGCAAATGCACCTATTCCTTTATAGATTCACCAGGTTCTTCTCCTGCGAGAAACCTCTACCGTTACCATCCTGCCGCTGCTGACCATCAAGATCAAACAACATCCCTCAGGCAATAATATTTTCTATCTGTTGACTTGAGACCTCACAGGAACATGCGCTTTCCGTGCAGTATTAAAAAATCAATCGATTCGCCGGAAATCGACACGACTTGCGGTAAAATGCCCATCATCCCTGCACGGCGGCATCTCGCTCGGGCTTATCACAGTTCAAATCTGGAACCCCATGCATGTTGCGTTTGACAGAAATTCGACTTCCCCTCAACCACACCGAAGGCGCACTCAAGCTCGCCATACTCGAACAGCTGGGTATACCAGCGGAGGATCTGCTCGGCTACGGCATTGCCCGCAGCGGCCATGATGCACGCAAGCCTAAGGCGATAGTAGCGGTGTATACACTGGACATTAAGGTCAAGAACGAGGCGGCAGTACTCCAGCGATTGGCGAATGACCCGCATTGTTCTCCGACGCCGGATACCGAGTATCACTTCGTCGCCCAGGCGCCGGCCAATCTGGCGTCACGCCCGGTAGTGATTGGCCTTGGGCCAGCGGGTCTGTTTGCCGCGCTGATCCTGGCGCAGTCGGGCTTCAAACCTATCGTACTGGAGCGCGGCAAGGCCGTGCGCGAACGCACCAAGGATACCTTTGCGCTTTGGCGGCAAGGTGTACTCAATCCGGAATCCAACGCGCAGTTTGGCGAGGGTGGTGCGGGTACATTCTCAGACGGCAAGCTGCACAGTCAGATCAAAGACCCCAAACACCATGGCCGCAAGGTGCTCACGGAATTCGTGCGTGCCGGTGCACCACCGGAAATTCTGTATGTGAGCAAGCCACACATCGGCACCTTCCGACTGGTGGGCATGGTGGAGACCATGCGCCACACTATCGAGGCGCTCGGCGGTGAAATTCGCTTTGAGTCTCGCGTGGACGATTTCGACATTGAAGATGGCCAACTGCGCGGCGTAGTACTCGCCAGCGGCGAACGCATCGCGACGGAGCATGTGGTACTGGCCATAGGTCACAGTGCACGCGACACCTTTCAGAAACTGTTCGATCGCGGTGTGTATATCGAGGCCAAGCCGTTTTCCATTGGCTTCCGCATCGAACACCCGCAATCACTGATCGACACTTGCCGCTTCGGCAAGAACGCCGGCAACCCGCTGCTCGGCGCAGCCGATTACAAGTTGGTGCACCACTGCAGCAATGGCCGTTCAGTGTACAGTTTCTGCATGTGCCCTGGCGGCACCGTGGTCGCAGCGGCCTCGGAACCGGGCTGCGTCGTCACCAATGGCATGAGTCAGTATTCGCGTAACGAGCGCAATGCCAACAGCGGTATCGTGGTCGGTATTACGCCGGAGGATTATCCGGATGGACCCTTGGCCGGCATTGCCTTCCAACGGCACTGGGAAGAACGCGCGTTCACGTTAGGCGGCGAAGATTATTCGGCGCCGGGACAATTGGTCGGTGATTTTCTGGCCGGACGGCCTTCGACAACCTTGGGCACGGTTATACCCTCTTACACACCGGGCGTGCATCTTTGCGACCTGAGCACGGCGCTCCCAGATTACGCAGTCGCTGCCATCCGCGAGGCACTGCCCGCCTTTGGAAAAAAGATCAAAGGCTTTGCCATGAACGATGCAGTACTGACCGCCGTTGAAACACGCACCTCATCACCAATCCGTATCAAGCGCAATGAGGATTACCAGAGCCTGAACACACGCGGACTGTATCCGACCGGTGAAGGTGCAGGTTATGCGGGCGGTATTCTGTCGTCGGCAGTGGATGGCATCAAGGTCGCCGAAGCAGTGGCGTTGAGCATGACCCGCAAGGAACTACCGATTATTCAGTACACCGTGGAATGACAAGCTGAATAGAGGTCTTTAGAGCAACCCATCCGCCCGCAGCCGCTCCAACACCTGCCCCGGCGTGATCAGCGCCAGACAGGCATGTTCCCGCACCGGCGGACAATCAGTCAGATGGCAAGGGCTGCATTCGACAGGATGCGTCAGCACGCGTTCGCGTTGGCCGACCGCATGACTGCGGCGCCAATCGGTCGGGCCGAAGAAAGCGTACACAGGAATCCCCGCCGCTGAAAGCAAATGCATCGGTCCGGAATCGTTCACCACGGCAAAGCGCGCCAGTCGCGCCAGTTCCGCCAAGCCTGGAATCGAGAATGCTCCGGTGAGATTGCAACCCACTTGCGCGGCCAGTACACGATTAACGTCCACCTCATCCGGCCCGCCAATCCAGATTACTTTTATCCCCGCCGCTTCGATGCCACGCGCCAAGTCGATGAAATGTTGCTGCTCCCAGCGCTTGGAGGGCCAACGTGCACTCGACCCAGCATGCAGCACAGCGAGATCGTGTTCCGACAAACCCTCAGATGCCAATCGCTCCAGCACCTTCACACGTTCGGATGATTCAGGCCACAGCTGCGGACGAGGCTCGGCGGCGGGTAGCCCGGCGCTCTCGATGAGCCGGTTCAGGCGCGGGAACACATGCTCGCGGACATCGTCACTGGACGGACTGTGGGTGTAGAGCCAGCGCGGCGCGATACCGACCCGCGCGCCAGCACCGGACAGCAAGGTCAGGGCGCGACTTCGATCAGAACCCTGAAGATCGTAGATAACTGAAAACTGTTGATCACGCACCCAACGCAGCGCGGACCACATGGCGCGCGCACCCTGACGCGGGAAGGTGATGATCTTGAGTTTTGGATGACCCGCAAACAACGGCGCGAATGGTGGCGAGGTCAGCAGCCAGACCTCGGTATGCCGTTCGACAATGCGGGCAATCTGCGGCGTGCAGAGCACCACATCGCCGAGCGCACCCATTTTGATAATCAGCGTTCGGTCGTTCACTTCGAGCCTCTGAAAAGCGCACTATCACACCAGAGGGCGCAGAGAACACAAAGAAGAATTAAGGAAACTCTGATTAATCCAGAGATACACGTCATTGCCAGCGAAGCGAAGCAATCTCCCAACAATCAAATCAACACCTTGGAGATTTCCGCGTCGCTGCGCTCTTTGCAATGACGAATTAATCAGAGGTTCCTTAATAATGTTTCCTCTGTGTTCTCTGCGCCTTCTGGTGTAAAACAGTCACCCCGCGCATACACAACATTTACATTATAAACACAGGTTCTGCATAATCGCGCCGTGACAGACAAAAGCATACTGTGGTGGGGCCGCTTCGATCCCGACTACTCCCGCAACCGCATCCTGCGCCAGACGCTGCGCGAACTTGGCTGGACATTACACGACTTCCATCCATATTTCTCTGCACTTGGTGATCTGGAGGCGCGCTTGCGTGTCAATATCATACCAAACCTCGTCTGGGTGCCCTGCTTCCGCCAGCGTGATGTGCTGGCCGCGGCGCGCTGGGCGCGAAGCAAGCGTATTCCACTCCTGTTTGATCCGCTGATCAGTGCCTATGACAAACAGGTGCTCGAACGCGGCAAACTGAACCCAGACAGCGCAGAGGCACAACGGCTGATGACTTGGGAGCGACGCTGTTTCGCACAGGCCGACATCCTGCTCGCCGATACGCAGCTGCATGCCGAGTATTTCCGCGATGCCCTGCAGGCACCCGCGTCACGTATCCAGGTAGTGCCGGTCGGCGCCGAGGAAAATCTGTTTCATCCGCAACCGGGCAATCCACTCGCGCGCAACGTTATTGAGGTGCTGTTCTACGGCAGCTTCATCCCGCTACAAGGCACGCGGGTGATTATCGACGCTGCGCGACTCACGCAGGACCGGCCGGAGATACGCTGGCACCTGGTCGGCAACGGACCGCTACGCAAAGACTGCGAGATGCAGGCCGCAGGTCTCGCTAACGTTGTGTTTGAGGACTGGGTTCCCTACCCGCAATTAGCGACACGGATTTATCAGGCGGACATCCTGCTGGGCATCTTCGGCGCCACACCTAAGGCGGGCCGCGTGATTCCGAACAAGGTGTATCAAGCGCTGGCTTGCGCGAAACCGGTGATTACGCAGCGTAGCGCGGCCTATCCAGCTGCGCTGCGTGATGCGCAAAATACCGGCTTGATCTGGGTTGATGCCAGCGTACCAGAGCAATTGGCGGCTGCAGTACGTAGTCTATCGGACAACGCTGATGCACGCCGAGAACACGCGGCAGCTGCGTACCGTAGTTATCAAGATGAATTCTCGCAGGCGCACATTCACGCACGGCTTGCCGACATCCTGCGCGACGTTTAGGGCTGACGCTGCCTCTGTAGCGGCCCTGACAAATACCAGAGCGCCGCGAGCAGCATGGGCAGATACAACGCGAACTGACGCGAGGCGTAGGAGAAGCTCAGCAAGCCCCCCATCAACAGTGCCGCGACCGAGGCCAGCAGCAGTCCCGCTGGCATAGCCGATTCACCACCTGCACGCACCACCCGCCAACCGCGCAGGAACGGATACGCCACAAAGGCCAGCAGCGCTGCCAATCCAAGCAAACCGGTTTCGAACCAGGCATCGAATACAAAATTATGCAGGTGGCCCAAATGTACTACCGTCTTGTCAGGTAAATCCAGTGATGTCACCTGACCCGACAAAGCGACATTGGCCATACCTACACCGGTTAAAAGATTTTGTGGTGGATTCTGCAGCGCCTGTCGCCATAGCATAGTGCGATAGCTAGTGAATCGATCGAGTGCCGCCCATTGCGGGTCACCTGTTTGTTCCTGGTGCTGAACAACAACCGGGACGATGCGATGCTCGCGGAAAAAGGTAGCCGACGTAATCACCACGGCACTACCCAGCACAACGACACTGATGACCAAGGCACGAATCCGTCCGGTATGCAGTATCAGCAGCATGGACAGGAACAGTGCGATAATCAGACCGAGCAATGCCGCACGCCCTTCCGAATACAGCACATAGCCAAAGATCATCAACGCAACCACAACCATGACTGCAACCCGGTAGCGCGGGTTTATGCTGCGCCAGAGCAGCGCCAGCATGAAAGGCGTCAGGAACGGCAGATTGTCCTCGACCAGTGCGGCAACCGGCAGAAAATCGGGCTGTGTCAACTTCCATAGCATCATCACCATCAGTGCCGTGAGCAACAGCAGACCGGCATACCCAAGATAGGTGAGCAGCTGCTGCAGTGCCTGTGGTCGACTCAATAACACCACCAGCGTGAAATAGAATGCGAGGCTGTGCAGCGTGAACTTTACCCATTCATGCAGGGACGCCTGCATATCCAACGCGCCTGGTATGCTGATCAGATAAGCGACTAACAGCACGGCATACAGGATCAGTGCGGGGCGTTCGATACGCACCCGGCTGCCTGGTACGGCGATCAGCGCCCACAGCAGATACACCAACAACAGGATATTGATCAAGGCGCGGCCGCCGACCTGCGCCGCGGGCGTCAACAGCGGAAGCAGCCAGCCATACTCGAAAAATGTATTGCGTATATGTTCGCGCATGAAAAGTCCTATCCTCCGGCGGTGTACGTCAAACTGCCACAGTCAGTACGGCGACGCATCTTACCACAGGGTTTTCCCGTGATAACGGCGCGTACTCTGCTACAATTCCGTCCATATTTGTCAGAGACCTTCCCATGAGCATCCAAGTCGAAATCCCCGTCGGCGATTTTTTGGACAAACTCAGCATTCTCGAAATCAAGTCGGAGCGCATCCAGGACACCGGGAAGCTCGCCAATATTCGCCGCGAACTGGAGGTGCTTCGCGCAACATGGCAAGCATCACCCTATGCCCAAAGCGACATTACCAGCGAGTATGCCGATCTCAAAACGGTTAACGAAAGCCTTTGGGATATCGAAGATCACATCCGTGACCAAGAACGCCTTCGAGACTTCGGTGAACGTTTCGTCGAATTGGCGCGCGCGGTTTACCAGACTAATGATCGGCGCGCCGATATCAAACGCACTATTAATCTTAAACTCGGCTCGGCGCTCGTCGAAGAGAAGTCCTATAGCGATTATCGCTAGGGAACCTCTGATATATTTGTCACCCTATGCTTGAATCAGCGTTTCCCCCAGGAATTTTCTTCCGCGGAAACTTAGTGCGCTTTTCCGTCTCCCGCTTCCAGCTCGGCCGCCACTGCCGCCATCACCCCTTGCACGGATATCCTATCCATATAGGGCGTTCCGTAAGCTGGAACTGATCCGTCCTCTGGCAGCAGGCAGTGAATTGCAGCGCTGTGCAGCAACGGCGGTGAAGCACCAAACAATCCGAATGCCGGCACGTCCAGTGCCGCAGCAACATTGAGAAACCCGGTGTCATTACCGACATAAGCGCGACAACTGGCCAGCAGCGCCATCGTGTCGGCCACGCTCAATCCCAACGCATCTTGCACCGCCACGCCCTGCCGCCCCGCCTCAGCGATAATCTCCGATCCCAGATCGCGCTCGCCATCACCGCCAATCAGAAACGGCGTAAACCCATAACGACTGACTAATGCGCAGGCCAGCTCACCAAAACGCCGCGCACCCCATTGCTTATAGGGTTCACTGCTACCGATTCCCAGTGCCACCCAGGGCGTTGCAGTGCCCTGGTAACGTTCAGCTATACGCTGTGTGGCAGTCGCCGCGACCACCAGCCGCGCCTGCGGCAACATTAAACCCTGTGCACGCAATAAAAGATCGGCTTTGTCGATCGGGTGCATCCGACGTTGTTCAGCCGTGAGCAATACCGCGTGAGTCAACAACCAACCCGTACTACTCGCAGCAGCGCCGATACGCTCCGGGATACCCGCCAGCCAGGTCGCCAGCGCATAGCGCGTACTGTCGTGCAGAATCCAAACGCTCTCGAAACGCCGTGAGCGCAACTGACTCACCAAGCGCAAAAAACCTCTCCAGCCCGCATGTTGACCGCCACGTTCACGTTCCAGCCAGAGCACTTCGTGCACCCGCCGATCTGCGGCAAACAACTGCTCGGCGCGCGAACGTGATTTGGTCAATATCGTTACCGTTCCACCAGGGCTGATGTCGGCAATGGCATGGATATGCGGTAGATGCCAAACCATATCACCGATTCCGGGCAACGGCTGAATAACCAGCGCACCGCCAGTGCGTTCGCTTTGACGTTGCGTAGCCACTTCGCTTATAGCCTACCGGCCAAAGATGAATAGAGTTCCAGCGTACTATCGAGCATACGTTGCAGCATGTAAGGATGACCTGGCTGGACACTGGGTGGCTTATTCACAAAATGCACAACCTGTGACGTCAGGGCATCCAGGTCACCGCAGGGCACACGCCCTTCGGGAAATATATTTGCCAGGATTTCACCAACGCCACCCTGGTCGTAACCGATCACCGGCACACCCAAAGACAGCGCCTCGAGCACCGTGCGTCCGAACGATTCCGGCTGCTGCGACAGTGACAGCACCAGGTTCGAACTTGCGTACACCTCGCGTATGTCATTGCGCGGCCCCGTAAAGGTGATGTCACCTTCCAGACCACGTTCACGAACGCGCCGATGCAACTCTTCCGCGTATTTCAGTCTGCGTGGATCTTCCGCTCCCACAATCAACCCATGCACCGGTAACTTCTGTGCACGTAGTCGTGCAATGAGTTCGATAAAGTCTTCGTGCCCCTTCAGCCGCGTCAGTCGTCCCGGCAGCGTCAGCACCAGCTGATCCAATAAATACGGATAGCGCTGATACCAGGTCTGCGACCAAGCCGGCGATGGCCGATGGCCGTGTGGATAGAATTTCGGATCGACACCGCGAGGAATCACCTGGATGCGTGCGGCATCCGTAGCGGGATAATTTTCCTGAATGTATTTTGCGATCGACTCGGACACGGCGATGACACGCTCGCCTTTGGTCATAATCGCGCTGTAGCGGTTGACGCTGTAGAAACCATGCACAGTGGTCACAAAGCGTGGCCGGGTTTTCGGGTCCATGCCGCGCCACGCACGATAGGCGATCCAGGCTGGCAGGCGTGAACGTGCATGAATAATATCGACATGCTCATCGCGCAGGAATTTACGCAGCTTACGGATAAAGCGCAGTGTGGTCAGCGATTTCGCGCCGACCTTCCAAGTGACATGTTCGACCTTGTGGCGCGCCAGCTCATGCACCATGCGTCCACCTGCGGAGATCACGATGGCGCGATGCCCACGCCGCACCAACTCGGCGCCGACTTCCACCGTGCCACGCTCCACGCCGCCGGCTTCCATCGCCGGCAGAATCTGTAAGACTGTCAGGCGTCGTTGTACCATCGTTGCACTATCTCACGGGCACAGCGTGCCGCTTCACTGAAGGGTTGTTTGGGCGGTGCGAGATCGCTACCGGCCGCCCAATTCGAGTAAGACGTTACTAGCCCTTCGCCGATCAACGCCTCTACGCCGCTGACGATACGATCATGACCTTGTGCTGGTACGTCCAGCAAACCGACAGCAGCACCGGCCGTCAATGCCTCATAGATCATCGATACGCTATCGGCGCTGACCCACACACTGCTGGCCCAAGCCAACTGCTCCGGCAACCAATCAGCATCAGTCTCTTCATACGGCACGATTTCGATACGCGCAGGATCGAGCGCCGTGCGCGCGACCGCGATAAATCCCGCCGGCGTACGCCGCGAGCTGGTCAGTACCCAACGCTGCTGACTCGGGCTGCGCGCCTGGATGTTCTGCAACTGCTCGATGATCGACTGCTGCGACCAACCATGATGTTTGGAAGGACCGCCGATCAGGATCAGGCCCTTGCGCGGGTCCTTGACCATGCCGGGGCGAATGCGATTGAGTACGCCACGGGTGATAAAGCTGTTCTCGGTCGGTCGCGGCGCATCATGCAGCGGCACGACACAGAGATCAAACCAACTGCAGGGCAGGCTCGGTTTCATCAACACCACGGTGCGCCCACCGCGCGAACGCCGCGCCGCCAACATCGGAAAATGCGTCGCGTGTCCTGCGCCGAGCAATAAATCCGGATCCGGTAGATCATCACCCCAG
>JBGSOE010000097.1:0-44953 GCA_041739295.1 Thiohalobacterales bacterium | reverse complement strand
CAATCTAGCCATTGCCATGATAGCGGCTAGGTATGGCAAATCTTGACGCAGTTCAAACCTCTTATGCACGCCGCCAGGTGGTGCCCTGTGGGCCATCTTCCAGAATCACACCCTGGTACTTCAGAACATCACGGACACGGTCAGATTCGGCCCAGTCTTTTGCGTCGCGCGCCGCCCGCCGGGAATCAATCATGCTCTGGATTTCGCTGTCACTCAGACCCCCTGCGGCCGCACTACCTTGCAGATAGTTGTCCGGATCATCCTGAAGTATCCCTAGGCATTCCCCCAATTCACGCAGGGTAGCTGCCAGATCCTCGACCGGCTCACCCTGTTCTCGGGCACGGTTGAGGCCATTGGCCAACTCGAAGAGCACCGCTAATGCCTCCGGCGTATTGAAGTCATCATCCATGCACGCCCGGAAACGATCGGCATAGGACTCCTGACGCGATCCGCTCTGTACATCCACGCCACGGAGTGCGGTATACAGCCGAGCCAGCGCGCTGCGTGCCTTGTTGAGATTATCTTCGGTGTAGTTCAGCGGGCTGCGGTAATGGCTGCCCAGGATAAAGAAACGGATTTCTTCCGGGCGATAACGCGCCAACACCTCGCGCACAGTGAAGAAATTGCCGAGTGATTTCGACATTTTTTCTTCATCTACCTGGACGAAGCCATTGTGTATCCAGTAATTAACGAACTTCTTACCGGTCGCCCCTTCCGACTGCGCGATCTCGTTTTCATGGTGCGGAAATTTGAGATCCATACCGCCACCATGTATGTCGAAATGCTCGCCGAGGCAGCAGGTCGACATGGCCGAGCATTCGATGTGCCAGCCTGGTCGCCCACGTCCCCAGGGTGAGTCCCAATAGGGTTCACCGGGCTTGGCAGCCTTCCAAAGCACGAAATCCAGCGGATCGTCTTTACCCTCATCGACATCGACGCGGGCACCGGCACGCAGAGAATCAGATTGCTCACCCGATAATTTTCCATAAGAAGCGAAACTGGAAACATCGTAATACACATCACCATTGGCGGCGGGATAGGCATGGCCGCGCGTGATCAGTGTCTCAGTCATACGGATGATGTCCTGCATAGACGCCGTGGCACGCGGCTCCTGATCCGGGGGCAAGACACCAAGCGCCTCGCTGTCTTCATGCATGGCGTGGATAAAACGCTCTGTCAGTGCGGTAAATTCCTCACCGTTTTCTTGCGCACGCTTGATGATCTTATCGTCGATATCGGTGATGTTGCGTACGTAGGTAAGTTTGTAACCTGTGGCACGCAAATAGCGTGCAATCACATCGAACACGACCATGACGCGTGCATGCCCTATATGGCAGTAGTCGTAGACCGTCATGCCGCAGACATACATACGCACCTTGCCTGGTTCTATCGGCTGAAAGGGTTCTTTACGACGAGTGAGACTGTTGTGGATATGCAGCATACGGTGGCCTAAGCAGTAGTTTGACCGCAATTTTCGGCGGCTTGCAGACGTTCGCGCACCCGTGCGCTTCCCAGTAATGACCAGATGCGCGCCAGTTCCGGGCCATGGCGCCAGATACCGCCGCATTCAGGATCCGCTAGCTGGCCACTCAAGGCCGCGCGCAACGGCATAAACAGGTCCTTACCCTTGCAGCCACTCGCAACCGACAGCGCCTTGGTATAGACCTTGAAATCATCGTAGTCGTTCAGCGTGGTCTGCGCCTGGCGGAAAAATTCATGGCCGGCAGCTTGCACAACTTGACGTGCATCCGGATCGAAGGCATCCGCAGGTGCGTACAGATTACCCGCCCATAAATAGGCATCCAAGGGCATCAGGATATTCTCGCGCACCGTGTGTACAAAGCTGTGTTCGACGCCCGCCGGCACTAAATCTTGAATGTGACGCCCTTCTTGATAGGTGCGTGCCGTCATCCATTCCCAAAGTTCAGCGTCCGTGCAGCGCGCCACTGCCTCTTTCTGCCAATGCATGAGCTGCGCTGGATCGTGGCGTGCCGGCGCCCGTCCTAGATGGCTGAAATCAAACTGTGTCGCCAGTTCATTCAGTGCCATGAACCCATCCGTTTCATAGGTATGACCCAGGCGCGCAAGGTGGTTGATCAGCGCCAACGGCATGATGCCCGCCTCACGCAATTCGCGGATGCTGTTGCTGCCATTACGCTTGGACAAGGGACTGCCATCGTCACCAACGATCAGGGCAATATGCCCGTATTGTGGTGCGGCGAAACCAAGTACTTCCAGAATCAGCAGTTGGCGCGGCGTATTAGCCAGATGATCTTCACCACGCAATACGTGCGTGACACCCATCAGTGCGTCGTCGAGGGCATTGCAGAAAAAAAATGCCGCGCTGCCGTCGCTTCGGCGCACCACGAAATCACCAATATCATCACTGCGGAAGGATTGCCGTCCACGCACCAGATCCTCGAAGCAAATTTCACGTTCGTCCGGGACACGGAAGCGTAACGTCGGATTGAGTCCTTGCGCGAGTTTGGCTTGGCGCTGCTCCGGTGTAAGCCGTGCACAGGTGCCAGGATAGCGCGGCGGGCGACCTGAGGCTTGCTGTACTTTTCGCGCGACACTCAACTCTTCAGGACTGCAGAAACAGGGGTAGGCATGATCATGCTGTTCCAGCATCTGGAAATACCGCGCATAGATCTCCGCACGCGCGGATTGTTGATACGGCGCGGCGGCACCACCAATGCCGGGGCCCTCCTGCCAATCCAGCCCAAGCCATTGCAGTTCGATCTGCAGAGCAGACACATAGTCATCGCGGCTGCGTTCAGCATCGGTATCTTCAATGCGTAATAGAAAGACACCTGCATGCCCCTGTGCCACGAGGACGTTGAACAGGGCTGTACGCAGATTGCCGAGGTGGATTTCACCGGTCGGGCTGGGTGCGAAGCGTGTTTTGATTGGGGTATGAGTCATGGCGCGGCAATGGTAACGGAAAGCCCTGACATGGACAAAGCAGTGGACTAGCCTGAACCATTCATGAACTGCCGTAGCGAGGGCGTAGAGATGCCTGAAAAGACCGCGTGGCGCGGACCGGAAGGCGCGCAGGCATAGTCGACAGTATGTGGAGCACCTGGAGGGAGCAGGCGCTGCCTTTTCAGGTATATCGGCGTCCGCAGCAGGTCGTTCATGAATAGTTCAGGCTAAGACAGCGTACCGGCTACTCACCCGCCTCAGTGTCTGCGGAAGCGGCAAGATTGGCAACGGATAGGCGCCGATAACTTTCTCACACGACACAAACCCTATATCATGGCGCCTCCGTGATCGAGGGAGTGCGCCATACCATGTTTAGCCTACGTCGATTGACCCTGAGTCTGGTGCTGTTTTGCTGCTTTGCCGGCGGCGCCACCGCGAATCCGAATCCAACAGGAGCCACTACCGTGACTGTGCAGATGCAAACCAACAAGGGCCTGATCGTCCTTAAACTGGATGCCGCCAAGGCACCCGAAACCGTTGCCAATTTCCTGGAATACGCCCGTGCCGGCTTTTACGATGGCACTATCTTCCATCGTGTTATCCCGAACTTCATGATACAGGGCGGCGGCTTCGAGCCGGGCATGTCCCAGAAAGCCACCCGCGGCCAGATCAAAAACGAGGCCGATAACGGCCTCAAGAACGACGTCGGCACTATCGCCATGGCGCGCACCTCGGATCCGCACTCGGCCACGGCGCAGTTCTTCATCAACACCAAGAACAATGCCTTCCTCAATCACAGCGCACCGAACACACAGGGCTGGGGTTACTGTGTATTCGGCAAGGTGACCGAAGGCATGGACGTGATCCAGGCCATCGAAAAGGTCAAGACCGGCAACCGTGGCGGCCATGGCGATGTGCCGATGGAAGACGTGGTGATCGAGAAAGTCACTGTCGTCGATTGATTGATTTGCACCGGGGCAGTTCGCGCCCCGGCTCATTCTCGTGACCACCACACTGTTCATTTCCGACCTGCATCTGGACGCGCGCCGCCCAGCCGTGACCCGTCTGTTCCTCGATTTCCTCGCCAAGCTTGACCCACAGCAGTGCGCGGGTCTGTATATCCTAGGTGATCTCTTCGAGGCCTGGATTGGCGATGATGATGACAATGCACATTACCAGCAGGTCCTTGCTGGACTGCGTGCTACGACTGCGCGCGGCCTGCCAATCTCAGTCATGCATGGCAACCGGGATTTCCTGATTGGCGAGGGCTTCGCCCAGGTCACCGGCTGTACGTTGCTAGCCGATCCCACCCTGATCGATCTCGGTGGCATACCGACTCTCCTCTTGCACGGTGACACGTTGTGCACAGACGATCACGAATACTTACAGTTCCGTCAGATGGTGCGAAATCCCGATTGGCAACGCCAGTTCCTGACCAAGCCCTTGGAGGAACGTCGTCAGATTGCCGCCCGGATGCGCGAAACCAGCCGACAACGGACGGGTGAAAAGCAGGCCGAAATCATGGATGTAAGCCAATTGACCGTGTTGGAAACATTGCAACAGTATGGCGTGACGCGCCTGATTCACGGCCATACTCATCGCCCTGCCGTACATAACCTGACGCTTGGCGGCCAGCCGGCGCAACGCATCGTGCTGGGAGATTGGTACGAACAGGGCAGCTTGCTGCGTTGTGAAAATGGATCGCTTAACCTTATCAATCTGCCGTTGCCCAAGCTTTAGAGATCAGGATGTTAGGGGGACTCTGATATACCCGTCATTTCGGCGAATGCGGAATGACGATTACGTTTATTGCAGTTTTTCCTCGGTATACCCCTTAGGAAGGATGAACAGCTCGGGCGCAACCGAATGCGCACTGCGATAATCCAGTAACGCACGTTGCCAGCCGTCCTGGCGCACCTCCATGATCGGAAATCCCGCCTGCAAATGCCAATCAATGGCATAAATATAGTTCGCCAAATAACACGGCGTGCGATAGTCCTCCGGTGTCTTGTCCAGGTCGCGATACTGACGTGCCGCGAGTACGGCCTGCATGTCGCGCATCGCCGCAACGACACCCGGCATCAGACTGGGTACAACTGTCGCCTGTAGACATTCTTGATCACCGCTATAGAGCTGGAAATGACTTACCGGTCGCCCATCAATCTTCGGTGCCTCTGGATCAGGCTGCAGTAACTCCTTAATCGGCGGCGCTCCCGATGTATCCGACATTTTCTCCGCCTCGATCACCAGTATCGTGCGCTGCTCATGGCTGACACTGTAAATTTTCCGCGACAGGCGATCGAACAGTATGAAATTTCCATCGTCTTGCCCGTCATCACTGCGTATGAAGTGCTCTGTCACCAGCATCCGGCTCGGATAAGGGTCAATGCCGGTTTCTTGTTCTTGCCACAGCAATAGTGTGGCAGGTACAAGCGCGACCTCTGCAGCGACATTCAGTACCACACCGCCTATGCAGACACCGATCAGCCATGCATATAGTTTCATAATTGCTCCACGCCTCGGTCCAGGGTTTCCAGATCATCCAATTCTTCAGCACTGAATCCCGCCTGTTCGCGTGCGGCTCGGTAAAACGGTCCTTTTACCCTGCCAGGCAGGTGTTCGCTGAGCAAAGCACGGAAAGTCGCCGCTGGCACTAAATTACGTTGTACGCAGACATACTCGAACCAGCGCGAACCAATCGCCACATGACCAATCTCATCGCGCAGGATAATCTCCAGAATCGCGACACTCTCGGTATCCTCCGCCTCACGTAGTCGTTCCATCATACCGGGCGTCACGTCCAGCCCACGCGCCTCCAGCACTCGTGGCACCAATGCCATGCGCAGCAACACATCATGCCTGGTTTGTAACGCCATCTGCCACAAACCATTGTGCGCGGGCAGATCTCCATAAGCGTAACCAATTGTCTGCAGACGGTCGCGCAGCATGCCGAAGTGATAGGCTTCTTCAGCGGCGACTAAGGTCCAGTCACGGTAATAGGCTTCCGGCATGTTCGCGAAACGACACACCGCATCCAAGGCCAAGTTGATAGCATTGAATTCGATATGCGCCAAGGCATGCAGCAAAGCCGCACGTCCAGCGATACTGTGCAAACGTCGCCGTGGCAACTCACGCGGCGCAACTAATCGCGGCAATTCCGGTCGACCCGGCGCATCGAGCGAGGCGCCTGCGCCGCAGGACAGATGATCAGTTGCCCTGCCCGCAGTGCAGTCCAGGCAGCCTGCGTCAACGCACACTTGCGCGAGGGATCCGCTTCCGCGAGACATTGCAGCACCGTTGTGTAGAAATCATTAGTCATACATTAAACGCCAGTCGTTTGGCCTGTCAGACACGGCCTTCGGCTTGAATCCAGCCTCCATTTAGCCTTCGTGCTTCAATGCAATCACCAAGTCAGTGACATTCGTACCGGTCGGGCCGGTCTCGATCAGATCGCCGCTGGCCTCAAGAAAGGCGCCTGCATTCGCTTGCTCTAGTGCATGCGCGGCATTAAGGCCTTCGTTCTGCCCACGCGCCAATGTACCACCATCAATGCAGGCGCCAGCCACTTCACCCTGGCCGTCGCCTCCGTCGGTACCTGCGGCAAGCAGCGTTATACGAGCATCGCCGGCAATTTGTATCGCAGCGGCCAGCGCCAATTGCTGGCAGCGCCCGCCCTGTCCAGGGCGCTCAGGTAATGTCACCGTCGTCTCACCTCCCCACAGATGCACGCCAGGCTCGGCATCGTACAGCTGCATCGCCAACTCTTTTCCGACGCTGGCCGCCTCACCTACGAGACGTTCAGGATGTAACCACACCGAAAATCCCCGTTCACGCGCCCCTGCCGCCACAGCAGCCAATGCGTTATCCAACCGTGCAACGATGTGCGTCTCCACTTCAGGGCAATCCGTCTTCGCAGGCACATCCGGTAGTGAGGTTAATAACGTCTCTAGCCAGTCAGGCAGGTTAACCGGTGCGGCTATGAGACCTGAGCTAGCCACCAGCGGACCAGAACCAATAATGCTCGGAGCATCGGCGGGCACATCAGAGATCAACAACACCCGCGCCTGCCGGCCGCCAAGATACCCGCATAACTGGCCGCCTTTGATACGTGATAAACGCCGGCGTAACGCATTCATCTGATCAATCGGCAAACCACTCGCCAATAACCACTGATTAACACGTTGCAGATCAGCCAGGCTTAAACCCACCTGGAGCACCTCAATCAGACTAGAGGCGCCTCCGGAGATCAGGAACAGCCAGACAACGTCCGCTGGCGCTGCCGCTATCATGGCCAGCAGCCGTTGACCTGCCGCGAGACTATGCTCATCCGGAATCGGATGGCTGGCCTCGATCACTTCGATTGACGGTGTAAGACGTGCCGGCGCATAACCCCGTTTGGTGATCAGCAAGGCGCGCTCTATCTGTGTCGTATCCTGCACGCCCTCGAGCATACTGGCAGCAGCCTTACCAACGGCCACCGCCCAGACCCGCCCGCGCATGGGTTGCCGCATTAGCTGCTCAGCCACACAACGCCGCCCCTGCACCGCGCTCAGCGCGCCTTGATAGAGGGCCATGAGCAGCGCGCGCGATTGCGCCGTATTCTCATATAAATTATTCATAAAGTTATAGGGTTGCGAATCAATTAACAGGCATATCCTCAGGTGTGATCAGTGGTGCTGGTTAGAGCATGACAAATATCCGCTTTGACAGAGCTGAATTCTGTGGCGCATTCTGCAGCCAATCACAACGTGTATTCAGGGGGCGTGTCATGAGCGATTACAGGCATCTTCTGGAAGTGTACGAACCTTACGAGTACGAAGGCCCCAATCCCGTTCATGTTCGCGGCGGTGGCGTCCTGCGTGGGCCCAATGGAGCCTCCTACTACCTGCTCCATATCGACGGAATCATGGAGTTGGACGAAACAGCTGTTATGCAGTTACTGATCTTGCCGCGCTACAACGGCGACAAGATAGAACGCGCCAAGGAAAGCTGTTGCACTGTCAATATCGCACGGGTACTTCCGGGTATCATGCTAGGCCCTGACGCCGCCTTCGCTTACACCGACATCATGCACTGGGGCGTTGGCAAAATCGTACCCACGAATGGTAGCGCGCGTTAGCAACTCTGCCATTCTGCGACGCAGAAAAAATGATTCCTGTCACTATGTAACCTTTGGTGGGTTACGCGAACGGCGCTAACCCACCATAGGCTTTAACTGAAGTGCTCTCCTGCTCCACTGCCTTTCCAATGCTCAACCTTAGAGCGCGTCCAATCCACGCGCAAGATCAGCACGTATATCCGCAATATCTTCCAAGCCCACTGCGATCCGGATAAGCCCGTCGCTGATACCGGCATCCGCGCGCTGCTCTGGTGTCAAACGTCCGTGCGTGGTGGTGGCCGGGTGCGTAATAGTGCTTTTCACATCGCCCAGATTGGCGGTAATAGACAACATGCGCGTAGCGTCGACTACGCGCCAAGCATCTGCCTGCCCGCCGCGCGTCTCGAAACCGAGGATGCCACCGAAATCACGCTGCTGGTTGACGGCCAAGGCATGCTGCGGATGTGACAGCAGGCCCGGGTAATATACGCGGGACACCGCCGGATGCGCCTCCAACCAAGTCGCCAGCGCCAACGCATTCGCACTGTGTGCACGCATCCGCAGCGACAGCGTTTCCAAACCCTTCAAAAACACCCAGGCATTGAATGGACTCATGGTCGGTCCGCAGGTACGCAGAAATCCGTAAACATCTTTGCCGACGCGTTCGACATCACCGACCACCGCCCCGCCGACGCAACGACCCTGGCCGTCGAGATATTTGGTCGCGGAATGGATCACGATATCCGCACCCAGCGCCAGCGGCTTCTGCAGCGCAGGTGTACAGAAGCAATTGTCGACCACCAGTAAACAGTCGTGTGCATGCGCAAGTTTAGCCAAAGCAGCAATATCACCGAGTTCCGTGAGTGGATTGGAGGGCGTCTCAATGAACAGCATGCGTGTCTCTGGCCGGATCGCCGCCTTCCAGGCATCCAAATCCGCCAACGGCACGTAACTGGTTTCGATACCACAGCGCGCCAAGTAGGTGCTGAACAACACAGTGGTGGTGCCGAACACAGCGCGCGACGACACCAGATGGTCGCCTTGTTTTAGTATCCCCAGACAGGTCGCCAGAATCGCGGACATACCGGATGCCGTCGCCACACAGACCGCGCCGCCTTCCAGTGCGGCGAGACGTTGTTCGAAGTTACGCACGGTCGGATTGGTGAAACGCGAATAGATATTGCCCGGCTGAGCACCAGAGAACCGCGCTGCGGCTTCGGCCGCGCTGGCGAATACATAACTTGATGTCGGAAAGATAGGCTCCGAATGCTCGCCTTCCGCCGTGCGGTGTTGTCCGGCGCGAATCGCCAGTGTATCGAAACCGTAGTCGTCCAATTCAAAATCCATGTCTTTATCCTCGCCGCGTCGATGGCCCACCAGACCATGCTCCGGACATAAAAAAACCCGCCTCGGCGCGAGCAAAAGCAGGTTGCCCTCGCTTTAGCTGTATTTATTAGGCGCCCGCAAGCTGAGTCAAATTGGCGCCATGCACTTGGAGATTAGGTAACTGCCCGGCGACTGTCAAGCAACAGCCCCCGAGAAGCTTAAGGCGAAGCTTTAGGCATTGTTGTACATCCCAATAACTTCCTCGGCATCCGCATCGCGACGTTCCAACTTGGCATTGTCGCTGCGCTGGTTCTGCAGATTATCGAGATATTCGCCATTCACATCGCCGGTCACATATTCCCCATTGAAGACCGAGCAATCGAACTTGCCTAGCTTTGTATTGCCCTTGCGCACTGCACTGATCAGGTCATTGAGATCCTGGAACACCAAGCGATCGGCACCGATTTCCTCAGCGATCTGTTCGTCATTCCTACCGTGCGCAACCAGTTCCTCACGGTTCGGCATATCGATACCGTACACATTAGGGAAACGCACAGGCGGCGCGGCAGAGGCAAAGTAGACCTTGCGTGCACCCGCATCGCGGGCCATCTGAATAATCTGTTTTGACGTAGTGCCGCGCACGATGGAGTCATCCACCAGCAGCACATTCTTATCACGGAATTCCAGATCGATGGCATTGAGCTTCTGACGTACCGATTTCTTGCGTTGCTGCTGGCCAGGCATGATGAAGGTGCGACCGATATACCGGTTCTTGATGAACCCTTCGCGATATTTCACACCCAGGCTGTTGGCGAGTTGCAACGCCGAGGTACGGCTAGTGTCGGGAATCGGAATAACCACATCAATATCGTGATCTTTCCACTCGCGTTCGATCTTGGCGGCAAGCTTTTCACCCATGCGCAACCGTGCCTTATGCACCGAAACATTATCAATAATGGAATCCGGTCGCGCCAGATAGACATATTCGAAAATGCAGGTGGCATACCGCGGTTTATCCGCGCACTGATGTGTGAACAGTTGACCGTCGTGGGCAATGAATACTGCTTCGCCTGGCGCCACGTCACGCACTAATTCGTAGCCCGCGACATCCAATGCCACACTTTCCGAAGCAACCATGTATTCAGATCCTGCCGGCGTCTCACGCTTTCCGAACACGATGGGGCGTATTCCATAGGGATCGCGGAACGCGACAATACCGTAGCCGGTGATCATCGCCACCGCGGCATAAGCGCCACGGCAACGCCGATGCACGCCGGCAACGGCTTCAAAGATATGCGTTTCATCGATGCGCAACGTGCCCTGACGCTGCAGTTCATGCGCGAAAACATTGAGCAGGATTTCGGAATCAGAATCGGTATTGATATGGCGCAGATCTTCGCGAAATAAATCCTGCTTAAGCTGATCGGCATTGGTGAGATTGCCGTTGTGCGCCAGGCTGATACCGAACGGCGAATTGACGTAGAACGGCTGCGCCTCGGCGCTCGACTCGCACCCAGCCGTGGGATAACGCACGTGGCCAATGCCCATGTTGCCCGGCAGGCGCAGCATGTGCCGAGTATGGAACACATCGCGCACCAGGCCATTATCTTTACGCAGATATAGACGTTGGTCATCACTGGTCATGATGCCGGCGGCATCTTGTCCACGGTGCTGCAATACAGTCAGCCCGTCGTACAGGGCCTGATTGACTCGTTCACGCCCAACAATACCTATGATTCCACACATTGCAGTTATTTCCTCGCCTAGCGCTCAGCCCGGTGTTACCGGGGGATCGAACTTAACATTGTCCGCCATGTCCTGCGGTAGAAAATCCGCCAGCCACAGGGCCAGTCGCTCAAAATGCGGCAGCAGCTCCGATGACTGCCACCAGGGGTCTTGCGGCAGCGCGGTCAATCCCGCGAGCAGTGCGAGCACCGCGACAATCAGCACGCCGCGCGCGATACCGAATACCGTCCCCAACACCCGGTCCGTACCGCCAAGTCCAGTCTTTTTGACCAGCTGTCCGGCCAGAAAACCCACCAAGCCACCGAGTATCAAAACCGAAATAAACAATATGGCGATGGCCGCGGCCGCACGCGCCGATGGCAACTCTATCCAGGTCTTTAGAAACTCGGCGAGCGGATCGGAAAACGTCAATGCCACCAGAAAGGCAACAACCCAGGTGGCCAGTGACAACGCCTCTTTGATGAATCCGCGCCAGAGACTGACCAGCGTAGAAAGGCCAATCAGCCCGAGAATGAAATAATCCGCCCAGTTCACCGATGTCCGCCGTTTAAGTTGACCTGACCTTGGCCCTGCAGTCAGGCCCTACAGACATCCCGTCGAGTCCCGACTGATCCCGGTCGTCAGGGCAGGTATTGTAACAAAGGCTGCGGGTCGGCTGCAGAACATCGACCCGCGCAACCGGACAATCATCAGGGATACTTCATCACAATACCTTTGAGTTTCACCTGCTCTTCCAAACGATTGCGCAGGTTATCGGCATTGGTGCGTTCCAACTCCGGCCCAACACGTACCCGGTACTGCATGCCCTTCGCCGTCTTGATCTCTTCAACAAAGGCGGTGTAACCCAGGGTACGTAACCGTTCACGCAATGCCAGAGCATTGTCTTGCTTACTCAGGGCGGCCAACTGTACAACCCAGCCGGAGAGGACTTTGGTCGCGGCCGGTGCCGGCTGCGCTTCCGGCACAGGCGCCGGAGTGGGCGCTGTCGCGGCGGCCGGAGCTTCGGTAACGATTTCAGGAGCAGCCACTGCGGCGGGCACCTCCGGCTCAACGACGACCACTTCAACATTCTGATCCGACTGTTGTACCGCCTCCGCCAGTGCAGCATCACCCGCTGCACCGGTATCCGCAGGCGGTTGGTCCAGCACCACCTGGGCAGGGTCAGCCTCAATCGGCGGTTCGGGCAGGGTCAGAGGTTCGATACGATCCGCTACGCTCTGATCAGGTCGGTCAGGGAGATTACTGCCGACAGGTCCCAACGCATCCTCAGGTTTATCCAGCAGCATAGGTACGAAAATCACTGCCAGTGCAACTAATACGACTGCGCCGATGACACGCTGCTTGACCAGATTATCCACGTCGTTACCTCGCTTGAAGAGTCCGGATCATACCGTGCCGGCATTATAGGCCGCAGGCAGTAGCTCCGCTATGGTGTGAAATGATCCAAAGACCAGGATGCGGTCATCCGCCTGCGCCGCAGCGCATGCCGCCGCATAGGCCGCCGGCACATCAGCATATAAATGTGTGTACTGATCTGACAAACCCAAGCGTCCCGCCAACAGCTGCGCAGATTGTCCTCGTGCGCAGTCCAGTCCGCCCAGATACCAGATCTGCACCTGAGCTGACAGCGCCGCGGCCACACCCGCTGCATCCTTATCCGCAAGCATGCCACAGACGGCCAAGGTGCGGCCGCGACAAGGTCGTGCGGCCAGGGCTGCAGCTAATTGCGCTGCGGCATGCGGATTGTGGGCGGCATCGAAAATACGTTCGATCGGACCCGGCACAATCTCAAAGCGGCCGCGCAAACACATCTGTTGCAGGCCGTCATGGATCGCATGCAAGGTGACTGGGAGCCGCTCACCGAGACTGTGCAACACCATCAACACCCCGGCTGCGTTCTGCACTTGGACCGGCCCCGGCAGCGCTGGCAAGGGCAGATTCTTCAATCGCAGTTCAGGCCCCCACCATTCCCAGCACGTATCTCGCAAGTCAAAGCCGAATTGTTTATTCAATCCATACCAGTCCGCAGCCAATTCCTCGGCCGTTGCGCGCACCGTGTCTGGCGGTGCAGGATCGGAACAGATGGCTGGTCGGCCAGCGCGAAAAATGCCGGCCTTTTCGCGGCCGATGGATTCCCGGTCAGGGCCTAGCCAGTCGACATGATCAATGCCGATGCCGGCAATCAGGGCGCAATCGGCATCCTGAATATTCACCGCATCCAAACGTCCGCCCAGTCCAACCTCCAACACGGCGACATCCAACGCTGCGTGCTGAAACAGATCCAGGGCCGCAAGCGTGCCGAATTCAAAATAGGTCAGCGAAATATCACCACGCGCTTGATCGATGCGCTCAAATGCCAGCATAAGATCGGTATCAGCGACCGATTGCCGATCGATGCGGATGCGTTCGTTATAGGTCAGAAGGTGCGGCGAGGTATAACTGCCGACACGATGCCCTGCGCTGACAAGAATGGATTCCAGTAACGCCACACTGGAACCCTTGCCATTAGTGCCAGCAACGGTAATCACGATGTGTTTTGGCGTCAACAGACCGAGTCGCGCTGCCACGGCACTGACCCGCACCAACCCCAGGTCAATCACCGTGGGATGTAGCGTCTCCTGCCAGGCCAGCCATTCTGCGAGAGTTTCGAAGCGCATGATTGTGGGTTAACCGGCGCAATGCCAATGCCGGGCGCGCTGTATCAGTGGCTTGGTCAGAGCGCTTTCCTGTGCAACAGGATCGTGAGTAGATTGGCAATACGGTCACGCAGATCGCGGCGATCAACGATCATGTCGATAACCCCGTGCTGCAGCAAAAACTCGCTGCGTTGAAAACCTTCTGGCAGGGTCTCGCGCACGGTCTGCTCGATCACGCGTGGGCCGGCAAAACCGATCAGCGCGTTAGGTTCACCTATATGGATGTCACCGAGCATAGCGAGGCTGGCCGATACGCCGCCCATGGTCGGGTCAGTGAGTACCGAAATAAACGGCAAGCGCGCTTTCGCGAGTTTGGCTAGCGCAGCACTGGTCTTGGCCATCTGCATCAACGAGAACAATGCTTCCTGCATACGCGCACCGCCGCTAGCTGAAAAACACACCAGTGGTAGATTTTTTTCCAGGCAGCGATTCACCGCCCGCACAAAGCGTTCGCCGACCACCGCGCCCATGGATCCACCCATGAAGCCGAACTCGAAGGCGCAGGCGACCAATGGCACGCCCTTCACCTGTCCCTGCAGAACGATCAACGCATCGTCTTCACCTGTGTTCTTCTGCGCCTGCAGCAAACGGTCCTTATATTTCTTACTATCCTTGAATTTAAGGATATCGACTGGCTTTACCTCGGCGCCAATCTCGTCACGCGATTCCTCATCGAGAAAAGATTCCAAACGCCGGCGTCCGCCCATGCGCATGTGATGCGAACACTTTGGACAGACTTCGAGATTGCGTTCCACCTCAGCGCGATACAATACCGCACTACAGATATCACACTTGGTCCACAAGCCTTCCGGCACAGTACGCTTGGCACCGCCTTCAGTACGGATGCGTGATGGGATAAGTTTTTCAAACCAGCTCATAAATTCAATTCCGGTAAATCTAGAAGACGTTTAGCGGCTGACGACTTGCGCAGGCTGCGCATCCATCGCCTGACGCATATCCGCAAGTACAGTGCTTACTGCGGCGGCAATTTTCTCCGGTTGGTCGGCGAGGTCCGCGATACGCGTTACAAGCGCACTACCGACCACCACGGCATCGGCTACGCCGGACACTTCAGCGGCCGACTGCGCGTCACGGATACCAAAGCCAACACCGAGCGGCAGTTGGGTAAGTTTGCGAATGCTGCTTAGCTTGGCCGCAACAGCACCGACGTCCAAACGATTGGCGCCGGTCACACCCTTGAACGATACGTAATACAGGAAACCGCTGGCCACACCAGCAACCTTGCGCACCCGTTCATCGCTGGTGTTTGGCGACAACAGGAAAATAGGGTCTATGGCAACCTTTTTCAGCTCCACCAGAAAGGCGCCCGCCTCTTCCGGCGGCAAATCAACCGTGAGCACGCCATCCACGCCAGCATTCTGCGCAGCCTGTGCGAAGGTGGCATAACCCATGACCTCGACGGGATTCAGATAGCCCATGAGGATCACCGGCGTGCCTTGATCCTGTGCGCGGAAACTTTTCACCATGTCGAGCACCGTGCGCAGACTCACATGGTGTTTGAGCGCGCGCTCGCATGCGGCTTGAATCACCGGACCGTCCGCCATCGGATCAGAGAACGGCACACCTATCTCAATGATGTCAGCACCCGCAGCGACCATCGCATGCATCAGCGGTACCGTCACTTCGGGATTGGGGTCGCCGGCGGTGACATAGGGAATCAGTGCCTTGCGTCCGGCCTTAGCCAACGCGGCAAAGCGTGCGGCGATACGACTCATACCGTGATGCCCTCATGTGCCGCCACGGTATGAATATCCTTATCGCCGCGTCCGGAAAGATTAACGATGATGATCTGATCCTTTGACATAGTAGGCGCAAGCTTCATCGCATAAGCGAGCGCATGGCTGGATTCGAGTGCCGGGATGATGCCTTCAACACGCGTGAGGCTATGAAATCCGTCCAGCGCTTCAGTATCGGTGATGGCGACATACTGCGCACGACCGGTATCCTTCAACCATGCATGCTCCGGACCGACCCCGGGATAATCGAGGCCAGCCGAAATAGAGTGCGTTTCGATAATCTGGCCGTCGGCGTCTTCCATCAGATAAGTCCGATTACCGTGTAATACACCGGGAGTGCCGGCACACAAAGGCGCAGCGTGATGCCCGCTGGCGATACCATCACCACCGCCTTCAACACCGTAGAGTGCTACCGCCGCATCGTCCAGGAAGGGATGAAACAAACCAATTGCATTGGAACCACCACCGACGCAGGCGATCAATGCATCCGGCAGGCGGCCGGCCTGATCTAGAATCTGCGTACGTGCCTCGCGGCCGATAATGGCCTGGAAATCACGCACCATGGCCGGATAGGGATGCGGACCCGCAACGGTGCCTATGATGTAGAAAGTGTTGTCGATATTGGTCACCCAATCGCGCATGGCTTCATTGAGTGCATCTTTGAGGGTCTTGGAGCCGGACTCGACCGACACCACGTCAGCCCCCAGCAGGCGCATGCGATAAACATTGCTGGACTGCCGTTTGATGTCTTCGGCGCCCATGTAGATGACGCATTCCATACCCAGACGCGCGGCCACCGTGGCGGTCGCGACACCGTGCTGACCGGCACCGGTCTCGCCGATCACACGGGTCTTTCCCATGTGTCGCGCCAACAGCCCTTGGCCCATGGTGTTGTTGATCTTGTGCGCGCCGGTGTGATTCAGGTCTTCCCGTTTGAGATAGATCTGCGCACCGCCGAGCTTCGCGCTCCAACGTTCAGCGTGATACAGCGGTGAAGGACGGCCGACATATTGCGAGAGATCGCGATCCAGCTCGGCGATGAACTCGGGATCGTTGCGCAAGCGCTCGTAGGCCACGCGCAATTCCTCAATCGGACCCATCAGCGTCTCGGCAACAAACCGCCCGCCATAAGGACCAAAATGCCCATTGGCATCCGGGAAGTCATTCCACACAGTGGGTTTAGCTAGCGGATTCGTGGTCGCCACGCTGTACTCCTAACATAAATTCAGCCATTTTCGTTGCGTCCTTAATGCCCTTCGCCGATTCAACACCACTGCTGACATCGACGCCATAAGGCCGCACCTGGCGGATCGCCTCCGCAACATTACCGGGGTCCAGTCCACCGGCCAACACAATAGAATGCGGACTCTGCACCGGCACACGTCGCCAGTCGAACTGTTCACCGCTACCACCAGCCACCGCCGGATGATATGCATCGAGCAAAAAACCCGTGGCACTGGAATAACCTGCCATGTAGGCCAGAACATCACGATCCGGCCGCATACTCACCGCCTTGATATATGGCCGACCGAATTGTTCGCAATAGGCCGCTGATTCATTACCGTGAAACTGCAACAAATCGAGCGCTACGCGGTTCAAAACTGCCTTGACCTGTTCGACACCGGCATCAACGAATAATCCAACCCGGGTAACAAAGGGTGGCAGCAACGACGCAATCGCAGCTGCCTGAATTGCATCCACGGCGCGCGGGCTTGCCGCGACAAAAACCAGACCGATCGCATCAACACCCAACTCGGCCGCGCGCAGCCCGTCTTCGGGACGGGTAATACCGCAGATTTTAACGCGCGTCCGCACGCCGGGGCCACTCGCATTCACACCAATATTCCGTTGATTTGCTTCAATTGGGCGGGAATGGGCTATTGTGCCACTGCTATGCACGTCGCCGCCAGTTGCCTGGCGTTTATCCCAGGATTGGCACGCGGGCCACACAGGGCACGCCAAAATGCGCGGGATAACTGACTTGCACCAGATATAACCCGTCTGCGGGTGCGGTCACTCCACCGAGGGTACGGTCACGCACCGCCAGCACATCCTCCACCCAGCTGATCGGCCGCTCACCGCTACCCACGGTCATGAGTGTGCCGGCGATATTGCGCACCATGTGATGCAAAAAAGCATTGGCTGCAACATCCAGATAGATGAACTCCCCGCTGCGATGGATCTCCAGCGAGGTAATCTCTCGCACTGGACTCTTTGCCTGACAGGCCAGGGCACGGAAGGAAGAGAAGTCATGCCTGCCAACCAGGAGCAGCCCGGCTTGGGCCATGCGCTCGGCATCCAAGGCTCTGTAATCCCAGGACACGCGTTGACGCAGCAGTGCGGGACGCATGATGCGGTTGAGAATGATATAGCGGTATTGGCGCCCGGTTGCACCGAAGCGAGCATGGAAATCCTCGGCGACCGGCTGTGCCCAGATCACACAGACCTCTGGCGGCAGATTGGAATTAGCGCCCAGGATCCAGGAGCGCATGCTCCGTGGCGCCTCGCTATCAAAATGCACCACCTGCGCAGTGGCATGCACACCGGTGTCGGTGCGCCCGGCGCAGACGACCGCGACGGGATGATTCGCGACGGTCGATAACGCCGTTTCCAGCGCACCCTGCACACTGCTCGCGTGGGGTTGACGCTGCCACCCGCAGAAACGGCTGCCGTCGTATTCGATGCCGAGCGCAATGCGCATCTGCCGTCGCTACCTTCAAGGTTGATCAAAGACGCGCATGTTAGCAGACCGCATTGATCAGCACGTCAGAAGCCGATATCAGACTATCGTGACAGTCACGAGCAACGCTACTATCAATAATGGCACCAACCATTGCCAACCCGGCACCGGCTGCGAATCTGGCACCTCGATCGTGCCATGCTGCGCATCGGCCTGCTCCAACACAGCTTGCAGCACCCGGCTGGCGGCCTGCCCGAGTCGCTGCATCCGTGACGCGCCCGTATTGGTTTCCAGAGCCGTGCGAGCCAAACCCTGCACCTGTGGCACCGCCTCCAAAGCCAGAACCAGTCGCACTGCGAAGCGCCGATCATCCATGCCCAGCCGCCGCAGCGGCCGACCAAACCAGAGCAGACCACCCACCAGATCACCGCGCGGAGTGGTCATCAGCAACAAATAGACTGCCGCCACAATGGCCACCAACGCTGCCACGCGCAACAACCCCTGCTGCACTCCGGCCAACGACGGCGACCTGTCACCCAGACTCGGCAGGAGTGGGTCACCCGGCGTGAACCAGCCATACAGAATCAACATGGCCAACAGCAGCCAGCGCACCCGTCGCAGCATGCGCAGCAGGCCGGACCATTCGAAGCCGCGGTGTTGCACCAGTGCGGCACTACCCGCCAGCAACAGGATAACGCCACCCGCGGCTAACACCCGAGGGTGGCCACTGGCCAAGCCGCTAGCCAAAACCAGCAGCGACAAAATGCGGATCGAAGGTGCGAGGGTCATAGCCTGAATCCGCAATCCGTAGCCTGCGGAGATTTGAACTCCAGAAAAAACAAAACCCCGGAATGCGGCGCATTCCGGG
The DNA here is from genome assembly GCA_041739295.1 of Thiohalobacterales bacterium. GTDB lineage: Bacteria > Pseudomonadota > Gammaproteobacteria > Thiohalobacterales > Thiohalobacteraceae > JAHJQQ01. Next base: position 25,857 of record JBGSOE010000097.1, on the reverse strand, counting down.
GTTCATGATCGCATGGATCAGGACATCTTTTGCAACAAGCCTTGCGCCTCTGACTTCTGTGCGGCATCACCTTCCTGCAGCACTTCCTCGAGGATACTGCGGGCACCGTCCGGATCACCCATTTCAATATAGGCACGCGCCAGATCCAGCTTGGTTGCGACCTCATCGGAACTCGCCAGAGTACCTTCACCGGCATCGTCCGCTTCCACGCCGCTCAGATCAAAACTCAGATCCTCATCAGCCGGGATACTGGGTGCTGCCTCTTCCGTCTGCGGGGTAAACGATGCCAGATCACCCATGTCGAAATCAAGACTATTGTCTTCGGTTGCGGCAGGGGCTTCGCTGGCCGCTAAAGCCATACTGTCATCTGTGCTGAAATCCATATCAGCATCCGTAGTTTCGCCGGCTGCCGCGACTGCGCCGCTAGCACCATAAAGTGGATTCGTGGGATTGAGCTCTAGTCCCATATCCACCACACGCTGCCACTCCTCGCTGTCCGGATTACCCAGGCTGGCAAGAAAAGCTTCGGCCTCGCTGTCGAAATTATTTGTGTTTTTGGCGGCGAAAAGTACCTCAAGCAGTTTGAGCTTGAGATCGTTGCGCTGCGGCGCCCGATTTAGGGCACTACGAATCAGTTCTTCGGCCTGCTGATAGCGGCCATAGGCCAGATACACATCCGCCTCAGCAACAGGATCCGCTTCCGCATCATTGTGAATTGCACCCATGTCACTGACGGCAAAATCCGTAAACAGGGATGAATCCGTCTGTACTGCATCTTTGGTCGATACTTCTGCAGTTGCCTTCACGGTTGCAGCAGCAGCAGCTACCGGTGCTGTATAGTTTGGCGCAGCTGCTGTTACCTTGGCATGACGCTCGGCTAGGATGCTCTCCTGAAAATCACTGTCATCCTCACGACCACGACGCATGCCCAACCAGGCAAGCAAAGCAATCAGAACAGCGCCACCGCCCGCGGCCCATTTGAACATGGGGTTCGCCAACAGGGTCTCTAACAAACCTTCTTCAGCAACCGGTTCAGGTGTAGAAACGATTTCTTCCGCAACCTCTTCCCGTATAACTGGAGACGCTGCGGGTACTGGTTCAGATGCAGTGTCTTCCGCTGTGGAAGTATCTGTCGACTCCACAACTGTCTCGGTCATAAGGTCCGATTCAGTTTCCGGCACGCGTGCATCGGCCGGCATCTGCGCCGAGTCGGCATCGCCCACAGCTGGCGCCTCCATTGCAGGTGCGGCTGCCTCACCCTCTGCTGTGGTCGTCTCAGGCGTCACTGCAGTATCTGTCGCATCAGTCGGGGCTGCTGTACCGGCCAGTTGCGCCGCCTGATTATCCTTTAGCTCAATCATTCTATGCAGTTGGCTCAACTGATCTTCCAACTGTTTCAAACGGGTGTTGAGATCCTGATTCTCCTGACGCTGGGCCTCAACGGATTCCACCGCCAAGGCAAGGTCCTTACGCAGATCCTCAACTGTGCCGTCCGACGATCCATTGCCTGCAGCACTTGCCTCAGGCGCAACCAACTTGAGTTGGGCATCGGCCGCGGCAGACGCTGTAGCTGCGGTCGTGTCCGATGCTGCCGCGACTGCTGTCTCAGCGGGCTTGGCTGCAACAGCCTTGGTTTGAGCAGTACGACCTTCGCGCCAGAGCGCATTCTGACGTCGCGTTTCTGCCAAAGCCTCTTTCTGACTGACTGCGGTCATTTCCTCACGGCTCGGCACGCGCAGCACATAGCCTGCCTTGAGGTTGTTAATGTTCTGGTCATAGAAGGCGTTCGGATTGGCCTCCAATAATCCGAGCATGGTCTGTTCCATGCTGACGTCACTATCGGGACGCACTGCGGTTGCTACACCCCATAAGGTATCGCTGCGGCTGACTGAGTATTCGCCACTCGCAACCCCCATTGAAGTGGATTGCGTGCTGGCACTCGGAGCAGGCGTTCCTGCACTCGCGCGCGGCATGGGCGCGGCGACCGGTGCGCGAGTTATGGGCTTAGGTGCTGGCATCATTGCAGGTGGATCGATCAACACGGTGTATTCACGCAGTACTTGCCCTGAACCCCAGGTCGCTTCCAGCAGGAAATCCAGGTAAGGCTCACGCACCGCTTCGCGACTGGTGATTTTGATCACGGCCGAGCCATTCGGTCGACTCACAACCTCGAAACGTAGCTTGGTATGAAAGAAGGCTCGCTCAACACCGGCCTTGTTGTAAGCCTCGTTTGAGGCCAGCGCCACGCGCAGCGCGACGAGATCCGTCGGCGTCGGGGACAGCAGGTCGACCTCTGCAAGTAAGGGCTGATTGAGAACGGAATTGAGGCGAATATCACCGAGGCCCATTGCAAAGGACTGGCTCGCGAACGCTCCCAACATGGCCGTCACCAGGGCCGTTTTCCTAACCATAATTCTTCCTCTTATGACCGCAACATGCATCGAAATGCAAGCCAGGCCCATCTGCCGAAGGTGAGTGAGGTATGTCCCGCAAGTAATCGTTCTTTATATTAATTTCTGTATAGCCCAGGGAACTATAGTCTACAAATAGTCTTTGACCAAGATTTCGGCGATCTGAATACTGTTCAGCGCCGCTCCCTTGCGCACATTATCGGCGACCACCCACAAATCTAAACCGTGCGGGTGGGAAATATCCTCACGGATACGGCCAACATACACCGGGTCGTGATTTGCCCCTTCGGTCACTGCCGTGGGATAACCGCCGTCTTTGCGCTCATCCATGACCACAACCCCTGGGGCTTTCTTAAGCAATTCACGTGCCTGATCTGCCGTGATCTTGTCGCGAGTCTCGATATGCACGGCCTCGGAGTGCCCAAAGAACACCGGCACACGCACTGCGGTCGGGTTCACTTGGATGCTGTCGTCGCCCATGATCTTGCGCGTCTCCCAAACCATTTTCATCTCTTCCTTGGTATAACCATTGTCCATGAATACGTCGATCTGCGGCAGCACATTGAAGGCAATCTGCTTGGGATAAACCTTGGCCACTATCGGTTTGGCATTGAGCAAATGGGCGGTCTGGCCCGCCAGCTCTTCGATGGCCTCTTTGCCGGTACCGGAAACGGCCTGATAGGTCGCGACGTTTATGCGCGTGATACCGACAGCGTCATGAATCGGCTTCAGCGCGACCAGCATCTGAATGGTCGAGCAGTTGGGATTGGCGATGATCCCACGGGCCTTGTACTGCTCCACGGCCTGCGGATTGACCTCCGGTACCACCAACGGAATGTCGTCGTCATAACGGAACTGCGAGGTGTTATCGATCACGACACAGCCAGCCGCCGCCGCCTTGGGCGCGTACACCGCCGACACCGATGCACCGGGTGAGAACAGACCGATCTGCACCTTGGAAAAGTCAAACTCCGCCAGATCCTGCACCACCAGCATACGGTCACCAAACGCGACCCGCGAACCGGCCGAACGACTGCTGGCGACTGCATAGATTTCGCCCACTGGAAACTTACGTTCCGCCAGGATTTCCAGCATGACTTCACCCACGGCTCCCGTCGCACCCACCACTGCCACATCGAACTTCTTGCTCATGTCCGTTCCGACCTCAAAAGTAAAATTCTGTAAATATACCGCGAAAGAAATAGCTTAGCCATGGAACCCACGAACAAACACAAAAAGGGCTATCTTCAACTTGTTTCGAGGGGTTCGTGACTAAAATGGTTTTGCATTATTCCGTGCTTTCCGTGGCCAATCATTTGCTCTCAATCACTGCAGAGCTGCGAGAACCGCATCGCCCATCTCTGCGGTACCAACCTGGCGCATACCTTTGGACATAATGTCTGCCGTGCGCAGATCCTGATCTAGCACCTTACCAACCGCCGATTCAATACGTGCCGCCAGTCCCGCCTGATCCAGGCTGTAACGCAGCATCATGGCGACAGACAGAATGGTCGCCAACGGATTCGCCACACCCTTACCAGCGATATCCGGTGCGGAACCGTGGATCGGCTCGTACATGCCCTGCCCCTTTTCGTTCAAGGACGCAGAAGGCAGCATACCGATGGAGCCGGTCAGCATGGCCGCTTCGTCGGAGAGAATATCGCCGAACATATTGGTGGTCACCATGACGTCGAATTGCTTGGGCGCACGCACCAATTGCATGGCCGCATTGTCGACATACATGTGGGTAAGCTCGATCTTTGGATAATCCTTGCCCAGGTCGATCATCATCTCACGCCACAGCTCGGTGCATTCCAGCACATTGGCCTTATCGATTGAGCAGACGCGGCCATTGCGCTTGCTAGCGATCTCGAAGGCAACCCGACCAATGCGCCGGATCTCCGACTCGCTGTACACCAATGTGTTGAATCCCTGGCGCTCACCGTTGACGAGTTGACGCACGCCGCGCGGCTGGCCGAAGTAAATACCCCCGGTCAGCTCACGAACAATCATAATATCCAAGCCGGCGACGACCTCGGGTTTTAGCGAGGAGGCATCGGCCAGTTGTTTATAGAGAATCGCCGGGCGCAGATTCGCAAACAGTCCCATACCAGCGCGTAAGCCCAGCAAGCCCTTCTCGGGTCGTACGGCGATCGGCAGTGCTTCCCATTTGACGCCACCGACCGCACCCAGTAATACCGCATCGGCGGCCTTGGCCTGCGCCAGTGTTGCCTCGGTCAATGGCGCACCGTTCGCATCATAAGACACGCCGCCAATCAGGCCCTGCTCAAGCTCAATCTCCAGCTCTTTCTCGGCCTTGAGATAGTTCAGTATCTTGATGGCCTCGGCGACAATCTCCGGACCGATACCATCACCGGGCAATACCAAAATCTTTTTCATCATCCTTCCTACGCATCACGGAAATTCTGCCTCGCGCAAAGTCGCAAAGGCGCCAACATAGATCTCACCAATCTTTTACTTCGCGAATCTTTGTAGTTCTCGTCTTAGCGGCTTGGCCCGAGACCATCAATTAAACAGCCAGGGTGCCTCGGACAAACGGCGCGCCTCATAGGCACGGATGGCCTCCGCATGTTGCAGGGTCAGGCCGATGTCGTCCAGTCCTTCCAGCAGGCAATGCTTGCGGAAAGCATCTACCTCGAAGCTCCAGCTATCACCGGCGGGCGTAGCCACCGTTTGCGCGACCAGATCAACCTTGAGTTGATATCCCGGCGTCGCCTCGACTGCCTTGAACAACGTATCCACCTTCGCCGCATCCAACACGATAGGCAGCACACCGTTCTTGAAGCAGTTGTTGAAGAAGATGTCCGCGAAGCTCGGGGCGATCACCACGCGGAAGCCGAAGTCCTCCAGCGCCCACACGGCGTGCTCACGTGACGAACCGCAGCCGAAATTCTCACGCCCCAGCAGGATGCGCGCACCCTGATAACGGGGTTGATTGAGCGCGAAATCCGGATTCAGTGGTCGCCCGCTGTTGTCCTGATCCGGTTCACCATGATCCAGGTAGCGCCATTCATCAAACAGATTCGGCCCGAACCCGCTGCGGCGGATCGACTTCAGAAATTGCTTGGGAATAATCGCATCGGTATCGACATTCGGCCGATCGAGCGGAACCACCAGCGCCTGCAATGTTGTGAACTTTTCCATAACAACCTCTACGAGTACCCGCCGTGATGCCAGGAAATACCAGTGTGAACCGCCAAGGGTGCCAAGAATGCTTAATGATAAAAGCATGTATCCATAATTAGGTTTTCTTGGCGTCCTTGGCGTTCTTGGCGGTTCAAAATTGTTTAACCCAACTTCCGCACATCAACAAAATGACCCGCAATCGCCGCCGCTGCCGCCATCGCCGGACTGACCAGAGGGGTACGACCACCCTGCCCCTGCCGGCCTTCGAAGTTGCGGTTCGAGGTCGAGGCACAGCGTTCGCCCGGCTCCAGGCGATCAGCATTCATAGCCAGACACATGGAGCAACCCGGTTCACGCCACTCAAAACCAGCGGCGACAAAGATCTTATCCAAACCTTCCTGCTCGGCCTGCTGTTTGACCAGTCCCGAACCCGGCACCACTAATGCCTGCTTGATGTTTGCAGCGACCTTGCCGCCGCGAATCGCGCTGGCCGCCGCGCGCAAATCCTCTATGCGTGAATTGGTGCAGGAACCAATGAACACCTTGTCCACGTGGATATCGCTGATCGCGGTACCCGGCTTCAGACCCATATAGTCCAATGCTCGTTGCATACCGTTAGCCTTGCTCTTGTCCGCTTCGGCTGCGGGATCGGGTACGCGCGCATTGACACCGACTACCATTTCCGGTGACGTGCCCCAGGTCACCTGCGGTACCAGATCCACCGCATTCAGGATCAGCGTCTTGTCGAACTGCGCATCGTCATCCGAATGCAGATCGAACCAACTGGCAACGGCGCGATCCCAATTGTCGCCGGTCGGCGCATAGGGACGGCCTTGCACGTACTCCACCGTCGTCTCATCAACAGCCATGATTCCCGCGCGCGCACCGGCCTCGATGGCCATATTGCAGATGCTCATGCGGCCTTCCATCGACAGGCTACGGATCGCTTCACCCGCGAATTCCAGGGTATAGCCGGTGCCACCGGCCGTTCCCATCTTGCCGATGATGGCCAACACGATGTCCTTCGCCGTCACACCCGGCGGCAACTGACCATCAACGCGCACCAGCATGTTCTTGGATTTTTTCTGGATCAGGCATTGCGTCGCCAGCACATGCTCGACCTCAGAGGTGCCGATGCCAAACGCCAGCGCGCCGAAGGCGCCGTGGGTCGAGGTATGCGAATCGCCACAGACCACGGTCATACCGGGCAAGGTCGCGCCCTGCTCCGGACCGATGACATGCACAATGCCCTGGCGCAGATCATTCATCTTGAATTCGGTGATGCCGAATTCGGTGCAGTTTTTATCCAGCGTTTCGATCTGCACGCGCGACACGGGATCGGTAATGCCGGCCGCGCGAGCCGTGGTCGGCACATTGTGATCTGGCACGGCCAGTACGGAACTGGCGCGCCAGGGCGCACGACCCGCAAGACGCAGACCCTCGAAGGCCTGCGGCGAGGTGACCTCATGCACCAAATGGCGATCTATATAGAGCAGTGATGTACCACCCGCATCGGTGTGCACCACATGGGCATCCCAGAGTTTGTCGTAAAGCGTCTTCCCGGCCATGGCGGTCCTCTCCTACTCAGGCGGCCGATGGTAGACCCCGCAATCAGATAACTCAAATTCATATTTTTCATGTTATATATAACCAATAGGAATTTAATTTAGAGGTCCAAAGCATGGATATCGCCAATCTGCGCGCCTTCGTCGAGGTGGCCGAGGCCGAGTCATTCTCCACGGCCGCGGCACAACTCCACCTGACCCAGCCGGCCATCAGTAAACGTGTCGCAAGCCTGGAAACCACCTTCGGTGCCCGACTGTTCGATCGCATCGGACGCTCGATCAAACTCACCGAGGCCGGTCGGGCCTTGCTGCCGCGCGCGCGCAGCATCCTCGGAGAGCTGGAAGATAGTCGCCGCGCCCTGTCCAATCTCAGTGGCGACGTCTCAGGCAATCTGCGCCTCGCCACCAGCCATCATATTGGCCTGCATCGTCTGCCGCCGACGCTGCGCGCCTTTGTGCAACGTTATCCTTCCGTCGAACTGGATCTGCATTTCATGGACTCAGAAGCCGCCTGCCACTCGGTTGAGATCGGCGATATTGAACTGGCAGTGGTTACCCTGCCCCCCGAAGATCGCCCAAGGTTGGAACAGACTGCCGTATGGGACGATCCGCTCGCAGTCGTCTGCGCGCCCGATCATCCGTTGACCTCGCAACGTCGCGTACAGATCAGCGGTCTCGCCGATTACCCCGCCATCCTGCCAGCCAGCTCCACTTATACTCGGCAGATCGCCGAACATGTGTTTCAAAAAGCCGGCGTGCAATTGCGCTGTTCATTGTCGACGAATTATTTGGAGACCATCAAGATGCTAGTGTCGGTGGGACTGGGCTGGAGCCTGTTGCCGCGCACACTGCTTGATTCACAGGTGATCGAGATTCCGGTGCAGGGTTTACGCTTGGCGCGGACACTCGGCGTGGTGCGGCATCGGGAACGGACCTTATCGAATGCGGGTGAGGCGCTGATTCAGCTATTGGTGGCGGGATGACTGCTTATTGGGACATCTGTGGATTGATGCTGATTTTTCTTCGTCGAATCTGTCGGATTCAGCGGTGTTAGCCGCGCGTCCGACATTTCCCCCATACTCGAAAGTTCCTCGGGAAGAACTGTGGTCTGAGCCACCCCTCCATAACTCCGCCAAACTCATTCCCGAATCCCTCTAAACGCCACCACGAACGCCAGCGCACTTACCCCTGCCGCAATCACATACGTCCATTCCGGACCTATCCCCATCCAGAGATAACCTGCCGCGAGGCTACCGACCGCACCGCCGGCGCCGAAACTCAAACTGCTATAGAGCGCCTGGCCACGACCTTGATTACGGCCGACGAAGTATTGATGGATCAGATGAATGGATACAGCGTGATACACACCGAAACTTGCGGCGTGCAGCGTTTGAGCGAACAACATAACAACCAGGTTATCGGCGCCCCCGGCAATCAATAACCAGCGCAGGGTGGTGAACGCGATACTGACCAACAACAGACGCCGCGCGCCAAAGCGCGGCAGCCAGCGGTGCATAACCAGAAACACGCCGATCTCAGCCAGCACGCCCAGCGCCCAGAGCTGGCCGATGCTGGTGCGGCTATAGCCGTAATCCTCCAAATAGAGGGTAAAGAATGTGTAGTACGGCCCGTGTCCGGCCTGAATCAGGAAACACACCAACAGCAAGGCAAGGACATTCGGGCGCCGCAGCACCTGACGCAAAGGCTCATGCGCCTGTTCCGAGTGATTCCCGAGATGATCGGGTACGGCGAGGCTGGATAGCCAGATCAGGCCGAACAACAGCAGCAACATTTGGGGAATCAGGCGATGCCCAAAGCTGTCGAGCAGCAAGCCAAGTCCCGCGACGGTACAGATGAAGCCAATCGATCCCCACAGCCGGATACTGCTATAGCGATGTGTGGATGTACCCAGATGTGAAAGCGTGATGGCCTCGAATTGTGGTAACGAAGCGTTCCAGAAAAAACTGAACCCGCCCATGACCACGGCCAGCCACAGATAACTGCTGCCGAACAGTACGAGTGAGAAAATCAGCAGCGACAACAAGGACGCCAGACGAATGAGGGTGATACGCCGCCCCGTATGATCGGCGATATAACCCCACACGTTCGGTGCCACCAGTTTGGTCGCCATGATGATGGCCACCAACTCACCGATTTCGGCCGCGCTAAAGCCCTCACCCTTGAGATACAAACCCCAATAGGGCACCAACGCACCCAGGGTGGCGAAGTAGAAAAAATAAAAACCGGACAGGCGCCAGTATAGGGGCGTTGATTGGGTCACAAACAGAGAACCGGGGTTATGCCTCGGCGGTTTGCCGAGGCGGCATTCTAACATCTACTTTAGAAACTGCGGCGGGATGCAACGTTCATCAGTCCGCAATCACCACCCGGTTGCGGCCCTGGCGTTTAGCCTTATACAGGGCGGCGTCTGAATGATAGAGGATGTCCTCGGCGGTTTGGTACCCAGGATACGCCGCCACTCCACAGCTGAAACTGACACAGAACTCCGTCTCACCGAACGTTTGGCGAATGTTCTCAAACGATTCGCGCAGCTTCTCCAGCACAGGCAAAGCGGATTCCAACGCGGTATCCGGTAACAGCACAGCGAACTCCTCACCACCGAAGCGCCGATAACATCCGCCTTAGGTAAGCGTTACTGCAACCATCGGGTAAGACTCTTAATAACTCAATCACTCACCGGATGACCGTAGGTGTCATTGACAGTCTTAAACCAATCGATATCGATCATGGCAAAGGTGAACGGTTTGCCGCGGCGATGCGCACGGAAACTGAGATGCTCAAAACCAAAAGTGGCACCCGAGCCTGTCAAACCGTGTATAAGTCGATGCAATTCCTGCAAACGGTCGGCACCCCAGTGCTCCGCCTCGACACCGTTCCAAACGGCCTTCAAATCACTTACCTTGTTCGGTAACTCTGCTTGGTATGCCTGCTTAATTTCAGCCAGCCTGGCTTCTAAATCACTACCTGTCATTACGGCTATCCCAAATGCTGCGCACCTTGTCAGCCAAGGTCATCGGGTCAAACGGCTTTGGAATGACGTCGATCGCGCCTAGACTCAAGTAATGAGTCACTTCCTGCGGTTGTACTTTGGCTGTCATAAATACTACCGGCGTTACTGCACAGATCGACGTTTTGCGCAACTCCGCCAGCGTGGTCGGTCCATCCATACCGGGCATCATTACATCCAGTAAAATCAGATCCGGTGTATATGTAGCGATCTTGCTTAACGCTTCGCTACCCGAGCTACAGACTTCCACAGTGAAACCGCCGAGATGTTCCAGCGCCAACCTTGCCACGGCCTGAATATCCGGCTCGTCTTCGACATATAGTATGCGTTCAAGCAACCGCCCCATACCGTTTAACTCCTTCGTCCCGTGTTGTATGCAGATATCAACATCAACGGACCAGATTCTTCAGCCCGATGGTACGTGCCAGGATCTGCTGTATGGTCTGTAGCAGCCGTTCATTAGTAAGGACTCGGCTACACCAGTATTGATGTCCTGATCAATATTCTGGGCCGAAAATACTACATCCGGCGTAGTCACGCCTTGCGCCTTCAACAGTGACAATAGGCCGACACCATCGCCATCCGGCAGACCCAAGTCCAGGATGATCAAATCATAGTTATTGGTCGTGACTTCTGAACTTGCCTCGGCCAGACTCGCAACACCCCGTACCACGGCGATGCCGCTCAGAATCCCGGCCACCACTGCCCGCACCTCAGCATCATCTTCGACATGCAAAATACGCGTGGATCGGTCGCGGTGCTGGACAATACTATCAACGGCAGCAACCAGACGTTGCTGATCAATTGGCTTGTCCAACCAATCTACAATACCGATCGCGCCGCCATTCAACTCGCGCTTGCCGTGGGACGCGACCGCAGACACTACCACAATAGGCTGATTACGGGTTTTCACAACGCGGCGCAGTTCACGAATCAACGTGAGCCCATCCTTGCCCGGCAACATGATGTCTAGCGCCATGGCGACATAGACGTGGCTATCTAGCAGCATCCGCGTCTCATAGGCATCCTTGGCGATATCCACCTGGTAACCGGCTTGTTGCAGCATCAGCCGCAGAAGATGAGCGACGTCGGCGTCGTCCTCACAGACCAGTACCGCCAATTCGGAGGCTGCAGCATTGATTTCCCGACTAACACCCTGCATAGGGTCTGATTGAATCGGTAATTCACAGTAGAAGACTGCACCAGCGCCTATCTGGGTCTCGAACTCGATTCGCCCTCCCATCCGCCCGATCAACTCCTTACAGATGTGCAAACCCAAACCGGTACCACCACTGGCGCGCGTATCCGAACCGTCAGCCTGAGCGAATTTCTGAAAGACGCGTTCCTGGAATTCGATCGGAATTCCAGGCCCCTGATCCTTGATCGCGATGCGCACCCAAGCCTGTTCAGTCGTCACCGCAATCTGCACCTCACTCGACCGCGAGGAAAACTTGACCGCGTTTGACAACAGATTGGTAAGCACCTGCATCAAGCGATCGTGATCGCCTCGCACTTGCACTTCACTGGCCTGTACTACTTTCACCTGTACACCATGCGCATCGGCAAAGCCCTTATTGTCGAGTGTTGCCTGGTTAACCACCTGCATCAGTTCAAGCGGTTCCATGCGAAATTCCATCTTGCCGGCCTCGATCTTTTCAATATCGAGAATGTCGTTGATCAGCCGAACTAGACGTTCGCTATTGTTGCAGGCGATATCAACCAAGGATTTAGCCTGTCCCGACAATGCGCCAGCCACTCCGCCGGCCAATAATCCCAATGAGCCGCGGATGGAAGTGAGCGGTGTACGCAGCTCATGGCAGACCACCGAAATGAATTCGTTCTTCATCTGATCGATTTTCTGCCGTTCGGTGATATCGGCCCCTACGCCCAGGAAACCCATGATACTGTTATTCTCGTCGCGGATCTCGGTCACCGAGAGCAGCACTGGGAAGCGACTGCCATCTTTGCAGATGTAGGTCCAGACATTCTCATCGGCGAGTCCCAGACGGGTCTTGGCTACAAATACTTCAAACCCGGGTTCAACGGAATAGCCCAACTCCCGCTAATCGCCATGAAGAGCGAAGCGCAGGCAATTAGTCCCCGCTAGGCAACACCGTCTGCATATTCGGAGTATGAGCGGCAGCGAGTGCGGAGAAGATGCAGCAGCGGCTGTAGTTGCCGTAGAGGTGTTGTGGTCGTCATGGCGGTGTGTGGCGAGGAGTAGTATACGAACTAGTTCATACGCAGCCGTGACGGACGCAGGCCGGTCGGGGCAAAAGGAATTAATCAACGCATAGGCGAGTGGATTTTTGACAAGGATGTCATAAATCTTTATCGAGGTAGCGACTCAGTCGTTTATTATTCCCAACAGTTAGAGAGAAGGCCAGAATAGTGCTAGTCAAAATGGCGCTAGACACATGGATTTAACAAGGAAACCTCTGATTAATTCGCTGAAGCGGCCTCTGCCGCGTTGCTGACAGGCTCAAAATACGAGGCCGGGAAGCGGCAGACGCCGTGTAAACTCCGTTTGTTACTCGGTGCTACGCACCTCGCCCTTCGGGCCGGCTAGCGCCGTTCTCTCCGCTTCGCTTCGAGTCGCCTGTCCGCACCTTGCATCTGCTCGCTTGATCAAATTAATCAGAGGTTCCCAAGTTCTCACTCGGCGCTGGCAGGGATAATAGGCGTGACCGATTGCACATCGAGATTCTGGGCGCGATGCCGCAGAAAATGATCCATCAGGACGATGGCTAACATGGCCTCGGCAATCGGCGTTGCACGGATACCGACACAGGGATCATGGCGGCCGTGCGTGACCACCTCGACCGGTTCGCCAGCCAGATTTACTGACCGTCCCGGCAGACGAATACTGGAAGTAGGTTTGAGGGCGATGTGCGCAACGATATCCTGACCGGATGATATGCCACCCAGAATGCCACCGGCATTGTTGCTCAAGAAACCTTGTGGGGTCATCTCGTCGCGATGCTCGGTGCCTTTTTGTTCGACACTGGCAAAGCCGGCACCGATCTCGATGCCTTTCACCGCATTGATACTCATTAGCGCATGCGCGATATCGGCATCCAAGCGGTCGAAGATCGGTTCACCCAAACCTGGTGGCATGCCGCTGGCCACGACCGTTACACGCGCACCAACCGAGTCGCCGGATTTACGCAACGCATCCATGTAAGTCTCAAGCTCAGAGACCATCGCGGCATCGGGCCAGAAGAACGGATTGGTTTCGACCACGGACCAATCAAAATTTGCCGGACGATTAGGCCCGAGTTGCGACAGATAGCCACGAATCTGCACGCCAGCGCGCTCTGCCAGATATTTCTTCGCGATAGCACCTGCCGCCACACGCATGGCTGTCTCGCGCGCCGAAGAACGTCCGCCGCCGCGGTAATCGCGAAAGCCGTATTTCTGCTGGTAGGTGTAGTCGGCATGGCCCGGCCGGAAGCGGTCCATGATGTTGGAATAGTCCTTCGAGCGCTGATCGGTGTTGTGAATAATCAGTGCAATCGGGGCGCCGGTGGTGCGCCCCTCGAAGACCCCGGACAGGATCTGCACCGCATCGTCCTCACGACGCTGGGTGGTATGGCGACTTTGGCCGGGTTTGCGGCGGTCCAAGTCGTGTTGCAGGTCGGCCTCCGAGAGGGCCAATCCGGGTGGACAGCCGTCCACAATACAGCCGATAGCCGGGCCGTGACTTTCGCCAAACGACGTAACTGTAAAGAGTTTTCCGAAGCTATTCCCTGACATGGCGGCTATTGTAGCCGGTTCCTTGGGACTCGTCGCTACCCCCGAAAGAGAGCCCGTCAAGAAAACGGCAGCAACGCCGCTAGACCTCACATAGGTGAACACAGAGTCCTCGGCCAGGACAAACACGAAATCATGGCCAATCACTACTGAGATGAATGAGGGTAAATACCGTGAACCGTAGAAACAGTCAGTTTGGTCCCAAGATTGGCAACTACATGGGCAAGCCTATTTTCGAAACGATCAGCCGCCCGGATGGTACTTATGTCTTCGACCGCATCGCCGCGTATGCCGACGATGGTTATCCGCTGGATCAGTTAAGCAAAAATGAAGTGTTGATACCGGAAGGCTTGATCTACCGCCATCGCGCCTGATGATGTTTTGTAGGAGCAGCAGTTAGCCGCGGAACTTTATGCTGCCTGCACCGCTCACTTCTACAGACCGTAGCCTGGGTTGGACGAAGTAAACCCCAATGTTGACTGACGCTCAACCCAGACTACGGTAAGCAAGCATTAGTAACATTAGATAACCTTCGAAAAACGCTGTTCAGCACTACTGGTTATATAGCGATCGAACTGCATACAGATATTGCGAATCAATAAGCGCCCACGCGGCCGCACCCGTAACACGTGATCACCCAACTCCAGCAATCCATCCGCAGCAAAACCTTCCAGCGCCCGCAGAGCATCCGCGAAGTACGCTGTGAAATCGATGCCAAATTGCGACTCGATCACCGCAAAATCCAACTCGAAATTACAAATCAATCGCGTGATCACCTCTCGGCGTAGCACATCATCCGCGTTTAACTCCACGCCACGAAACACCGCCAACTCACCGTTATCGATGCGTGCTGCATAATCATCCAGTGCCTTTAGGTTCTGGCTATAACTATTACCCACCTTGCTGATGGCGGTCGCGCCCATCGCGACCAGATCGCAATCGGCATGAGTCGAATAGCCCTGAAAATTTCGATACAGCGTACCTTCACGCTGTGCCACCGCAAGCTCATCGTCCGGCTGCGCGAAGTGATCCATGCCAATGTACAAATAACCGGCTTGGGTTAGACGCTCAATAGTAAATTCCAGGATCGCCAGCTTATCTTCCGCAGATGGCAACAATGCCTCGTTTATCTGGCGCTGCGTCTTGAACAATTGCGGAAGGTGCGCGTAATTGAACACCGATAAACGGTCTGGGCCAACGGCAATGACCTTATCGAGCGTCACCATGAAGCGCTCGACGGTTTGCAGCGGCAGACCATAGATCAGATCGACGCTGACTGATTTGAAGCCTTCGGCGCGCGCCGCATCCAGCACCGCCCAGGTCTGTGCCTCGGTTTGGATACGATTAACTGCCTTCTGCACGTCAGGATCAAAATCCTGCACGCCCAGACTCAGCCGATTGAACCCCAGCGACCGTAGCACCGCGATGGTCTCAGCATCCGCCTCGCGTGGATCGATCTCAATGGAATACTCACCGCTGTCATCGTTGCGCAGTTGGAAATGCTCGCCGGTCACGCGCATCAGATCACGCATCTGCTCCGCGCTCAGGAAGGTGGGTGTACCGCCGCCCCAGTGAAGTTGATCGACCGGCCGGTTACGATCAAAAAGCGCACCTTGCATCTCGACTTCACGGAATAGCTGTTCGAGATAGGGAATCGCCCGCTTGCGGTTTTTAGTTATGACTTTGTTGCAGGCGCAATAGAAACAGACGGTGTCGCAGAAAGGAATATGAAAATACAGAGACAGTGGTGCGGCCTGGGTTCCGGTGTTGGTTGCCTGGGCTATTTCACGGTAGCGCGCGGCATCAAATGCCTCGGTAAATTGCACGGCGGTTGGATAGGACGTGTAGCGCGGCCCGCTGGCGTCGTAGCGACGGATCAGGTCCGAATCGAATTCAAGGGTCTGGTACATACGCGCCTCGTCTGGTTAGGCAGCAGATTAGAGTCGCAGGGGATGTAGCGCGATGACTTAGGTCAATTTTGCGCCGTCCCGTAAGAGCGGCAGTAGCCGCTTTTACAGGTAGCCTTGCTCATGAATCCTCGCCATCGACATTCAATCCCATACGATGAGTGGCATTGATCACGCGCAACAAATACTTGAACGGCAAAATTCGCTCATCCTGCGCCTCGACGACACGCATGAATGGTAGATCGCTATTATTGAACTGATAGCGTCCTTCCAGCATGGCTTGCTTGAGACCGCGCACGTCCCGATCCAGGTGCTCGAGAAATTCCGCTACCCCACCCATTGAATCCTCATCGTATTCGGCGGCGGCGCGCAGATCATCTATCTCGAATAATGCCTGATCGATCAGTTCAACGTATTCTTCGGCAGTTTTTGGGCGGCTATCCATCGTGCTGATTCTCTCGTGCAATTGATCATTAGGTTACCGGGTCGGCCAGCGCTGCGGCGATGGCGGCCTGGTTATCCGCCGCCTGCTCGGCCGTGAGTAGGAACACGCCATCACCACCACGCGCAAATTCCAGCCACACGAAGGGTACCTGCGGCAAGAGTTCCACCAGCGCCTCAGCACTGTTACCAACTTCGACGATCAGGATCCCATGCGGGTTAAGGTGCGCCAGCGCGGCATTCAATATACGCAGCGCGAAATGCAGGCCATCCACACCACCGGCCAAACCCAGCGTCGGTTCTTGCCGATACTCAAGCGGTAACGCGGCCATGTCTCGGGAATCGACATACGGCGGATTGCTGACGATGATGTCGTAGCGCTGATCTTCCAGTTCTGTGAACAAATCGGAACGGATCAGTGTCACCTGATCACCAAGATGATGGCGTGCGACATTGCGCTTTGCCACCTCTAATGCGTCAGGCGAAATATCAATGGCATCGACCTGCGCGTGGGGGAAATAATGCGCGCAGACTATGGCAATGCAACCGCTGCCGGTGCAGAGGTCGAGAATCGAACCCACTGAATCGGCTTCTACCCACGGCGAAAATTGCGCCTCGATCAATTCGGCAATCGGCGAACGCGGTATCAACACCCGGTCGTCGACATAGAATGGCATGCCGGAAAACCAAGCCTCGCCAATCAAATACGCAGCGGGTATCCGTTCCTTAAAACGTGTCCGTAGGAGATCAATGACGGCATGGCGTTCTTCAGGCGTCAACGTGGCATCCAGATAGGCGCCAGGCATATCGATAGGCAAATGCAGCGCATGCATAACCAGCACCGCCGCCTCGTCGATGGCATTATCGGTGCCATGTCCGAATGCCAGCTTGTGCTCATTGAAGCGACTGGCGCCCCAGCGAATGAAATCGCGCACGGTGGTCAAAACCTGCAAGAGGGTATCCGGGTTGTCCATCGGTCGGCCATGCCTGATGTTCAGAGTGGAGCATTATAATAGCCCATTCTGCTGCAAGGTTCAGGATCAGGACTGGAACTGTTGACCACTTGCTGGCTGCCTCGTCATTTCAGCGAATGGCGGATTTATCAGAGGTTTCTGAGGATAGGCGCTTCAGGGCAGCTGTGTGATAATGCTGCACCATGCATATCCACTCTAAATCCCCAGGCAACGGCAAGGGGCTACCCCTCTGGCTGGCCGCCATCGCCGCACTCATTGGCGGCATCTTTACGGCTAACTATATGTTGGTACCGCCGGCAGCACCGACCCTAAGCCAGAGCACCACTCAGCTGGTGCCACCGCGCGAACTACAGGCCTTTGAGCTGTCCGACCATCACGGCACCGTATTTGATTTAGAGCGACTACGCGGCCATTGGAGTTTCTTGTTCTTTGGTTACACGCACTGCCCCGATATCTGCCCCACCACGTTGAGCACTCTCAACGCCGTGGCTCACAACATCGCCGCGCTTCCGAACACACCAACAGCACCACAGTTTATATTCATATCCATAGATCCAGCGCGCGATACACCGGAGCAGTTGGCCAAATTCGTACCCTTTTTCAACCCATTATTCCTCGGCGTGACCGGTACGCAGGCCGCCATCGACGCATTGACCAAGCAGCTGAGCGTAGTCTATTTCAAGGTTGAAGCCGAACGTCCCGACGGCTACCTCATGGACCACAGCGCCGCGTTGCTGCTGATTGATCCGCAGGGCCGACTGCACGCGCTGATGTCACCGCCCTTCGACCCCGCCAGCATGGCGCAAGATTTCCAGAAACTTACGCAATATTACGAGACTACTCATGAATAGACGCTCACTCTTCGCACTCGCCTTTGCGCTCTGTTGTTCCCTCTCGGCTGCGATTGCCCAAGCCGATGTGCTAAATGTTTCCAACGCATGGGTGCGCGAAGCGCCGCCAACATCACAAGTGCTGGCGGCCTATTTGCAAATCGATAATCCGGGCACCCAGGATATCGCCATCAACGGCGCCAGCAGCCCGCAATTTGAAACTGTGGAGATTCACCGCACCGAAATCGTCGATGGAGTTGCACGCATGATTGCGCAGGAACAGCTTGTGATACCGGCTGGCGGCAGTGTGACGTTTGAACCGGGCGGGTTGCACTTCATGCTGATCCAGTCTCTGAAGCCGCTGCAACGGGGTGATCATGTCATGATCCAGTTACGACTGAGCACCGGCGATAACCTGCAAGTCCACGCCGAGGTTCGTCCCGGCATGGATGCAGAGATGGATCACAGTCATCACCATAACTGACACGCTGCTTCCGCATGAGCTCTGAACAAGATCAAGACCGAGCCGGTCCGGGCGATTATCTGCGCGGCCTGCCGCAGTATCTGCTACCGCATCATGCACTATCGCGCATCGTCCTCGCCGCGACCCGTGTCGAGGTGCGCTGGTGGAAAAATCTGCTCATCACCGCCTTCCGTCGCCGTTTTGATATCGACATGTCGGTTGCACAACAACCGGATGCATTGGCATTCGCCAGCTTCAATGCCTTCTTCACGCGCGCATTGCGCAACGATGCGCGTCCGGTTGTCAGTGATACAGGGAGCATTGCTTGCCCCGTCGATGGCCGCGTAAGTCAGGCAGGGAAAATCAAAGGTGATCGCATCTTCCAGGCTAAGGGACGTGATTACAGTCTGCTGGAGTTGCTGGGCGGCGATACCGATTTGGCCGAGCGCTTCCAGGATGGCGCGTTCGCCACACTGTATCTCTCACCGCGCGACTATCACCGTATTCACATGCCGCTGACCGGCCGCCTGACCGAAACGGTCTACGTGCCGGGAAGACTGTTCAGTGTTGCACCACACACAGTACGCAGCGTGCCGCGCGTCTTTGCACGCAATGAACGACTGGTCGCGCTGTTCGATACCGAGGCCGGTCCGATGGCCATGGTGCTGGTGGGCGCTCTGTTCGTGTCCTGCATCGAGACGGTCTGGTCCGGTGTGGTCACACCACCGCGCGGCTATCGGGTCCGCCGCGAAAATTTCGCTGATTCACCTCAGTCTTTACAGCTGACACGCGGCGCCGAGATGGGCCGCTTCAATATGGGCTCGACCGTCATCCTCCTGTATGGCAAGCAGCGCGTGGAATGGATCCGCGCGCTAACCGCCGGTCAACCGGTACGCATGGGCGAGCAGATTGGACAACAGCTGGGCTGACCGGGAGGCCGGATATTTCCGGCACATGCCGGCGAACTCTGGTATCCTTACCGACCGATTCAGTTACCCCTTCGGATCTGGCCATGCACCCCATGCTCAACATAGCCACGCGCGCCGCTCGCGCTGCGGGCGACCTGATTGTGCGATCTCTGGATCGTGCTGATCAGCTAACGATCATCAGCAAAGACCGCAATGATTATGTGTCCGAAATCGACCGTCAGGCCGAGGACATCATCATCCGCGCCTTGAGGAAGGCTTACCCACACCACGGCATCCTGGCCGAGGAAAGCGGCCATCAGAACGGCGATGAGTATCAATGGGTCATTGACCCGCTTGATGGCACGACCAATTTTCTGCACGGCTTTCCCCAGTTCGCTGTCTCGATTGCGCTGTTGAACAAAGGCCGACTCGAACAAGGCGTGGTCTACGACCCGCTACGCCAGGAGATGTTCACCGCGACCCGCGGTGCCGGGGCCATGCTCAACAACCGTCGACTGCGCGTCAGTTCCCGGAACAGTCTGTCCGGCGCATTGCTGGGTACCGGATTCCCCTATAAGGTCCACGATCATCTGGATGCCTACCTGGCGATGCTCAAGGATTTGATCATGGAAACCGCCGGCATTCGCCGTCCAGGGTCTGCCGCCCTGGATCTGGCCTACGTGGCCTCTGGACGCTTGGATGGCTTCTGGGAGATCGGTTTGAATACCTGGGATCTGGCCGCTGGCGCGCTGCTGATTCAGGAGGCGGGTGGTATCGTCGGTGATTTCACTGGCGGCCCAAGTTTTCTGAAAAGCGGAAATATCGTCGCGGGCAATGCCAAGGTGTTTGCCGCCCTGATCAAGGCCATCCGTCCCCATTTACCCGCCGAATTGGGCGCCTGATTCAGGGCGATATCCAGTAGAAACAGCTCAAGTTTAACCTCTCCTGACCCGACATAATGGGTAACTAGCATCACCTGGCAGCACGACTGCATCCAGGTCGCCGGCAGGAGCAGACAGACCCATGCGCACCCCCTACTTCAACCATGCCGAGCGTGCCAAACAGGCGCTGGAGATGACCATGCGGGATACCCTGGATGGCCTGGAAGAACTGGCAAGTATGGATGTCTACTGGTTCGATTCCGGCTGCCTAGAGATCCTCGGCATTGAGCCACCGGCGTGTGGATCCGCCACTATTACCGCACTACACCACCCCAATGAACCCGCCAAAGTCTTGAAGTTCGACCAGAATCGCCGCAAGACCGGTTAGCGAGACTCATACCCGTAGTTAATGCGGGTGCATTTCCCTTCGGCAATTATTGTGCTATACAAGGCTATAGTCCGGTTTCGATCGGAAAATCGCCAACAGCAGAGAGGCTGGTGTATATCATGAAAGCTACGCTGCTTACGCTCTTGACTCCTCCCCTGGCGGCCTGCCGTTATGGGTGTGCCGGATGCTGCGCCGCTCCGATTGGCGTGTTCTGGTTGACCGGTATCGTCAGCATCCTCTACGGCGGCATCTGGGGTGGACCCGCAGAAGGCACTGGCTGGCAAACGGTCATGCTGGGTATCGGCCTTTGGGGTACTGCCGCACTCTGGGCCATACTGACCATTCGTGGCGCCGATGAAGATAAGTGCGCTGATCGGTCCAGTACTCTGTGCAGCAAAATCCTGCCGAGCGTTGATGAGACCGACCCTTTCGACGAAGTCCGCAAGGCCCGATAATTTTTCTGGTTCTGGAATGCAAAAACCGCCCTATCGGGCGGTTTTTGCTGTGTACGTCTAAATGTCCTGTCAGGTGGGAATGGCGCTTACTTGAGCCCAAAACCAAAAGAGAGATGGCCACGGAATTCACGGAAGAGCACGGAAATAACCATAGAAAAAGGCCATTTTCAGTATGCTTCCGTGGCTAGATGTATAACGCTGCCAGGCCGCCTGACGGGCTAAGTAAGCGCCATTCCTGTCAGGGGGTGCTGTCCTGCTCCGCCCCTTCTTTCTTAACCGGCATCAGATCGACCTTACTCAGGCCCAATCCCAGTACCGAGGCGCTGGCAACATAGATCGACGAGTAGGTGCCGATTAATATGCCGATGATAAGCGCGAGTGCGAAGCCGTGGATCACCTTGCCACCGAAGTAGTACATCGCGACCACCACCAGCAATGTTGCCAATGATGTCATGATGGTTCGTGACAGCGTCTCGTTGATCGCAGAGTTCATCACCTCCAGGGGTGTACCCTTGCGCATGCGCCGGAAATTTTCGCGGATGCGGTCGAAGACAACAATCGTGTCGTTCAGCGAATAGCCGATCACCGCCAGCACTGCCGCCAGCACGGTCACATCGAATTCGATCTGGAACAGACTGAACATGCCGATAGTGACAATTACGTCATGGATAGTGGCCACGATCGCGCCGATCGCAAACCGGTATTCGAAGCGCAATGCTACGTAGATCAGAATACCCAGCAACGCATAGGTGATCGCCAGCCCACCTTTCTCGGCCAGTTCCTGACCAACCTGCGGGCCAACATATTCAATACGGCGCATTTCCACACCGGCTGGACCATTCTTAAGCGTTTGCAATACCCGCTCGCTGAGCACCGCACTACTCTCATCCGGACGCGGTGCAATGCGGATCAGCACATCCCGTGCACTACCGAAATGCTGCACCTGGGCATCGGAAAAATCTCCCGCCAAGGCTCCACGTACCGCATTCAAATCGGCGGCCTCCGGATACGCCACTTCGATCAGCGTGCCGCCCGTGAAATCAATACCGAAATTGAAGCCCTTGGTAAAAACCGATCCAAGACAGATCAGCGACAGCACCACAGAGAACACAACCGCCAACTTGCGCTTCCCCATGAAGTCAACACGGCTGTTAGCCTTAAAGAATTCCATGCTTCGTCCCCTGCGCGCGTTAAATGGACAACCGGGTGATACGCCGGCCGCCATAGACAAGATTTACCAAGGCACGAGTCACCATGATGGCGGTGAACATCGAGGTGATAATGCCCAACGACAATACCACTGCGAATCCCTTGATCGGTCCGGTGCCGAAACTGAACAGCACCAGTGCTGCGATCAACGTCGTGAGGTTTGCGTCGGCGATGGTTGAGAAGGCCTTTTCATAACCGGAGTGGATGGCCGCTTGCGGACTATTACCGTTGCGCAACTCCTCGCGGATACGCTCATTGATGAGCACATTGGCGTCCACCGCCATACCCACGGTGAGCACGATACCGGCAATACCCGGCAAGGTCAGCGTGGCCTGCAGCATCGACAGCAAGGCGATCAGCAGAACAACGTTGAGCAGCAGTGCGACATTGGCAAACATTCCGAACACGCGGTAGTAAACACCCATGAACAGCAGCACCAGCGCCATACCGATCACAACCGACATGAAACCTTGATTGATGTTGTCGCGTCCCAGGCTTGGACCTACAGTGCGCTCCTCAATGATTTCAATCGGGGCCGCCAGTGCGCCAGCGCGCAACAGCAGCGCCAGATTGCGCGCCTCCTGCGGATTGTCGAGGCCGGTGATCTGGAAGCGATTGCCCAGCTGACCTTGGATGCGGGCGATATTGATGACTTCCTTGACTACGCTCTTGTGCTTGACCGGCTCGCCGTTGACCTCGCGCGTTTCCACCTTGTTCTCGATGAACACCACGGCCATCAGCTTGCCGATGTTGTCCTTGGTGGCATTGGACATCTGGTGGCCACCCTTGGCGTCCAGATTGATGAAGACAGCGGCACCGCCACTGTCATTGTCGAAACCGGAGGCTGCGTCGGTGATGTAGTCGCCGGTCAGAATCACCCGACGATCGAGCAATACCGGCCTGCCATTACGTTCGTTATAGAGTTCACTGCCGGCAGGAACATGTCCTGAAGTGACCGCATCGGCGACGTTGTGACTTTCGTCGACCATGCGAAATTCCAAGGTTGCGGTCGCGCCAAGAATCTCCTTGGCGCGCGCGGTGTCCTGCACACCAGGCAACTGCACAACCACGCGGCTGTCACCTTGCTGTTGAATTACCGGTTCGGCAACACCCAATTCATTCACACGATTGCGCAGGATGGTGATGTTTTGCTGCAGGGCAAAACCACGTATTTCACGACGCTCCTGCTCCCCGATTTTCGCGGTCAGCAGCCACTTGTCGACATTTTCAGAGGTTGTGAACTCCAGCCGCCCGTATTCTTTCTTCAATGCTTCCAGAGCCTGATCACGCTCTTCTGCGCTACGAAACTGCGCGACTACGCCACCGGAACCACGAATAATCGTGATATAGCGGATCGGTTCATCGCGCTTGCGCAGCAGATCCCGGAACTCACCGACATAGCGTGCCTCGGTCTGATCGACCGCTGCCTCCATATCGACTTCCATCAGGAAGTGCACACCACCGCGCAGATCCAGACCCAGATACATGGGCAGAGCGTTGATAGCATGTAACCAAGCCGGCTCGGCACTGGCCAGGTTCAGGGCGACCACGAATTTTTTGCCCAGCAATTTTTCGAGACTATCAGCGGCCTTCAGTTGTACTTCGGTATCGGTAAACCGAACCAGTAACCGTTCCTGCTGCAGCTCGACAGCCATCGGCGTAATGCCAGCCTCGCGCAAGGCATCAGTCACCTGAGTTTCAACGGCTGCATCGACCTTTTCATCGCGAGTCGCTGAGATCTGAATCGCCGGGTCTTCACCGTAGAGATTAGGCAAGGCATACAGCGTGCCCACTACTAAGACCACCGCAATCATCAGGTACTTCCACAACGGGTACTGATTGATCATCCGAATCCAATCCTTCAGCAAAGGGGAAGGGCTAAGCCGATCCCCATTCTTATTAGAGTTCTTTAACCGCGTCTTTGGGCATCAGGGCAGCAACCGCTGCGCGCTGCACCTTGACTTCGACGCCATCGGATACCTGTAGCTTGGCGAAGTTTTCGCCCAGATCGGTGACCTTGCCGAGTAATCCACCGTTGGTGACCACCCAGTCGCCTTTCTTCAGGCCTTCAACCATGGTCTTGTGTTCCTTGGCGCGCTTCTGTTGCGGACGGATCAGCAGAAAGTAAAACACCACAAAAATCAAAACCAAGGGCAGGAAACTCATAATCGGGTCGGCCTGACCCGGCGCATCGGCCGCCCATGCCTGAGAGATGAAGAAGCTCATGTTGGTTCCTTAAAATTGAACGTATCGAGACTTGAATACCGCCGGACCTGGATATACCACGCCGAGCGGCAAAACGGCCGGTATTATGGCACAGGCGGTACGGCCTGGTCGCGCCTGGCGTAGAAATCTGCCACATAGTCCGCCAGCCTCCCGGCGGATATGGCGTCACGCAGGCCCCGCATCAAGGTCTGGTAGTAATAAAGGTTGTGCAGGGTATTCAGGCGGGCGCCCAGGATCTCGTTGCATTTGTCCAAATGGTAGAGGTAGGCCCGGCTGTAACGGCGGCAGGTGTCACAATCGCAATCGGGGTCCACGGGGCCAGTATCGGTCCGATTGGCGCTGTTGCGGAGCTTCACCACCCCGCTGTGGGTGAACAGGTGTCCGTTACGTGCATTACGGGTCGGCATCACGCAGTCGAACATATCGACTCCACGACGTACTGCCTCGACAATATCTTCGGGCCGTCCCACACCCATCAAATAGCGTGGCCGATCAGCCGGCATCTGCGGCATCAGATTATCCAGGATATGCAGCCGTTCCGGTTCCGTCTCGCCGACCGACAGTCCGCCGATGGCGTAGCCATCGAAGCCAGTCTCGGCCAATCCCTGCAAAGATTCACTGCGCAACGCCGGATACATACCACCCTGCACAATGCCGAACAACGCATTTGAGTTATCCGCATGCGCCTGTTTGGAACGCACCGCCCAGCGCAGGGACAACTCCATCGAAGTTCTCGCCTGCACCTCGGTGGCCGGATAGGGCGTGCATTCATCAAAGATCATGACGATGTCCGAACCCAGCGCACGCTGCACGGCCATGGATTCCTCCGGACCGAGAAACACCTTCGAACCGTTGATCGGCGAACGGAAGGTTACGCCCTCCTCCGTTATCTTGCGCATATCACCCAGACTGAATACTTGAAAACCACCGGAGTCGGTCAGGATCGGCCCCGACCATTGCATAAAATCGTGAAGATCACCGTGCGCGCGCATGATCTCCACGCCAGGGCGCAACATCAGATGAAAGGTATTACCCAGGATGATCTGCGCACCGGTCGCGGCAACCTCTTCCGGCAGCATCGCTTTGACCGTGCCATAGGTACCGACTGGCATGAAGGCCGGCGTATCGACGCGACCGCGCGCGAATGTCAGCGCGCCGCGGCGTGCAACGCCGTCTGTTTTCTGAACTTCAAATTGCATTTTCAATTTATCTCGTAGGGTGTGGTGAGCAGAGCGAACCGCACCAAACTGTCGTAGAAGTCGGAGTTCATG
>JBGSOE010000086.1:0-6576 GCA_041739295.1 Thiohalobacterales bacterium | reverse complement strand
CTGGCTACAAAGCAATTTTTAGCAGTGTGTTGTTGTGGTGTTGTTGTGGAGTTGTTCTAGAGGGTTGCGTGCGAGCGCGGCAGATTTATATAAAAGGGGAGAAAGACCATGTTTGAACTGATCGATACTGTTCCATCAAATGCAATCATCAAGGTCATCGGGGTGGGCGGCGGTGGCGGTAACGCTGTCAAACACATGATCGATAATAACGTCGAAGGCGTCGATTTTATCTGCGCCAACACCGATGCCCAGGCGCTGCTGAACATCAATGCCCGCGTGGCATTACAATTGGGTTCCGGCATGACCAAGGGCCTGGGTGCGGGCGCGAATCCAGATATCGGCCGACAAGCCGCAATGGAAGATCGTGAGCGCATCATGGAAGTGATCGAAGGCGCAGACATGTTGTTCATCACCGCTGGTATGGGTGGTGGTACTGGCACCGGCGCGGCGCCCATCGTGGCGCAGATCGCACGTGAGATGGGTATTTTGACCGTGGCAGTTGTCACCAAGCCGTTCCCGTTCGAAGGCCGTAAGCGCATGGCCATTGCCGAGCGAGGTATCCATGAATTGGCGCAGTACGTCGATTCGCTGATCACCATCCCGAACGAGAAGTTGATGGCCGTGCTGGGCAAGAACATCAGCCTGCTGGATGCCTTCAAGTCCGCCAATGACGTACTGCTCGGTGCCGTGCAAGGCATTGCCGAACTGATCACCCGCCCGGGTCTGATCAATGTCGACTTTGCCGACGTGCGTACCGTGATGTCGGAAATGGGTATGGCCATGATGGGTTCGGGTCGTGCGGTCGGTGAGGACCGTGCCCGCGAGGCCGCCGAAGCCGCCATTGCTAGTCCGCTGCTGGAAGATGTAAACCTGATGGGCGCGGCTGGTATTCTGGTCAATGTGACTGCTGGCATGAACCTGTCAATTGGCGAGTTCGAAGAAGTTGGTAACGTAGTCAAGGAATTTGCCTCCGAGAACGCCACGGTTGTGGTGGGTACCGTGATCGATCCGGAGATGAAGGACGAGCTGCGGGTAACTGTGGTGGCAACCGGTCTGGGAAATCCAGCGGCTATGCATGCGCCAGTTTCGGAAGAGCCGAAGGTCAAGCTGGTAGAGAAAAAGGCCGACGGCGAGCCGGACTATCACCACCTGGATCGTCCGACCGTGATGCGCAACAAGCGTGCCGTGGGTGCGGATTTTTCGACCCCGCCAAACTACGACACAGATCTGGAATATCTGGATATTCCGGCGTTCCTGCGTCGCCAGGCGGACTGAGGTCGGTAACAGCGTTGTCGCCGCAATCGGTCGGTTCCGGCCTTCTCGTCTCCTCGGGACGGGCTGGCCGGTTGTGGCCCTTTCCTTGTTGTAACTATGCAACAGATTATTAGCTGATTTTGCGCTGAGTGTTCAGCAGCTTATATCGGGCCCGGCATCGATTGGCTTTTCGCTGTTGTAGGCATGTGGTAACATGCCCGCACTTTTCGCGGCAGCCGTTGGCGCTGGCGTCTCAGAATTTCGAGGAATCAACGTACTAATGATCCGTCAGCGTACGCTCAAGAATGTCATCCGGGCCACCGGGGTTGGTTTGCACACAGGTGAAAAGGTCTACCTGACGCTGCGGCCTGCTGCAATCGATAGTGGCATCATTTTCCGCCGTGTTGATCTCCCCGAACCGGTAGAGATCAAGGCCAGCCCCGAGAACGTCGGTGATACTCAGCTGTCGACTACGCTGATCAAAAATGGCGTTCGTATCTCCACGGTTGAGCATCTGCTGTCAGCACTGGCTGGCTTAGGCATCGACAATGCTTATGTTGATTTGAGTGCACCAGAAGTGCCGATCATGGATGGTAGCGCGGGTCCGTTTGTGTTTTTGGTGCAATCTGCGGGTATAGAAGAGCAGAACGCGCCTAAGCGTTTTATCCGTATTAAACGTCCTATCCGTGTCGAGGATGGTGACAAGTGGGCCTGCTTTGAACCCTTCGACGGCTTCAAAGTTGGTTTCACCATCGAATTCGATCACCCTGCATTCCGTGACAATGCACTGTGTTCAGAAGTGGATTTTTCAACGACCTCTTTCGTGCGTGAAGTCAGTCGTGCGCGCACCTTCGGTTTCATGCGCGACATTGAACGTCTGCGCGAACGCAATCTCGCGCTCGGTGGCAGTCTCGACAATGCCGTTGTCGTTGATGACTATCGGGTGTTGAACGAAGACGGTCTGCGCTACGAAGACGAGTTCGTTAAGCACAAGATCCTGGATGCCATTGGTGACCTATATCTATTGGGCCACAGCCTGATTGGTGCCTTCCACGGGCATAAATCCGGACACGCCATCAACAACCGTTTGTTACGCGAGTTGTTGGCCGATGAAGCCTCCTGGGAAGAAGTGATTTTCGAGGATGCGGCGACGGCACCGATTTCATTCCTGCAACCAGTACCGGTCGCTTAATTCCAAAATCGTTGTGCCCGCAGGGATCGCGGATATCTCATTTATATCAGCGATGCGGTCCGGCCCGGTTTCGGGCCAATCTTCTTAAGGCTTGAGCCAACCCTGGGTCGGCGATTGCCTTAGCTGTCTGTTCCAGCAACTGGGCACTTTTTGCTGCCATTTGGGGTTTGCGTGTGGGTGGATTGGGTTTAGTGGCCAGCGGTATGATCCGTACCTGCACCGTGTGCAGGGTTGCCACCCCTTGACGCGTTAGTTGTTGAATTAGGCGTGGCCCTTGGAACCGTAGCCGCGCGGCCCAGGCTGGGCTATCTGTGGCCAGGCGCAGGCAGCCATCGCCGATACCCGCAACCTGACAGTGTTCCGCCAGATCGACAGGTAGACAGGCCCTAACCTGCCGCTCAATGACGGCCAATTGACGGACCTGCGCAGTGAGTGAGGAATGGCCAGAAATGCCGACCTGTTCAATAATTTTGGCTATAGAACGTGGGTATTTGGTCGACATGGGTATATAGGTCCGGCTCTTGCATTAAGGGTTGGGTCAGACAGCTTGAAGGCCGTAAGAATTATGAACATCATCCTCTTCACCACTCTACAGGGCAGACCGGGCAGTCTCAATCTGAGTCGGCCACGATTATATCTGCCCATACTGGCCTTGATCGCGATGGTGTGCAGCTTGTTGTTCTACAGCGGGTACCGGTTGGGCGGCAATAATACGGGTACTGTGGCCGAGGCAACCGTCGTAACGACCCCCGACTGGCGTTCCGACCTGCAGAAACAGCAGCAGGCCATCGAGCAGGCCCGACGTACCAGTCAGGCGCACTTGGATGCCCTGGCGCTACGGGTTGCGCAGATTCAGGCGCAGGCTATGCGGCTGGACGGGCTTGGTCAACGTTTGGTCGATCTTGCCGATTTGGATAAAGGTGAATTCAACTTCGGGCAACCGCCGGCCCAGGGTGGTCCCGTCGAAGCCGCCGATCTGGATATTAGCTATTCGGCGCCGGCATTCATGCAAGAATTGGATGCGCTGTCGGCGCAGCTAAAAGACCGGGAGCGCCAGATGATCGTACTGGAAGATCTGCTCCAGGATCGAAATATACATACGCATTCGCGTCCTACTGGACGGCCCGTAAAAGATGGTTGGCTATCCTCCAATTTTGGAAAACGCACCGACCCGTTCACGGGACGCCCGGCGCGGCACGAAGGCCTGGATTTTGCCGGCAAACTGGGCGCGGACATCATCGCCGTTGCATCCGGCGTGGTGACTTGGTCTGGCCAGCGTTCTGGTTATGGCAATCTGGTTGAAATCAATCATGGCAATGGCTTCGCGACCCGCTATGGCCACTGCCAGAAAAATCTGGTCAAGGTGGGGCAGGCGGTGAAACGTGGCCAGATCATCGCCAAGATGGGCAGCAGCGGCCGTTCCACGGGCCCACACGTCCATTTTGAAGTCCTCCGCAACGGAAATCCTGTTGACCCCTCGCGTTATCTGACCGCCGCACGCTGATTTTCCTGCTCGGACACTGATATACCCTTGTCCTGTCTGCAAATCTGCCGGCAGTTGGGGTATCATGCCCACCTCCGCGCAAGCCGCCTCACAAACCAAGAACGACGCTACCCACATGCTAGGAAATCTCGCCCGCAAAATCTTTGGCAGCCGTAACGAGCGCCAAGTCAAACGTATGTTCAAATCGGTCGCGCAGATCAATGCGTATGAGCCGGAACTTGAAAAACTCAGTGATGCCGAGTTGCGTGGCCGCACCGATCACTTTCGCCAGCAGCTCGCCGACGGTACAGCGCTGGAAGATCTGTTGCCCGAGGCCTTTGCGGTCGTGCGCGAGGCGGGCAAACGTGTGCTCAACATGCGTCACTTCGATGTGCAACTGGTCGGTGGCATGGTGCTGCATCAGGGACGCATCGCGGAAATGCGCACTGGTGAAGGCAAAACATTGGTGGCAACACTGGCAGTGTATCTGAACGCGCTGCCAGGCAAGGGCGTGCACGTCATCACGGTCAACGATTATCTCGCACGGCGCGACGCCGGCTGGATGGGGCAGGTGTACAGCTTTCTCGGCATGACTACCGGTGTGGTGGTGCAAGGCATGTCGTCCGAAGAAAAACGCGCCGCGTACGCCTGTGATATCACCTACGGCACCAATAACGAATACGGCTTCGACTATTTGCGCGACAACATGGCCTTCCGCAGGGAAGACAAGGTCCAGCGCGAAACGTATTACGCCGTGGTCGACGAAGTGGATTCGATTCTGATCGACGAGGCGCGCACGCCGCTGATCATTTCCGGTCCCACCGACGATAACAGCGAACTATATACGCGTATCGGTGTGCTCATTCCGGAGCTGGTTCGTCAGCAGGAAGAGGACGGCCCCGGTGACTATTCGCTCGACGAGAAAAACAAACAGATCCTGCTGACCGAGTCAGGTCACGCGCATGTCGAGGAGTTGCTGACTGGCATTGGACTATTGCGTGAGGGTGAGAGTCTGTACGACGCCACTAATCTAGGACTGATACACCATCTCAATGCCGCATTGCGCGCGCAGGTGATTTTCCATCGTGATGTTGATTACATCGTCAAGGATGGCGAGATTGTCATCGTTGATGAATTCACCGGCCGTACCATGCCGGGACGCCGCTGGTCTGAAGGTCTGCATCAGGCCGTGGAAGCGAAGGAAGGCGTCCGTATTCAAAATGAAAATCAGACGCTGGCTTCAATCACCTTCCAGAATTATTTCCGTCTCTACACCAAACTGTCTGGCATGACCGGCACGGCCGATACCGAGGCCTACGAATTTCAGCAGATCTATGGTCTCGAAGTGACGGTTATCCCGACCCACCGCCCAATGGTGCGTAAGGATATGGGCGATCTGGTGTTTCTCACCAAGACCGAAAAGTTCGATGCCATCATCGAGGATATTCGCGACTGTATAAAGCGCACCCAGCCGGTGCTGGTCGGTACAGCCTCGGTGGAGACATCGGAATATCTATCGGGCCTGCTGACGAAGGCCGGCATCAAGCACGAAGTGCTGAATGCCAAGCAGCATGAACGCGAGGCACATATTGTCGAGCAGGCCGGTCGACCCGGTGCTGTGACGCTGGCCACCAACATGGCTGGCCGTGGTACCGATATCGTGCTCGGTGGCAGCCTGGAGGCCGAATTGCGCGCCCTGGGCGATACAGCCACGGACGCGGATCGTGCCAAGGCGCGTGAAGTCTGGCAGAAACGCCACGATCAGGTGCTGGAAGCGGGTGGTTTGCACATCATCGGTACCGAGCGTCACGAATCACGGCGTATCGACAATCAGCTGCGTGGTCGTGCTGGTCGTCAGGGTGATCCGGGTTCCACGCGTTTCTATCTGTCGCTGGAAGATAACTTGATGCGTATCTTCGCCTCAGACCGCGTTTCTGCGCTGATGCAGAAGCTGGGTATGAAGGAAGGCGAGGCTATCGAACACCCCTGGGTGACCAAGGCGATCGTCAATGCCCAACGCAAGGTCGAGGCGCACAACTTCGATATCCGCAAGCAGTTGCTGGAATACGACGATGTTGCCAACGACCAGCGCAAAGTTGTCTATCAACAGCGCAATGAGTTGATGGCGGAAGATGATATTTCCGAGACCATTGCAGGTATTCGCCGCGATGTGATTGGTGCAGTGATAGAGACTTACATTCCGCCGAACAGCCTGGAAGAGCAATGGGATGTCGGCGCGCTCGAAACTGCCTTGGAATCCGAGTTTGGTCAACGTCTCGAAATCAAGCAATGGTTAGAGCAGGATGCCAACCTTAGCGAAGAGACGCTGCGTGAACGCATCCTGCAAGAGATGACCGATGCCTATCACACCAAGGAGGCCTTGGCTGGCGTGCAGGTAGTCCGTCATTTTGAAAAATCTATCATGCTGCAGGTGCTGGATCAGGCCTGGAAAGAACATCTGGCCGCGATGGATTATCTGCGTCAGGGGATTGGTCTGCGCGGTTACGCCCAGAAAAATCCCAAGCAGGAATACAAACGCGAGGCCTTCGAGATGTTCTCTGCCATGCTTGAGCGCATCAAACACGACGTGGTGGGTATTGTCTCCAAGGTGCAGGTACGTACCGAATCGGATGTTGCTGCCGTGGAC
>JBGSOE010000066.1:0-4379 GCA_041739295.1 Thiohalobacterales bacterium | reverse complement strand
TTCGCCGACGATCTGCTCCAAAACATCCTCGATAGTGACCATGCCGGCCACACCACCATATTCGTCCACCACAATGGCAAGATGGTTGCGGCTTGCGCGGAATTCCTTGAGCAGCACATTGAGACGTTTGCTTTCCGGGATGAACACCGCCGGCCGCATGACATCCTTGATGTCGAATGTGGCGCCTGCATCGAAACGATAGCGCAGCAAATCCTTGGCCAGCAGAATGCCAACCACTTCATCACGACTATCACTGATGACCGGGAAACGCGAATGCCCGGATTCGATAATCATTGGCAGCACCACGTCTGGAGTCACATCATGGTTGACCACCGCCATCTGTGCGCGCGGAATCATAATATCGCGCACTTGCATCTCACCCACCTGCAGCACACTTTCAATCATGCCAAGCGCCTCGGCGTCCAGCAGATTGCGGCGTTGCGCATCACGCAGCAGCTCAACGAGCTGTTCACGATCTTTGGGCTCACGCAACAACGCGTTGCTCAGGCGTTCAACCCAGGAGCGGGAGGAGGTGCTGGATTGACTAGGTCGTTCGTCCATAATTTTCAGTGTCCAGGAATTAGGCGGATGGTTCCGGGGAATCGGCCCTAGAACCTAGCACCTAGTTCCTGCTTATATAAGGATCGGCATAGCCTAACCGGGCCAATATTGTTGTTTCAAGCATTTCCATGGCCGCAGCCTCGGCATCCGTCAAATGATCGTAACCTCGCAGGTGCAGGATGCCATGGACCACCATGTGCGCCCAATGTGCCAGCGCGTTCTTACCTTGTTCGCGCGCCTCGCGCTCCACCACTTGCGCACAGATGATCAGATCACCAAGCAGTCGCGACGCCACACCCGGAGGCGCTTCAAAGGGAAACGATAGCACATTGGTCGGACCGCTCTTGTGGCGATAGCCTGAATTCAATTCCGCGCTCTCGCCCTCATCGACCAGGCGCAGCGTGAGTTCATGCGTACCACCGATGTCCGTCAGCGCTGCGCGCGCCCAGCTGCGCAACTGCGCATCGCCGGGTAAAGCGGCGGACTTACTGGCACGCTGCACATCAAGATAGAGACGCAATGCAGGTTGCGCACGCTCAGCGCTCATGGCGCTTGTCTCCGTCCTTATCATTGAGCTTTTCATAGGCATCGTAGGCCGTGACGATGCGCTGCACCAACGGATGACGCACTACATCATGGGCGTTGAAGAACGTGAAGCTGATACCTTCAACATCTTTCAGCACATCGACCACATGACGCAGCCCGGAGGGTGACCCGCGCGGCAGATCGATCTGTGTCACATCACCGGTCACTACCGCTGTGGAGCCAAAGCCGATACGCGTCAAAAACATTTTCATCTGCTCAAGCGTGGTGTTTTGCGCCTCGTCGAGAATGATGAAAGATTCGTTCAGCGTGCGGCCACGCATGAACGCCAGCGGCGCAACTTCTATGACGTGCCGCTCCATCAATTTTGAGACCCGTTCGAAACCGAGCATCTCGTAGAGTGCGTCATACAGCGGACGTAGATAGGGATCAACTTTCTGAGCCATATCGCCTGGGAGAAAACCCAGTCGCTCACCGGCCTCGACCGCCGGACGCACCAGCACAATACGACTGATCTGCTCGCGCTCCAGCGCCTGCACAGCCGCGGCCACGGCAAGATAGGTCTTGCCGGTACCGGCAGGGCCGATACCGAAATTCAAATCATGCGCGACGATACTGGCGAGATAACGTTTTTGATTCGGACCGCGGCCGCGGATCTGTCCTTGCCGAGTCTGAATCGATATGTCCGGAAGCTCTGGATCCTCAATGGGCGCGGCAGCCTCCGCGTCGGCCTGCTGCAACTGCAAATGTACTTGCTCGGGAGTCACGGCAATGGCGTCCGCTTCAAGATAAAGCCTTTCCAATACCCGCCCGGCCGTACGTACGGCCTGACCGGTACCGATGACATGAAACTGATTGCCGCGATTGTTGATCTCAACACCCAGGCGACGTTCGATTTGACGCAGGTGTTGATCAAACTGTCCGCACAGATTCGCCAGCCGACGATTGTCGGCAGGTTCGAGGAGCATATCGATAGTTGTAGGTTGAAGGTCCAAGGGGATTTTGCAGGCGTCTCAGGACCCGTAGGCAACGCGGGAGCCGACGCGGGTTTCGGCTGGCCCCAGGTAATCGCCGCGCAATGAATTCGGTAGTGCATCGGTAATGCGCACGTTGACAAAGCGGCCAATCAGATCCGAACTGCCGGCGAAATTGACGACGCGATTACTTTCGGTACGACCGGCCATCTCTTGCGCATCCCGACGCGAGGGACGATCCACCAGCACGCGCTGCACGCTACCGACCAGCGACTGATTGAACTCGGCCGCGAACTCGGCAACACGTGCCTGTAGTCGCGCCAAACGCGCCTTCTTCACGTCAATACTGACATCATCGGGTAGCGACGCCGCCGGCGTGCCCGGTCGGGCACTGTAGATAAAGCTGAAGGCATGATCAAAACGCAGATCTTCAATCAACTGCATGGTCGCCTCGAAATCCGCATCAGTTTCGCCGGGAAAGCCGATGATGAAATCCGACGACAGGCTCAGATCCGGCCGCGCCTCGCGCAAACGTCGAATAATGGATTTATATTCCAGCGCGGTGTGATTGCGCTTCATCAGTGCGAGAATACGATCCGAACCACTCTGCACCGGCAGATGCAGCTGACTGACCAACTCCGGCACATCGCGATAGGCCTGAATCAGGCTGTCGCTCATTTCCAGCGGATGCGAGGTGGTGTAACGGATGCGATCAAGACCATCGATGGCGGCGATATAGCTGATCAACAGCGCCAGGTCAGCAACACCACCATCGTGCATATCACCGCGGTAGGCGTTAACGTTCTGACCTAATAGCGTGACTTCACGCACACCCTGTTCAGCGAGTGCGGCCACCTCGGCGATGATATCGTCGAACGGCCGACTGACCTCTTCGCCGCGGGTGTAGGGCACCACGCAGAAACTGCAATATTTGCTGCAACCTTCCATGATCGACACAAAGGCGGTCGGACCGTCCGCACGCGGCGCAGGCAAGTTATCGAACTTTTCAATCTCGGGAAAAGACACATCGACAATGGCACGGCGCTCTTGCAGCATTTGCTTGAGCATATCCGGCAGACGATGCAGCGTCTGCGGACCGAACACCAGATCGACATAGGGCGCGCGCTCTCGCAACGCCTCACCCTCCTGACTGGCAACGCAACCGCCGACGCCGATCACCAGTTCCGGCCGCTCCAGCTTCAATTCGCGCCAGGCGCCAAGCTGCGAAAACACCTTCTCCTGCGCCTTTTCACGGATCGAACAGGTATTCAGCAACAGCACATCCGCCTCTTCGGCGATCTGCGTTTGAATGAAACCATGGGAGGCCCCGAGCACGTCGGCGATCTTCGCCGAGTCATACTCGTTCATCTGGCAGCCGTGGGTTTTGATATACAGTTTCATAAATGCAGGGATGAGGTGCTAGGCACTAGGTTCTAGGTGATGAAAACCCCGGGCTTTCAACTTCATCCAAAATGGCGTTTCAACATCGAGGTGCAAGACTTCAGGCGCAAGATATCTTTTCCTAGCACCTGGTACCTAGCACCTCGCCCCTGAATTAATACGAGTCAGCCTGTAAGCCGGGTTCTGTCGTGGACAGTCATTCATCTGGGATGTACGTCGCCGCACACCTCAAGCAACCTACCCGGGAGCAACGCGGGCCGCGCCAATGCTCCCCTATTTGGTCTTGCTCCGGGTGGGGTTTACCCTGCCACCCCTGTTACCAGGGGCGCGGTGCGCTCTTACCGCACCATTTCACCCTTACCGGCGACTCCGTCTTACGACGGACCGCTTAGGCGGTATCATTTCTGTGGCACTAGCCGTGGGCTCGCGCCCCCCAGGCGTTACCTGGCACCCTGCCCTATGGAGCCCGGACTTTCCTCGAAGGCTTGCGCCCCCGCGACTGTCCAGCCGACTCGGGCGCGGAGTATAGCATGGGACATACTGAGCCGAGGGCCTGCTGATGCGGAGATGGAATTGGCCGGGTGTCGATAATAAGAAACTCTGATTGATTCGATCAAGCGAGCAGCTGCAAGGCACAGACGGGCGACTCGTAGCGAAGCGTAGAGAACGGCGCTAGCCGGCCCGAAGGGTGAGGTGCGTAACACCGGGTAAAATGCGCAGTTTAAACGTAGTTTGCCACTTTCTGGCCCCGCATTTTGAGCCCGGCTGTAACGCCGCAGATGCCGCTTCAGCGAATCAATCAGAGGTTTCCTGACGCTGTAAACGGAGAGTCCCCTCTCCCCTCGCGGGAGAGGGCCAGGGTGAGGGGGCTGTCTGAAACTGACTCACCCTCTCCCTGGC
>JBGSOE010000019.1:0-13795 GCA_041739295.1 Thiohalobacterales bacterium | reverse complement strand
CAGTCGCCGCAGTCGCCGCAGTCGCCGCAGTCGCCGCGGTCTTGAGGGGCAAGGAGAGCTA
Organism: Thiohalobacterales bacterium; assembly: GCA_041739295.1. Classification (GTDB taxonomy): domain Bacteria; phylum Pseudomonadota; class Gammaproteobacteria; order Thiohalobacterales; family Thiohalobacteraceae; genus JAHJQQ01. Next base: position 13,734 of record JBGSOE010000019.1, on the reverse strand, counting down.
AGCAGCTCAACGGTCTCGCACACGCTGGACCGTTGCCGTGCGTTCATTGAGTGGCTGCAACGACAATCTAAAGGCGATATGCCCGCGGATCTCGCTGGTTACTTCAGTCTTTCACGGAGGGAGCGCTCTGCCGAAGCCAGCGCGGTAAAGGGGACCAGTCTCAACTTCGACCAGGCCCTTTGCATCTTCACGGCCATGCCCTGTTCCAATCCCGTCGAACTGCGTAATCGGGCATTAGTCGCAATGTTCATTGCAACCGGGATCCGCATTGCGGCGCTGATTACGTTGCGCGGCAAGCATGTAAACACACGCACCCGGTGGATCAATCAGGACCCACGCGAGGTGGACACCAAGCTCGGCAAGCACATAAGAACCTATTGCCTCGACCTCGGCTCCGGACTTCTCGAAGCTCTCGATGAGTGGGCAGAGTGGCGCAAATCTAGTGCCTTCGATCAGGATGCGCCGTTCTTTCTTCCGGACCGCTATATTCAAGCGAATGCCCTTGGCCTCGGCTATCGAGGAAACCAGGCCGAACCGCCGCAGTGCCGGAAATCTGAAGATCCGGTTCAGCGGATCATCAAAGAGGCCGCCCACGCAGCCGGGATCTCGGGCGGCTGCATCTCATCACATGACTTCCGCAAGGTGCTTCACCCGTTCTTGGCCAAACGCGGAACCATGACGATAAGAGATGAGGTCGCCCTGCAACTCAACCTTGGGTACACACCGCAGGAAATCATTCGCAAACACTACTCGTCCATGCGGGACAGCGAACGTGAGGAAGTTCTTGATGAGCTGTGTCGCAGAGCGCTTGCGAATCGCACCCAGCTCGAACTCTATCTTGCCTATGAGCGGAAGCAAATTGCAGAGTCAGATCCCGACTTCCGGCGAGCAAAGGACATCTTTGACCGGAATGTGCATGAATATCCAGGCAGTGCGAATTGACTGATCCAAATTCGTTGCAACGGCAGACCGTTGACAAGAGTTTGCTCTTTGTCCGCATTGGGGCCCAAGGAGATTGAGAGGTCGCCTGGCAAATCTGCACAGGGGGATAAGTGGAATTTATGCCTGACTCTAGAGCATCTTTGATGAACACGGAGGGCTGTCATAGCGGTGAAGCGGTATGAGTTGAGCGAGGCACAATGGTCGAGAATTGTGCCCTTGTTGCCGGGCAAAGCGGGTGATCCGGGCCGGACCGGAACTGACAACCGGTTGTTCGTGAACGGATGGTTGTGGACCCTGCGCTCGGGCGCGCACTGGCGGGATCTGCCGGAGCGGTATGGCAAATGGAAAACGGTCCATCGCCGGTTCAGCCGTTGGTGCCATGCTGGCGTATGGGAACGGGTCTTCGATGCGCTGACGGCCGACCGGGACAATCAATACCTGATGATCGACATCACCACCGTACGTGCGCATCAACAGGCGGCGAGCGGAAAAGGGGGGCCAAGGATCAGGCGCTGGGGCGTTCCAGAGGTGGACTGACCACCAAGATCCACATGCTGGCCGATGCGCTCGGTCGCCCCTTGCGCTTTATCGTGACGGCTGGCCAGATTGGTGACATCACGCAGGCTCCGGCGCTTCTTGAGGGGCAGGTGGGCAAGGCCGTGCTGGCCGATAAAGCCTATGACAGCAATGCCTTGCGGGCGACGATCAAGACCATGGATGCCGAGGCGGTCATCCCCTCCAACCGCACCCGCAAGATTATCATCCCGCACGCCCCGATCGTCTACAAGCATCGAAACCGTATCGAACGGTGCTTCAACAGCCTCAAACACTTTCGCCGTTTCGCCACGCGCTATGAACGAAGGACCATTCACTTCACCGGATTAATCCATCTCGCCGCCATCATGATCTGGATACGATGAATGTCGATTGGTCCTAGGCCGTGAGAAGTCCAGGGTGACGTTGTTGGCACCACCCAGGGTAGAGATTAATCAGAACGAGCTCTCGTTTCGGCGCCTTCATCGTGCGCCTTCTTCATCTCTTGAAGGAGCGCGAGCCCCGCCTCGAAGGTCAACTCGGAGCCCGTCTCAGGATCTCTGTAGCGCGGGTAAAGGATATAAGCTGCAGCGAAGATCTCATCCACCGAACGATGCTGTGTCCTGCGCGAGCAAGTCTCGCGGTCATCCGTCGCACCCCAGCCCGCGTAGAACGGCATGCCGAAGCAGGAGACGGGCAGGCCGCGGATCAACGCTTCAAACCCTGACAGGGAAGTCATCGTGTATACGCGGTCAATGCTCTCGAAGGCATCGGCCAAGGCCACGTCCTGATCGAGAACCATACAGATATCACGCACATCATCAGGATCGGATTGCTTCGGTTTCTTGCGAATGCCCTTGAGTACCTCCGGGTGTGGCTTGTAGATCACCTGAGCATCGGGGTTCTCGCTAGCGACCGCTCGAACGAAATCGTTGTTGGTCATCTGGCGCGACATACCCTTGATCATCGACATGTCGCCTTCGACCTGGCCTACGACAAGAACTCGAGGCTTGTCTTTCGGGCCGTAGATCCTCTCGATATCAACCGCTCCCCCGCTATTGTATTTGCTCAACCTGGATGAAACGAGGGCCGCGATGCCGCGGCGTGCGCGTTCCAATAATTCGGTATCAGCGGCGAAATCATATGTATTAAGAATATGCTCGAGTTCGCTCTCGGCAGTCGCGTCAAAATAAAGCGCCTTCTCGGCGAAACATAGAGACAACGGCGGCACCCGCATTGCGCCGAGCTGAACGGATCGGAGGAAGCCGTCCTCGACGCGGATCAGCGGAACCGAAAGGAACCGACAGATAAAAGCGACGATCCACGGTTCCTTGTAGCTCCATACATAGATTTTCGACCGTCTATCCGTGGCAATCCGAGGAAGATGGCGCAGGAGACTCTTGAGGGCGTTGGGCCCGATTGCACAGTGAATGACCTGATGATCAGGGAACCACTGGCTCATGAATGTCTTCCAGGGCATGAAGCCGATCAAAAAGAGCGGTGGCTTACCGCTCCACCGGGAGGATCCTCGGGATTCGCCGTCTGCAATAGAATCGGTCATTGAAATTTCCTGCTACTCTAGTCTCGTTTGCTCGGCAGTGCCGCAGAAGCGGCGAAAATTTGCTGCGTTGCGGGAGCGCCGGCGATCCCTATGGGATCTGCCCCTGAAGTCTCCGTCTATCGCTCATACCTCGCCGGTTGGAGCGTTCGAGTCGCTGGGGTTGAAGGTAAGGTTTCATTGGCTTTTAAGCGAATCGCCAATGGCAACGCCGTTCCGGCGTCTCCAGCCCGAATAGAGTTGGACCCTTCAAACAGACGTTTCGCCGCCTGCGGCGGTAATGTTCTCACTGGTTCCTCAGATGTTCGTTGTCACGTAACAAGACAGCCCTCCGTGCGCTGCCTCTTCACTCAATCAAGTTTAAGGTCGCCGACAGCATCAAAACTTACCGGTGTTTGAGCCTTAATGTCGCGCTTCGCTCTACAGCCAACGACCTTGTCAAAATACTTTGGCGGAAGTCCGAATCCCGGTCGGACGCTACGAATGGCATCCTCGGCTATTAATTCCCCTTCGGAGATGTCTTTAGTGAAATAGAGGGATCGGCGAAACTTCACATTTCCGATCTCGCTTGATTTTCGCCCATAGTCTATTGATCCTAACGCTTCCCATGCGGTTCTGGCGCCCTCACAAAGACGAGCGAATTCTGGCGGCTCTAGAGAGAAGCTGTCATCTGGACCGCCACCTGAACGGTCCAACGTGAAATGCTTCTCTATAATAGTTGCACCAAGAGCGACGCTTGCGATTGCCGTCGTATTGTCAAGAGTATGGTCAGACAGACCTACCGTGACGCCGAATTGCTGCCTCATGTCAGGGATAGTACGGAGATTATAATCCGAAGCCGGCGCGGGGTAACCGCTGACACACCTAAGCAAAGCGAGTTCCTTGCAACCGCCAGACCGAGCGGCATCCACAGCCTCTTGGATTTCTTCAAAGTTCGCCATGCCCGTAGAAATGATCATAGGCTTCCCGGTCGAAGCAACATACTTAATCAGCGGGAGATCGATCGCTTCGAACGACGCAATCTTGTAGGCGGGAACGTTGAGATCCTCCAGCAGATCGACTGCGGTCCTGTCGAAAGGCGAACTAAAAACAGTTATGCCAAGAGCTTTGGCGCGGTCAAAAATTGGCTTGTGCCATTCCCATGGCATATAGGCTTCACTATAAAGGTCGTAGAGCGTTCTACCGGCCCACAACCCAGTTTCTATTCTAAATTCATCATTGTCACTATCCAGTGTAATAGTGTCAGGTCTATATGTCTGAAGCTTAACAGCGTCAGCACCAGAAATTTTCGCCTGTTGGATTATGGCGAAGGCTGTTTCAATATTACCGTTATGATTGGCAGACATTTCCGCGATTACATAGGGTGGGTAATCGACCCCAATTTTTCGACCCGCAATCATCAGATTCATCATTGATCTCCTACCTCTGCCCGCATCATTCTGCTTTGTATTTCGTCACGTATCTTGCGCCATTCGCTCGCTAAAATTCCAAGACGATAAACATCGTGCCATTGGCCATTTTTGACGAACTGCTGTCGGAATGTGCCCTCAATCAAGAACCCAAACTTCTGATGAAGCTTAACCACGCGCGAATTGAAACCGAGGACTTCGCAGGATAGCTTATGTAGGTTGAGTTCGGTGAACGCGAAATCAAGTGCCAACAGCTCCATTTGAGAGCCAGTTCCACGTATTGCATCGGGTGCCGCATAGAATGCCCAGAATGCGTTATTGTTGATTTTATCAATCTTGTTAAATGATACGACCCCAATAGGCACGCTATTGGTTTCATAAACCAGATAGCGACTATCACTTGCGGCCTTTGTTGTCTCCCACCATGCCATATGCTCTTGGCGGGTAATTTCGTGACTCGTGTACATATTCTCTCTGATTGCTGGCGCGTTACGCCATTCCCTAACCATATCCAGATCGCCGTCGGACATGGGGCGCAGTCGGGAACTCACGCTGTTGGACATCAGACCACCTCTTCTCCATCCAGCCGAAGAAGGCTCAGCACAGCCCGAGCCACTTTGAAAACACCAGACCCATCGCAAATTGCGCTAGCCCCGTCGCTCATCGCGCTTCTGGCAGCATCATTATCTAAAAGCAGCCTGAGCGATGCTGCCATATGTGAGCCAAAATTGTCGTCGAGATCAATCAACTCTGCGGCTCCGGAGGCCGCCAGCCTTCGCCCTACCTCCCTCTGATTCTCCGCAAGTATGACAAGAATGGTCGGCAAACCTAGGGCGCATCTTTCCCAGGACGTGCTTCCGGCCGCTCCGATAGCGATGTCGGCTTCAGCCATTAGAGTTGCCATGTTCTTGACGTTTGACAATACCGTCGTAGGATGTCGGCTTACTCTAGCTTGCGAAACGATGTCCCTAAGCCAAGGTGCTTTCGGACCCATGATAGTCAGAATTTCCAAGTCACGCTCAGTTTCGAGTTCGTCCAAAATCGTCAGGACTCGAGACGTAATATTGTCTTTGTCCACTCCACCCATAGAGACCATAATTCTTGAAGGCTTGGTGGCACGCCTGCGACGCAAGCTATGTGATCGTATTGCCGCAAATTCCGGCCGCAGCAGCGCATATTCAGCACCGACCAGAAGCTTGGTATGCGCAGGCACGAGGGTCTCATAGCTTTGACACGTGGAGCCTAAATTTTGATCAAGCAACAAGTCACAATCGTGAGAGCGATCGGCAAGATCATCAATAACCATAATCTTGTTAATGCTCTGGCGCATTGAGATTTCCCAGCGCGCGTCCAGTGCATAATGATCAACTATCAGAAAATCCACTGGTTTGTTCAGGGCTGCCTGGGTTTGCATCGCATCCGTCAACCAGTCAGTTTTCAGCCAATGCTCATGTGCAATCTGTTGCTCCGCCGGCTGTTGGTCTGAGATGATTTGTGGCAGTTCCGCAACTTGATATCCGCTTTGCTTGACCAAATCGATCAAGTCACCCAACTGAGGTCGACACACAAAGCTGCACTCCAGCCCTTGCGATTTTAGAGCATTAGCTAGGGTTAGGCATCGCATTATATGCCCCGTACCGATATTGCCGGATGCATCAGCTCGAAACACAACGTGATAGCTACGGTGACGGGGCATCGGCATTCCGGATGGATTTGAACATTAGTTCGGCTTGTATCCAATCTTCAGGAGTATCTATGTCTTGGACTCGATAACGCGGAAGTACTACTGCGTAGGCTGAAGATGAATATACCGGACGTCCCGAGAGCCAAGCATCCGTGGCGCCCCAATAGAATTGGCCCGCGTCGTGATACATTTCTTCAAGATCCTGCGATCGGCTGTTAAAATACTCGGGCATGAACATTTCAACTCTATTCATCGGCCCGATTCTAATCGCCCGCTGGATAGGAAACGGATAGGCCGTTACGGAGAATGCGAAGCTCACCTGGCTGTCATCGAGAGCCGCAAGACCACGCTTTAGATCTGCCGGAAGTAAAAAGGGCGCGGTGGCGTATAGACAACAAACAAGCACGGGCCGGCTTTCATGCTCCTCCATCCAATTGATGCCATGCCGGATAACATCCCCTGTGGTCGCATAATCATCAGCAAGATGCGCAGGGCGCACAAACGGAACCTCGGCACCAAACTCCCGCGCCACATCAGCGATTTCGGCATCGTCGGTTGATACTATGATCCGGTCAAAGCACTCGCTTTGGCGCGCAGCATCAATAGTCCATGATATCATAGGTCGACCGCAGAAGAGTTTAATGTTCTTCCGCGGAATGCGCTTGCTGCCACCGCGAGCCGGTATTATCGCCAGCTTCACGGCGCTAGCTCTGCACGCAAGCAGGAAACGACGTAATCCTGCTGCTCTTCGGTCAATTTGGGATAGAGCGGCAATGTGATTGCCTCGGCATAATAATGTTCGGCCTCGGGAAAATCGCCCTGCTTGAATCCAAAATTGCTCTGGTAGTAAGGCTGCGTGTGAACGGGAATGTAATGCACGTTCACTCCAACACCACGTGCTCTCAGGCCCTCGAATACTAACCGTCGGGATTTGCCTATCTCACCCAACCGAAGGCGGATGGGATAAAGATGCAATCCGGAATAAGCGTCAGGATGTTGATAGGGTGTCACTACGGGCAGATCGCTCAGCAATACATCGTATCGCCGAGCGAGATGATGTCGCCGGGTCACATAATTCTCCAGTCGCCCCATCTGACTCATGCCGAGCGCCGCCTGCATATCGGTGATGCGGTAGTTCAGCCCTAGCTCAATTTGTTCATAGTACCACGGCCCGTCACTTTCGCGCGTCATCAAGCTGTCTCTACGGGTGATTCCGTGGCTGCGAAACAGTTCCAAGCGCTCTGCAATCTCTTCGCTGTTGGTGAGCGCCGCACCGCCCTCCGCGGTGGTTACAATTTTCACGGGATGGAAGCTGAAAACCGTAATTTCGCTGTAGCGGCAGTTCCCAATAGGTTCTCCCCGGTACTTTCCGCCGATCGCATGCGAAGCATCTTCTATGATCTTGAAGCCGTAGCGCTGAGCGAGCATGTGGAACTCTATCATTGGGCACGCCTGACCAGCGAAATGCACAACCACAACGACCTTGGGGAGCGTCCCCGTCTCTTCCGCGAGTTTCAGTTTACGCTCTAGTTGCAGGGGACACATGTTGTAAGTTCGCGGATCTATATCCACAAAATCAACCCTTGCCCCGCAATAGAGGGCACAGTTAGCAGAAGCGACAAACGTGTTTGGTGTTGTCCAAAGCCAATTGCCTGGCTCCAGATCAAGCGCGAGACAGGCAATATGGAGAGCTGATGTGGCACTGTTTACTGCCTTCGCGAACCGGGCCCCCGTATGTGAAACGAGAGCCTTCTCGAACGCCGGTATGACGGGACCCTGCGTAAGGTAGTCCGAACGCAGCACGTCAACCACAGAATCAATGTCAGACTGGGAGATGTCTTGGCGGCCGTAGGGTATCATGGCTCAGACGTTTCCGATCTTGCCGCTATTGGCCGCTACCCAGCGCTGCAGCTCCTCTTTCGGCATCCACTCGGTATTGTTGTCACTCGTGTAGCTGAAACCGGGCGCGACCTTCCGGCCATTCTTGATTCGTGCCTCCGAAGATGTCCAGTTGTGGATAGCAGGCAGGATTTTGAAGTACTCATCGTATTCAAAGGTGTGAAAGGCGTCTTCTTCCCCAATCATCTGCTCATGGAGCTTCTCACCAGGTCTGATTCCGACCACCTTCTGTTCAGCTTCCGGCGCGATGGCAGTCGCAAGATCGACGACCTTCATCGATGGAATCTTTTTGACGTAGATTTCCCCGCCTTCCATGTCATCGAAGGCATGCCACACCAGTTCCACACCCTGCTCAAGCGTAATCATAAACCTCGTCATCCGCTCGTCCGTGATGGGGAGCACGCCGGTCTCGCGTATTGAGAGGAAAAACGGAATAACCGAGCCCCGAGAACCCATGACATTGCCGTACCGAACAACGGCAAAACGCGTGTCATGGCCACCAGCGTACGAATTCCCTGCAACGAAGAGCTTGTCGGAGGCGAGCTTGGTGGCCCCATAGAGATTTATCGGGCTGCTAGCTTTGTCGGTGGACAATGCGACAACTCTTTTCACCTTTTTATCGATGCAAGCGTCGATCAGATTCATCGCGCCGTTGATGTTGGTCTTTATGCACTCGAAAGGGTTGTATTCGGCGGTGGGCACGATCTTAGTTGCCGCAGCGTGGACCACGTAGTCCACATCATCCAGAGCCCGATAGAGACGTTCACGATCCCGAACATCACCAATAAAGAAGCGCACCCTCGGATCAGAGTGATACTTTTTGGCCATTTCCCATTGCTTCATTTCATCTCGGGAGTAGATGATTATCTTGGCTGGGTTGTAACGCTCCAAGGTCATAGGAACAAAAGCGTGCCCGAAAGACCCCGTTCCGCCAGTAATCATTATTGTACTTCCGGCAATCATATTCCGCTACCTCGTTCAATTTACCAAAAAACTATTAGCAATCACGCCAATAGACACTCCTTCGAACCGACTATAAACTACATTTTCGCTGGGCGCCGCTCAAACAAAGCACGACTAAACACCCCCCCCGTGATCAAAGCAGTCAGTTTAATCACCGACTTGCCTATCCGAGCGGCAAAGTCAATTCTCTGCGTGTGGACTTGGAAGGATAAGCGCCTCCGTCTCGAAAACGACGTGGCCGTCTCTTGTCTCTCGAAGACCTGACAAAACGAATGGTATTCAACTCTGACCGATCCATCATGATTCTGACATGGGCACATTACAAAAGTGCGACTATGTCCAAAAAAGGACATACAACTGACGCGCATGACACCTCTGTCAAATGCGGTTTTCTCATGCTGCGCGAACCAGGACACGCTCATGGTCTACAATTTTAGGTCTTATGGCTACAAATCGGTCAGGAAATCAATAGCCCTAATTTGGCCCGAGGTTGCTATTAACTGTATCCAGCCGGCGTAGGCCGCGTGCTCTGGGACCAAACTTTGGGCCGCCGGAAGCTAGAGTTTCCGGCTGTGGTGAGGTGCTCCCCGATTTTAGACCGCCGGGCTGGGTGATTTCCCGGGCTACTGCTCATGGCGGACCGGATGCGCCTGAGCCATTCATCAGCCAAATCGGCGGTTTGTTGCCGATGGCGCTATGGGGTTGAACCTTATTGTAGTCCTTACGCCAATCATCCAATTTCTGACGCGCGTCGTCAAGGGGCAGGAACCAGTGCTGGTTCAGGCACTCGGCGCGAAACTTGCCGTTGAACGATTCGATGTAGGCGTTGTCTGTCGGTTTGCCCGGCCGTGAGAAGTCGAGAACGACATCCTTCTGGTAGGCCCAAAGGTCGAGGTCGCGAGAGATGAATTCGCTGCCATTGTCGACCCTGATGACCTTTGGATAACCGACCTGGCGGCAGACGCGTTCCAGCGTATGGACGACATCCTCATCGCGATAGGAGAACCGCGGATCGGTGGCCGGTGCAAATCGCGAGTGGGTGTCGATGATCGTCAGGATGCGCAGTTTCCGGCCCGTTGCGAGCTGGTCGTGAACCAAGTCCATGGCCCAGATCTGGTTGCTGTGGGTCGCATCGGTTCGCTCCTGCCTGAGTTTGGCCTTGACCCGGCGCTTTGGTGTCTTGTTGCGCAGCTGAAGACCCAACTCATTGTAAAGTCTTCTTGTTCGCTTCATGTTGATCGGCCATCCCTCACGCTGCAAAAGCACGTGGACACGCCGATATCCATAGCGGACACGTGTCTCGCAGATCTCCTTGATGCGGTTCTTCAGGGGTGCCTGCTCTCCGCGCTTGCCCTTGTAGGTGTAGAGGGAACGATCGATCCGCAGGGCCGAACATGCCTTGCGAACCGATACCTTCCAGGTCTCTCTCACCTCATCGACTAGGCGGCGTCGGCGAGCAGGCTTCGGAGCTTTTTTGATAGCACATCCTGAAGCATGGCCTTGTCGAGGCTGAGGTCCGCGACTAGGCGCTTGAGCTTGGCGTTCTCCTCCTCAAGTTGGCGCAGTCTCTTGACCTCGGAAGGCATCAGGCCAGCGTAACGCTTGCGCCAGTTGTAGAACGTCGCCTCCGAAATTCCTGCCTTTCGGCAGACCTCGCCAACAGCTGTTCCGTCCTCAGCCTGCTTCAAAACGAAGGTAATCTGTGCCTCCGAAAACTTCCATGCTTTCATGGAACTCTCCTTCTCCCGGTCACGGGATCATAATTGGAAAATTCCAGCTTCAAACGGCCCGATTTAATGGGGGCACGTCACGAGCCAAAACCGCCCCCTAAAAGGCAGTCTTGAATCACGCTTCCACTGATTTGGGAATCTACTTTGTCAACAGGACCTAGCAACGGGGATGTGTATTGAAAAGTGGGTTCCAAGGGCTTTTCCCGCACAACCGTCCGTGGCATATAGACTGGCATCGGTTCTTAACTGAAGCTTTGTGTGGGGTGGGCTATGTCGGTTGATATTGATCTGAAAAAGTTTAACGATGACGGTTATCTCGTTTTCCGCAATGTCTTCGACACTGACCGGATCGCTGAGTATAAGCTAAAGCTTAATACAAAACCGAAGTTTGGCGGTGACTTGCTCTCACAAGATGACTATGCCGAACTCATCACCGACCCTCTGATTACAGGCATTGCCCGCCAGCTGATTGGTGGGCGGCCCGCATATTTTGGGTGCAGCCCGATCAGTCGCGCCACCACAGCCGGCACAGCATACTGGCACCGTGACAACGCCGACCGTCTCGACATGAAGGGCCCTGACTGGGGCGGCACCCCCTACACTCCGATCCGGTTCGGCCTCTATATGCAGGATCACCGAAACTACTCGGGCGGCCTGCTTCTTCGTCCAGGGACACATCGTCCCGACCTGTCTTCCTCGAAGACTGTGGCCTACGTCGACACCGTGCCGGGAGATCTAGTTGTTTGGAACATGCGGCTCGTCCATGCCGGCGGCGGTAAGCGACTGAAAGTCGACCCGCTACGTCCAATCGATATTCCGGAGGCCAACAACACTGCCCCCGAAGACTTGATACCGGAACCCGAAGGCCCACGCTACGCGGCCTTTTTGACCTACGGCCTGTCCGGAAACGAGCACACCGAGCGGTTCATCGACTATCTTGCAACGCGGGCCTATCAGGTTGATCTCTGGAAGCGCTCTAAGCTGTCCGACCGTGCGAAAGAACTGCTTCCGAGTGCCGACCTACAATACCGCGACGTCTGGGCGGAGATAAAAGACAAGCCGGGCATTGGCGCTCACGTCAACCATTGTGAGAAAGCGCATCTAGACGGCGAGACGAAGTGGGCCGAGGTCGCTGCTTCTCACTAACTCCTTTCCTTAGCTAGCAAAACTAGAGTGCCTTTGCATCATGATGAACCATTTAAAGCTCCGTCTCAAAGAAGGAAAGAGGATACAAACGTGGCCTCAAATGGTGGAGTCAGGCTTCCTCGAATTAGGGCCGCTCCCGGTCTCTAAGAGTGACCGTTTCTTCGTTATGGGCTCGTGTTTCGTAAACGAAATACGTCACTTCCTTGAGAAAGACGGCGTGGAAGTGTACCCGAAGCTCCAACAAGACATTCAGGACATGTTCCCGGATGTCCTCAAGGTAAAAGCGGCGTGGGGCGATTGGGACGAGCGCGTCCATTATCAGAACTACACACCGTTTTCCATAGAACAGGAGATTGACGTAGCGCTTGGCGACTACGAGCTCAGCGATGAAGCGATCATCAAAGTGGGCCTAGATTACTGGGACCCGTACAGGAAGGATGTTCGCACGCCATCCGCCGAACAGACTTTGGCGATCCGCCGCCGCATGAGTGCCGCCATCAAGGACGGATTGGAAAAAGCAAACGTCGCGATTATCACGGCGGGAGCTATTGAATCCTTTCTGGTGAAAGGCTTTGGCGGCGAAATTCCTGAGTTCAGGGGGGTGCTTCACAAGAGCGTGGATTTTCGTGAACATACCGTTGAGGAGACTGAGGCTTGCCTTACTCGCATCTGCGACAAGCTTCTGAATCGATACGGCTTTCGTGAAGTCATTCTTACCGTGTCCCCTATTCCAATGGGCAGAACGCACCGACAGGTAGAGGTCGCACTCGCCAACGCTTATTCAAAGTCGGTCCTGAGAGTTTGCGTCGAGCAGGTCGTCCGCAAAATGCCGAACGTCCATTACTTCCCTAGCTATGAGTTTGTGACAATTAAGGGCGGGTATCGCACCAACGATTATCTTCACATACGATCTGAGGTCGTTGGTGAGATTACGAGTGCTTTCCAAGCCTCGTTTGCTGGCCCTGGGTCCATAGAGCCCATAGATCATTCGCGGATAATCACCGCCTCTTTTGCTCAGCCTGTGGCTACGCAATCGACGGGTGGTGCGGGTCCGCGACCCATAGCGCCCATAGATCATTCAAAGATAATTGCTGCTTCCTCACCTGCGCCAAGAGCTGCGCAGTCTCAATCAGCAGGTCCGGCGCCTTTAGCGCCTATCGATCACTCAAAGATAATCAGTTCCCCTCTTGGAATGGGTGTTCAGCCGAGAATTGAGGGCCCAGCGCCTATACCGGTCATCGATCACTCGAAGACAATCAGCGCTCCTCCTGTGCAGCCGCTAGTTGGAAAGACCCCAAATGACCGGCCGCCGGCTGAACGGCAGCCGACAGTTGCCGTGCAAAATACCAAAGCACCAACCACCTCAGTTGCAGGCCACGTAGCTAGAGGAGTCAAAGCCTTCAACGAAGAAAGGTGGAAGGACGCTATCCTCAACTTTGAGGCAGCCTCTCAACATCAGCCAAAGAACACACGCTACCTGCGGGCAGCCGCTGAAGCGCATTTTAGAGCAGGCGACAAGCGATCAGCCTTATTGATGCTGGCTCGCGCGTTGCAGCTAGCGTCAAACAACGAAAAAGTATCGCGCAATGTTTCCCGCCGCATCATGGAGATGTCCCGGCCGGGATGGATAAACCTGTTCCAGCGATCAAGACCTTTTCCTATAGACTAATCACTCAGCGACCCGCTTGTGAGTTAACGCGCACCCCATAGCGGTGCGCGTTATGCACAGTCTGAATAGCCCCTAGATTTGTAGACACCTTCTTTCCTAATTTTGAGGCAAGAAGCTCATCATGAGCAAATCGAATTTCAGCGAAGAGTTTAAGCGGGACGCGGTGCGTCAGATCACGGAACGGGGCTATCCGGTTTCGG